>NZ_JBSFSO010000116.1:0-1020 GCF_053589795.1 Micromonospora sp. NPDC003241 | reverse complement strand
GGGCCGACTCAGTGCATCTCGGTCGATTGGGCGGTCGCGGTGGTCGGGTCCGGGGTGCGTGCGGAGAGTCTGGGGACGGCCAGTTGGGTGGGGGTCAGTCGGCCGCGGAGGGTGACGGTGTCGCCCAGGTTCCAGTGGGCGGTTTCGGAGTCGGCGGCGCGGGCGAGGGTGGTGGCCGAGCTGAGGAGGCGTTCGTCGTAGTTCTTGGACAGCTCGCACAGGCGGGCCGCCTCGTTGACGGCGTCGCCGATGACGGTGAACTCGTAGCGGTTGTGGGTGCCGACATTGCCCGCGACGACCCGGCCCGCGGCGACGCCGATGCCCGCGTCGAGGTCGGAGGCGTCGCGCAGCCTGCGCTGGATGGCGCGGCCGCAGGACAGGGCCGAGCCGGCCAGGTCGGGCAGGGGAGCAGGGGTGCCGAAGACGGCGAGGGCGGCGTCGCCCTCGAACTTGTTGAGCAGGCCGCCGTGCCGCTCGACCTCGTCGACGACGATGTCGAAGAAGCGGTTGAGGATGCCGACGATCTCGGGGGCGGGCCGGGTGGCGGCCATGGTGGTCGAGCCGATGATGTCGATGAACAGGGCGGCGGCCTCGGTCTCGGTGCCGCCGAGCACCGGCTGGGAGGCGATCGCGGCCATCGCGACATCGTGGCCGACGTGCTTGCCGAACAGGTCCTCGATCAGCGCGCGCTCGCGCAGGCCGTGCACCATCCGGTTGAAACCGCTCTGCAGGTCACCGAGTTCGGTGCCGTCGTAGAGGGTGACCTCGGTGTCGAGATCGCCGTCCTCCACCCGGCGCAGCGCCTGGCGCACCCCCTTGATCGGGGCGACCGTCGCCGCCACGACCTGGGCCATCAGCAGCATTCCGAACAGCAGCGCCGAACCGCCGAGACTGAGCACGCAGACCGCCAGCCTGGCCTTGCTCACCGCGGGATCGGCCAGCGCCCACACCGCGACGATCATCGACAGCGCCACCGGGATACCGACGCCGACCAGCCACGACAGCATGGTCCGGCCGAAC
>NZ_JBSFSO010000115.1:0-1025 GCF_053589795.1 Micromonospora sp. NPDC003241 | reverse complement strand
ATCGCACCGAGGATCAGCGCGATACCGCCGAGCACGCGTTTGGCGGTACGGCGCGGTCCAGGGGCCTCGGCAGGTTCGGGGACGTCGGAGGCTGACATGCACGCAACCTATCACCGTGAGTCGACTCGGTTGCGTGCGCTAACGAACTGCTCTCTCGTTCCGCGGCAGGGCTGTCCATCAACATGGTCGACGTCATCGAAGCCGAACGCCAGTCTGAGCCGGGGCCGGTTGCTGGCTCCACCGGAGAGGCGTGGCGCGACGGTGTTGTCGCGGGCGAGCCGACATGCGTGCTCAGTGTCGGCCGCGGCGGCCCGGATCGTACGTAGAGTCCGAAGTCCGAAGTCCGAAGTCCGACGGAGGAGGCTGGATCTATGGCACGCGAGCTGTTGGCCGGGATCGTCGTCGCGATCGGTGCCGCCGTGGTGGCTGTGGGGTTGGTGTCTGCCGGGTCCGGTTGTGGCGGTGCAGCACCGGGTGCTGGTTGTGGATCGGTGCCCGAGCAGGCCGAGGTGGGGCAGGCGCAACCGGGGACGAAGACCATCACCGTGACCAAGACCGCCGCACCGGATGGGAAATCGTCCACGCCGACCAACGTCCCGAAGTCGACGAAGACGGTTACGGTCAGCAGGACCAAGTAGGGCCCCGACGGTCCCCGCTGTTCAGTCGATCTCGACTACTACCTTTCCAAGTGCGCGGCCCGCGCCGACGTAGGCCAAGGCGAGCGGAGCCTCCTCGAGCGGGAAGGTGCGGTCGAGGTGGATGTCGATTTCTCCCGCGACGCACATGCGCGCCAGCGGCTCGAAATGCGCAGGCCCCTCCTCGACGACGAGTACGCCGAGCGAACGTCCGGTCACCAGGCCGAGGAGTGCGCCCGCGGTCGCGGTGCGTAGCACGGCTCGGGTGGTTCCGCCGACGCAGCGGTATCGGCCGCCGCGTGTCAGTGCCCGGCGGTAGGCGAAGACCGATCGGAGGGCGACGAGGTCGAGTATCCGGTCGTAGGGGCCGGTGCGGGTGAAGTCCGTGAC
>NZ_JBSFSO010000114.1:0-1027 GCF_053589795.1 Micromonospora sp. NPDC003241 | reverse complement strand
GAAGTAGTTCCATCCTGTTTGGGCTGGTCGGGGGGTGTTGACTGTGGGGTTGGTGGTGGTGGGTGGGCTGGTGGTGGGGTGGGTGATCTTCGGGTTGATCGTTTGTCTTGTGGCTGGTGGTTAGCGGGTGATGTGGTCTTGGGTCAGGACGGTGAGGGCGCGGAGCAGGGTGGTGGCGTGGTGGTGGTTGCCGCGTAGTTGGTGGAGGATGCGCCAGTTCTTCAGGTCGGCGATGCCGTGTTCGTTGGTGGCGCGTTCGGCGGCGATGAGGTTGTTGACGGCTTGTTGGTGGCGGGTTAGTGGGTGGGCGCGGGCGGGTCGGCGGCCGGTGATGATGGTGGGGTGGTCGTCGGGTTGGCCGGGGGGTTGGCGGCGTGGTCGTAGGCCGGGGTAGGGGCCGGGTTGGTCGTCGAGGTTGGTGAAGCCGAGGTCGCAGATGGCGGCCAGGTTGTGGTGGCGTAGGTGGGCGGGGATGCGGTGTCGGCGGGCTGCGGTGATCTCGGCGGTGCGGCCGGGGTGGGCGGCGGAGATCCACAGCAGGTTTCCGGTCGGGTCGGTGATGGCCAGCACTGTCAGGCCGAAGGTTTTGTGTTTGCCGTTGTAGTGGGCGTAGCGGCGGCGTCGGTCGCGGGGGCGTTGGATGGGGATCAGGGTGCCGTCGAGCAGGACCACCTGTGTGTGGTGGCGGGCGCGGCGCAGGATCCGGGACAGTCGGGGCATCTGGGCGGCGAGGGTGGTGATCACCTGGTTGACCCAGCGGCGGACGGTGTTGGCGGAGATGCCGTTGGCGGCGGCCAGGTCGGCTGGGCGTTGGTCGTGACGCAGCACCGCGAGGACGATCGCTGCTGCGGTGTGGTCGGGTAGCTTCCGCCATCGTGAGCGCACCTGGGTCCGGTGACGGCGGATCGCGGTGGTGACCGTGGTCAGTGTCTTCGTGGACAGCGGTAGACGGGACTGGTAGACAAGCGGCGAGCCCTCGGCCGGCGGGTTTTTGTGTGTCACGACCGAACACCCTGGCCGAGGGCTC
>NZ_JBSFSO010000113.1:0-1036 GCF_053589795.1 Micromonospora sp. NPDC003241 | reverse complement strand
TCGCGGACCGGGTGGCGGCGGCCCCGGTGGTGCTCGACGCGATCTACAACCCGTGGCCGACCCCGCTGGCCGCGGCGGTGGCCGCGGCCGGGCACACCGTCGTCAGCGGTCTGCAGATGCTGCTCAACCAGGCCTACGGTCAGGTCGAGCTGTTCACCGGGCAGCCCGCACCGCGCGCCGCGATGGCGGCCGCGCTCGACGAGACCCTTCCGTCGGCCTGAGCGTCGTATTACCCTGGTGCCCAACGCAATCTAGGGGAGGGATTGGCTGTGTTCGGTCGAATCGTGGTCATGGTGCTGTCGGTTGTCGCCTCGGCGATCGTTGTCGGGGGTCCCGCCTCGGCGCAAGGGGGTTGTGCCTCGCCGCAACCGTCCTGGGGGTTCACCTGCGTGGCGTCGGCATCGAACGTCTCGCTGGCGAGTTGTCTGAAGGACGCGCCGCTGTGGAGCGATCGGGCGCGTTGTGAAGCGCGGACCGACGGTAGCGGCAGGTTCGACCTCTGGGTGCCGTCGAACTGACCGTCCCGGCGTCTCCGGGAATCGCCCGATCCGGTGGAATTGATACCTGTTCTAGTTTTTTCCGGTTAAGGTGTTGCTCATGACCGCTTGGGTGTTACGAGCCACTGTCCTGGGCGCGCTGGTCGTCGGCTTACGGTTGCTGCTCGCCGTCGCGATGGCGTTCGCGCCGACCTACGGCACGATCTGGCGGGTGGCCTGCCTCGCCGTGATCGTGGGTGTCGTGGTCGCCTGGGGAATGCGCGACGGCCAGGCGGGCGCCGCCACCGATCTCACCGTGCGCTGGCTGGCGGCCGGGGCCGTCGCCGGCCTCGCGAGCGGGGCCGTGTGCCTGGTCCTCGATCAGGTGCCCGGCATCGAACTCGGCGAAGCCGGTGCGCTGTTCGAACTGACCTCGGCGGCGTCGTTCATCCTGCTGCTGGTGTTCCTGCCCGCGATGGCGGGCGTCGCCCTCGGTCGTCGACGGGCGCGGCGCACCCCCGAATCCACCGCCACCGCTCCAGATAGGAAGAGCACAACTC
>NZ_JBSFSO010000112.1:0-1044 GCF_053589795.1 Micromonospora sp. NPDC003241 | reverse complement strand
GTCGCCGTCCGCGATCGCGGCGATCAGCGCCGCCGCGAGCGACCGCGCGGTGAGGATGGCCAGATTGGCGCCCTTGGCCGCGGACGGGCTGATCGTGGAGGCCGCGTCGCCGGCGAGGAACAGCCGGCCCTGCTGGATCGGGTCGAGGATCTCCGACCGCAACCGGACCAGTCCGCGCTCGATGATCGGGCCCGTCCGCAGCGGCCCGTACCGGTCGGCGCGCAGCCGGTCGGACAGCGCGCTCCAGACCCGGTCCTCGCTCCAGCGCAGGGCGTCCTCGCCGGCGCACTGCAGGTAGTAGCGGGTCACCTCGGGGCTGCGCGGCATCTGGCCCGCGAAACCGTCGGGGTGGACGCCGTAGGCGACGGTGTCGGTCGTCGGCGGGGCCTGGGCCAGCAGCGCGAGCCAGGTGATGGCGTAGTCGTGGGTGGATCGCGGGCCCCGCACGGTCTGACGGGCCGCGCCCTGCGCGCCGTCGCAGCCGACGAGGTAGCGGGCGGTGATCCGGGAGGTTTCACCGTCGGCGGTGCGGGCGAGCACCCACGGCCGGTCGCCGTGCTCGTCACCGATCTGCTCGGCGGTGGTCGCGCACCGCAGCTCGCCGCCGCGGCGCAGGTATTCGGCGACCAGATCGGTCACCAGCCGCTGTTGCGGGTAGACGGTGTGCGCCTCGCCCCGCCCGAGTCCGCCGTAGGACAGCTCGATCCGGCCGCCCGCGCTGCGGAACTCGCAGGTCTGGTGGGTGTGCCCGCCGGTGTGCAAGCCGGTGTCGAGTCCGTGCTCGGCCAGCACCGCGACACTGGCGGGGGCGAGGAAACCGGCGCGGGCGCGCTGCTCGATGTGCGCGCGGTCGCGCCGTTCCAGGATCAGCACCTCGATCCCGGCCGCGCGCAGAATATTGCCGAGGACGAGCCCCGCCGGTCCCGCGCCGAGCACCAGGACGGTGGTCGACTCGCTGCTCCCCATCGGCATGGGATCGGAGCTTAGGTCACCGCGGCGGCACCGGCCGTCCGTCGCGGTGGTGTGTTGCTGGGATTATGTGAA
>NZ_JBSFSO010000111.1:0-1062 GCF_053589795.1 Micromonospora sp. NPDC003241 | reverse complement strand
GCCGTGACGACGCTCGGCTGGTCTCGAGCAGCCTCGACGGAACGGTACGGATCTGGCACACCGACACCCACGCTTCCGGCGGTCACCGCATCACGGGACCGAATATCGGTGCCGGCCTTCCGGTTCCGTCGAGTGTGGCCTTCGCGCCGGACAGCCGCCGAATGGTTGCGGGCTACCGCGATGGTTCGCTCTGGCAGTTCGAGACCGACACCGGGCGGCCCGTCGGCACGCCGATGCGTGGGCACACCGGTCCGGTCGAGGTCACCGCGGTCAGTGCCGACGGCCGCTGGATCGCCTCCGGGGGCACCGACCGGACCGTCGTCGTCTGGGACGCGGCGTCCGGTGCACGGGATCGAACGCTGAGCGGGCACAGGGCCCGGATCCGTGCGCTCGCCTTCAGCCCGGACGGCGGACGGCTGATCTCCGAGAGCGGGGACGGTGCGGTCCGGCTGTGGGACCTGGCTGGCGGCGGCGCCGACGGTGTGCCGTTGCCAGGCAGCGCAGGTGGGATCATGAGTCCGGTGTTCAGCCCGGACGGAAGGGTCGTCGCGGCGGGTGGTGCGGACAAGCTCGTCCACCTGTGGGACACGGCCACCGGCGGCCATCTGGCTGGACTGACCGGGCACGAATCCGAGGTGACCTCCGTCGGATTCAGCGGGGACGGCGCCACGATCGTCTCTCTGAGCCAGTTCTCGGTGCGCATGTGGGACGCCCGGAACTACGAACAGCTCAGCTCACCGGTGACCGGGCCTGACGTGTCGGGCAGCCTGACGGTCAGCCCTGTCGGCGATTTCGCCGTCGTCGGCGGATCGAAAGCGTTGCGCCGCTGGAGTATTCCCACCGGGACGCCGATCGGCACGGCGATGCAGGGCCACTCGAACCTAATCGGCGGGGTCGCGGTAACCGCCGACGGCCGGATCATCGTCTCCGGCAGCAAGGATCGCACCCTGCGGTTCTGGGACGCCGCGACCGGAATCGGCGGTGAGGTTGCAGACGACCTCCATCTCCAGCTTCTCCGGCAGGTCCGAGATGATCGACGCGTCCGTCTTGAGTCGACGCAAC
>NZ_JBSFSO010000110.1:0-1085 GCF_053589795.1 Micromonospora sp. NPDC003241 | reverse complement strand
CGCGCACGACCGCGGCCGCCTTGCGGTCGGCCTCGACGAGCAGGGCGTGCGCCGCCCCGCGCGAGAGCGCTTCCAGGCCGAGCGCGCCCGAACCGGCGTACAGGTCGACGACCCGCGCGCCGTCCAGGTCCAGGCGCGCGTCGATCGCGCTGAACAGCGCCTCGCGCACCCGGTCCGAGGTGGGCCGGGTACCGGCGGGCGGCACCTTCAGCCGCCGCCCGCCCGCCGTACCCGCGACGATGCGCGTCATTCCGACTCGCGCGCTGCCAGTTCCACCAGCAGATCGCCGCCCTCGACCTGCTGCACCTTGGCGGTCGCGATCCGGCCGACGATGCCGGCGCGCGGCGCGGTGATGGCCGCCTCCATCTTCATCGCCTCGATGGTGCCGACGGTGTCGCCCGCGTGGATCTCGTCGCCCTCCGACACCGCCAGCGTGACGACACCGGCGAACGGCGCCGCGATGTGGCCGGGGTTGTTCTTGTCGGCCTTCTCCGCGGCGGGCACCTCCGACGCGATCGAGCGGTCCCGCACCGCGATCGGGCGCAGCTGCCCGTTCATGATGCACATGACCGTGCGCATACCCTTCTCGTCCGGCTCGGAGATCGCCTCGAGCCCGATGAGCAGCGTGACGCCCTTCTCCAGCTGCACCCGGTGCTCCTCGCCGCGGCGCAGACCGTAGAAGAACTGGTTCTCCGACAGGCCGGTGGTGTCGCCGTACTTCTCCCGGTGCGCCTGGAACTCCGCGGTCGGGCCGGGGAACAGCAGGCGGTTGAGGGTGTGGCGGCGCTCGGCCGAGGTGCCGTCGAGACCGGCCTGGTCGGCCGCGGTCAGCGGGGTCTCCGGCTTGGGCTCGCTGCGCCCGGCCAGCGCCTTGCTGCGGAACGGCTCGGGCCAGCCACCGGCGGGCTCGCCCAGCTCACCGCGCAGGAAGCCGATCACCGAGTCGGGGATGTCGTAGCGGCCCGGATCGGCGGCGAAGTCCTCGATGTCGACGCCGGTGCCGACCAGCGCCAGCGCCAGGTCACCGACGACCTTCGACGACGGGGTCACCTTGATCAGGCGGCCCAGCAGCCGGTCGGCCGCGG
>NZ_JBSFSO010000109.1:0-1123 GCF_053589795.1 Micromonospora sp. NPDC003241 | reverse complement strand
GGTGACATGGACGCGCTGCTCGACGCGCTCGGCAAGGCCGACCGCGACGCCCGCATGGCCGCCGAATAACCGGCATGAGCGCTCAGCGCCCGGCTCGGGCAACCCGCGTCACCACACAGGACGCTCGCGCATGCCGGACCACGCGGTGACCGAACGGGTCCGGCTGCGTCCGCTGATCGTCGAGGCCGCCGGGCGGCTGGCCGCGGCGGACGTGGCCTCGCCTCTGCCGGATGCGGAGAACCTGGCCGCGCACGTGCTCGGGGTCGACCGGATGCGGCTGGCGCTGCACCCGATGATCGAGCCCGCCGAAGCCGCCCGCTTCGCCGAGCTGGTAGACCGGCGGTCCGCGCGAATCCCGCTGCAGCACTTGACCGGAACCTGGAAGGTGTGGGCGGCGCCGACCGCGCTGATCGGCTTCCAGCGCGCGGTGACGCTCGAGCACTTCGATCCGTTCCTCACCGCCGCGGTGGCCGATTCGCACGGGATCTACGACAATCCCGCCACCCGCCTGGACCACACGCTGTCCTACTTCCTGCTGGTCGCGCTCGGCGACGGCCGCACCGCCATCCAGGCCGCCGAGCACCTGATGAAGGTGCACGCGCCGATGACGGGCATCGAACCGATCAGCGGCAAGCGCTACAGCGCCAACAATCCCGACTCGCAGCTGTGGATCCACGTCACCGGCTGGCATTCGGTCCTCAAGGCCTACGAGATGTTCGGCCCCGGCCCGCTGAGCCCCGCCGAGGAGGACCGGTACTGGGCCGAGTGCGTGATCGCCGCCGAGCTCCAGACCTGCAAACCCGAGGATGTGCCGCGCAATCGCGACGAGGTGCGCGCCTACTTCGCGCGGGTCCGGCCGCAGTTGTGCGTCAGCGAACGGGCCGTGCGGGCCATGCATTTCCTGCTGTGGCCGTCGGCGGACAAGGGCATGACGTTCGCCGTCGGCGGCCGGGTGCTGTCACTGGCGACGATCTCCACGCTGCCCGCCTGGATGCGCAAGCTCGGCCGGTTCGACCTGCCCGGCATCGTCGACGCGTCGGCCCGCCTCCCATGGAAGGCCCTCGTGTGGGCCACCGCGCTCCGTGGCAATCGCGGGCTGATCCTGGCCAGCCCGTTCGTCGCG
>NZ_JBSFSO010000108.1:0-1130 GCF_053589795.1 Micromonospora sp. NPDC003241 | reverse complement strand
GACTACCCGCTACCGCACCATCCACCGCCCTCTGCCACAGGTCGTCAAGGACACGCAGGGCCATGGCCGGAGCACGAACAACCGAAACCACTTTGGAAAGATCACGGACCGGCGAATACCTGCCCGGACTCTCGTGCTTCTGCAACCGCAACAGCGGGCCGTCCACGCTGGAGCCGCGGGTGAACGGGAAGTCCGATTCAACAATCTGGACGCGGACACCGAAAAGCTTGGTGAAGAGATCGATAAGATCGTCAAATTTCTTGTTAGGTGAGACCCCCATCGCGGCTCGTAGGTCCGCACTCGTCCAACCGGCGAACAACCCCGGATACGCCTCCCGGTCCAGTAACCAAATCAACGACGCCATCAATGAATCAGGCCGATCCGCGTAGCTCTCAAACACCTCCCGCACCAACAGCCGCTGAACTTCTCCCCTGGACTCGATCACGAGGAGCGACAGCTTCCCGTCGAACTCATCGAACTGCAATCCCACCGGGCGGCTTTGGAAGCGTGGGAGGGTGGCCACCTGCCGGCCATGTGGCCCTGCACCGGTCTGGGTAATCTCCCGCAGGTGCACCGTCTCCTCGGTAGTATAGGCGAGGATCAGATTGCCGTCCGGCAGTTGCCCGAAAGCCATCGCACCTAACCATGAAGTGCCGAATTTAAGGTACCATGAAGCGTCGGGGGTAAGGTCACCTGCCGGTTGTGCCGTTGGCCTGCCGCCGGTCTCGGTGATTTTCCATAGGTGAAGCTTATCGTCGCCGCCAAAGGCGAGGATGAGATTACCATCCGGCAGCTGCCCGAAAGCCATCGCTCGGACCGTGGTGGATTGGACGGCCAGTGGGGCTTCTAGCGGTTGTGCCGTCGGTCCATCTGGGGTCTCGGTGATTTCCCACAACCGGACCGTCATGTGATCCACGTAATCGTTGACGAAATATCCAAACCCGGCTGGTCTCGGTGGCCCGACGGGTATCTCGGTTACCTCGGCGACGGCGAGGAGCAGGTTGCCACCCGGCAGCTGCCCGAACGCCACCTTCATCACCTTCGAGTTGTGGGCGGGCAGTGGGGCTCCTGCCGGTTCTACCGTGGGCCCGTCGTCGGTCTCGGCAATTTCCCGCAAGTGGACCATCCCG
>NZ_JBSFSO010000107.1:0-1146 GCF_053589795.1 Micromonospora sp. NPDC003241 | reverse complement strand
CACCTACCGCGAGCTGGACACCCGCGCCGACCGGCTGGCCGCCGGCCTGGTCGCGCTCGGCGTCGGGCCGGGTGACCGGGTGTCTGTCTCGAGCTGGCCCGCAAGGTCACCTCGGATTTCCCCGAGGTCGGCCTGGTGAACTCGGTGAACCCGGCCCGCATCGAGGGCCAGAAGACCGCCTCGTTCGAGATCTGCGATGTGCTGGGCAAGGCGCCCGATGTGCACGTGCTGCCGGTGGGCAACGCGGGCAACATCACCGCCTACTGGCGTGGATACCGCGAGTACCACGCCGACGGTGTCACCTCGGTGCTGCCGCGCATGCTGGGTGTGCAGGCCGCGGGTGCGGCGCCGCTGGTCAACGGCGCGCCGGTGAAGGACCCGGAGACCGTGGCCACCGCCATCCGGATCGGTGCTCCGGCGTCGTGGAACGGGGCGATGGAGGCCAAGGAGCAGTCCGGTGGCGCGTTCCGCGCGGCCACCGACGAGGAGATCCTGGCCGCGTACCGCCTGGTCGCCGCGACCGAGGGTGTGTTCGTCGAGCCGGCATCGGCCGCGAGTGTGGCAGGTCTGCTGGCCGCTCGCGCGGAGGGCTGGCTGGATTCGGGTCTGACGGTGGTCTGCACGGTGACCGGTAACGGTCTGAAGGACCCCGACAACGCGTTGGCGGGTATGCCCGAGGTCAAGCCGATCGCTGTCGACCCGGTGGCGATCGCCCACGAACTCGAGCTGGCCTGAGTTGAGCGCACGCGAGAGCAGGCTGATGACGGCCACCCCGCCCGCCGGTCTCGAGGTGACGGTGCGCGTTCCCGCGTCCACGGCCAACCTCGGTCCCGGATTCGATTGCCTGGGAATGGCATTGGGTCTCTACGACGAGATCGTGGTGCGAACCACCGAATCGGGTCTCGAGATCCGGGTCGAGGGTGAGGGCGCCGACGACGTGCCGTGGGGCCCAACGCATCTGGTGGTGCGGGCGATCGAGCGCGGGCTGGAATCGCTCGGCGTCTGGGCCGACGGTCTCGACGTGGTGTGCCGCAACGTGATTCCGCACTCGCGCGGCCTCGGCTCCAGCGCCTCGGCCGTGGTCGGTGGCCTGGCCGCCGGCGCCGGGCGGGGGGCCCCGTTCGATACGGTACATCATATCGGAAG
>NZ_JBSFSO010000106.1:0-1155 GCF_053589795.1 Micromonospora sp. NPDC003241 | reverse complement strand
GGGCCGTCGGGCCCGTCGTCCGGGGCCTGCGGCGTCGGCGCGTCCGGCCCGGCGATCGTGTACCGGCGGATGAGGTAGAACCACACCACCGCCAGCACGCCGTAGAGCAGGGTGAACACGATCAGCGAGAACACCACCGTCGCCGGCGCGTGGTCGGAGACGGCCTGCTGCACCGTCATCCGGATGTTCGGGTCGCCGGTCGGGTTGGGCACCACCGCCCACGGCTGACGCCCCATCTCGGTGAACACCCAGCCCGCGCTGTTGGCCAGGAAGGGCGTGGGGATCGCGATCAGGCAGAGCCAGGAGAACCAGCGCTGGTCGGGGACGCGGCCGCCGCGGGTCACCCAGAAGCCGACGAGCAGCAGCAGCACCGAACCGGCGGCCAGGCCGATCATCGCGCGGAAGGACCAGTAGGTGACGAACAGGTTCGGCCGGTAGTCGCCGGGGCCGTACTTGACGGTGTAGGTCTGCTGCAGGTCGACGACGCCGTCGAGGGTGACGCCGGTGAACTGGCCCTCGGCCAGGTACGGCAGCACGTAGGGCACCTCGAGCACGTGGGTGACGCTGTCGCAGTTGTTGTGCGTGCCGACGGTCAGGATGGAGAAGTCGGGGTCGGTCTGGGTGTGGCACAGCGATTCCGCCGAGGCCATCTTCATCGGCTGCTGTTCGAACATCAGCTTGCCCTGGATGTCGCCGGTGAAGATCACCGCGACGCCGGCCAGCGCGACCACCACCAGCGAGGCCCGCCCGACCGGGCGCCACATCGTGCGCGCCTCGTCGAGTTTCGCCGGGTCGCCGCTGCGCGCGTTGCGCACCATCCACCAGCCGGCGATACCGGCGACGAAGGTACCCGCGGTGAGGAACGCGCCCGCGACGACGTGCGGGAACGCGGCCAGCGTCGTGTTGTTGGTGAGCAGCGCCCAGATGCTCTCCAGCTCGGCGCGTCCGGTCTCGGGGTTGTAGTGCGCGCCGACCGGGTGCTGCATGAACGAGTTCGCGGCGACGATGAAGTAGGCGGAGGCGTTCACGCCGAACGCGACGATCCAGATCGTGGCCAGGTGCACCAGTTTCGGGAGCCGGGTCCAGCCGAAGATCCACAGGCCGATGAACGTCGACTCCATGAAGAACGCGATGAGCGCTTCCAGCGCCAGTGGC
>NZ_JBSFSO010000105.1:0-1167 GCF_053589795.1 Micromonospora sp. NPDC003241 | reverse complement strand
CCGTCGCACGCTCGCCTACATTCTCGATGTCACCGTGCACGTCGCGATCGGCGTCGGGATCGGTGTGCTGGCGAATCCGGCGAGCGAACAGGCGGTGGAGCAGCAGGATTGGGGCAACCTGCGGATCGACTGGGCGATGGTGGTCGGCTTCTTCCTGCTCGCCTCGTTCGTCGATCGGGTGCTGATCCAGGCGGTCACCCACACCACCCTGGGCAAGGCCGTGTTCGGGCTCGTCGTCATCGACCGCGACACGGGCCGCTATCCCCGGCTGCGGTGGCTCCTGGCGGTGTGGCTGGTCGGCGTGATCATGCCGGTGCTCGCCCTCGGCAACAGCACCGTTCCCGAACGCCCGGAGCGCTACTTGCTTCCGGCCGTGCGCCGTCGCGATGTGAAAGATCGCGCGACCGGGTCCTGAATACGGCGAACGCCCTCGGCAACCGAGAAGTCCGGTCGCCGAGGGCGTTTCGTCGGTATCGGCTCAGCCGAGCAGGCGCCAGTCCTCCAGGCCCTGGTAGAGCGGGACGCTCTGGGCCAGCTTGGCGACGCGGGCGCGCAGCGACTCGGTGTCGGAGGTGCCCGCCAGGGCGGCGGCGATGATGTCGGCGACCTCGGTGAACTCGGCGTCGCCGAAGCCACGCGTGGCCAGGGCGGCGGTGCCGATACGCAGGCCGGAGGTGACCATCGGCGGGCGCGGGTCGAACGGGACCGCGTTGCGGTTGACCGTGATACCGACCTCGTGCAGGAGGTCCTCGGCCTGCTGGCCGTCGAGCTCGGAGTTGCGCAGGTCGACCAGGACCAGGTGCACATCGGTACCGCCGGTGAGCACCGAGACGCCCTTGTCCTTGACGTCGGCGCCGGTCAGGCGCTCGGCCAGGATGCGGGAGCCCGACAGGGTGCGCACCTGACGGTCCTTGAACTCCTCCGTCGCGGCGATCTTGAACGCGGCGGCCTTGGCGGCGATCACATGCATCAGCGGGCCACCCTGCTGACCCGGGAACACCGCCGAGTTCAGCTTCTTGGCGAATTCCTGCTTGGCCAGGATCAGACCCGAGCGGGGGCCACCGAGGGTCTTGTGCACGGTGGAGGACACCACGTCGGCATACGGCACCGGCGAGGGGTGCAGACCGGCGGCGACCAGACCGGCGAAGTGCGCCATGTCGACCCACA
>NZ_JBSFSO010000104.1:0-1179 GCF_053589795.1 Micromonospora sp. NPDC003241 | reverse complement strand
GGTGAACGCCAGCGATTTGGGTGGGATGAACACCAGCGGGATATCGCGCGGATCTGTGTGGTGCGCACGGTGTTTGCTGGCCAGTTCGCTGTCGATGGTCAGCGGGCCGAGGTGCCGCGGGCGCCAGTGCAGCACCGTCACGTGGATGATCCACTCCGTCAGCGGGAACGTGCCGATGACGATCAGCGGGACGAGCGCGTCGGTGAACTGCCAGTCGCCGACGGCGATGCGCGCCACCAGGACGGCGACGAAGACGGTGGCGATCATCCAGGGCGAGGGATGCCGGACGAACTCGCGGGCCATCTCGCCCAGCGAGGCGCCGCGGCGGAGCGAGCGGGCCGCGCCGGATCCGGTGGGGCGGCCCCGATCGGCCGCGGTGGTGTCGTGCGACGTCGTTGTCGGACGGTCATTCTTCATGGCGATTCCTCGGGTGGATCACGCCCCGTCGAGGGCGTGGATGAGAGCGGTGGTCGCCGGCCCGAGCAGTGCTCGCGCGGACTCGGCGGCCCGTTCCGGCTCGCCCGCGGTGATCGCGGCGGCCAGGTCTCGATACGCGCCACCATTGCCCACCTCGGCGGACATGATCGGCGCGAGCGCCGCCAGCGCTGGTTCGTAGGCGGCGCGAAGCATGGAGTACATCAGCCGGAACGCGATCGAATCGGCCAGCTCGAGGACGTGGTCCCAGAATTCGAGGGCGATGCGCTGCTGGGTGAGCGGGTCCGCCTCCGCGAGCAGGGCGTCCACGGTGTCGTGGAGCAGATCCAGCTCGGTCACGAGTGCGCCGGGCGCGGTCGCGGAATCACCGCCGCCCGAGCGGACCCGCCGGACTCGGGCGGCCGCGAGCTCCGCGATCTTGGGGCCGTTGTGCAGCCGCGCCTCGAGAATGCTGCGCGCCACGGCGGGATCGATGGTGTCGCCCCGCAGCAGTAGCCGGGGCAGCACTTCCAGTCCGGCGCTGCGTCGATAGTCGAGCACGGTGGTGGCTTCCCCCTGCCGCACCGACACCAGCCCCGCGGCCGCCAGCCGCTGCAACGCCTCCCGCACGGCGGGCCGCGACACTCCCAGCGCCTCCGCCAGCTGGCGCTCGCTCGGCAGGGTGCTCCCCGCCGCCAGCTCCCCGCCCAGCACCTCGGCGGCGATCTGCTCGAACACATCACCCGATACCGACCGCTTCACGAC
>NZ_JBSFSO010000103.1:0-1219 GCF_053589795.1 Micromonospora sp. NPDC003241 | reverse complement strand
TCCCGCTGCGCCTTCTGGCCCAGCAGCTGCTTCTCCTTGTCGCGGAGCTGAGCGGCGCGCTCGAAGTCCTGCGCGTCGATCGCGGACTCCTTGTCGCGGCGCACCTGGGCGATGCGCTCGTCGAAGTCACGCAGGTCCGGCGGCGCGGTCATCCGGCGGATCCGCATCCGGGCACCGGCCTCGTCGATCAGGTCGATCGCCTTGTCCGGCAGGAACCGGTCGGAGATGTACCGGTCGGCCAGGGTCGCCGCCGCCACCAGCGCCGCATCCGTGATGCTCACGCGGTGGTGGGCCTCGTAACGGTCCCGCAGGCCCTTGAGGATCTCGATGGTGTGAGCCAGCGACGGCTCACCCACCTGGATCGGCTGGAAACGACGCTCCAACGCGGCGTCCTTCTCCAGGTGCTTGCGGTACTCGTCCAGCGTGGTCGCGCCGATGGTCTGCAGCTCACCACGGGCCAGCATCGGCTTGAGGATGCTCGCCGCGTCGATCGCGCCCTCGGCGGCGCCCGCACCGACCAGCGTGTGGATCTCGTCGATGAACAGGATGATGTCGCCCCGGGTGCGGATCTCCTTGAGCACCTTCTTCAGGCGCTCCTCGAAGTCACCCCGGTAGCGGGAACCCGCCACCAGCGCACCCAGGTCGAGCGTGTAGAGCTGCTTGTCCTTGAGCGTCTCGGGCACCTCGCCCTTGATGATCTTCTGGGACAAGCCCTCCACCACGGCGGTCTTACCGACGCCGGGCTCACCGATCAGGACCGGGTTGTTCTTGGTCCGGCGGGAGAGCACCTGCATCACCCGCTCGATCTCCTTCTCCCGACCGATCACCGGGTCGAGCTTGCCCTCCCGAGCCGCCTGGGTCAGGTTCCGCCCGAACTGGTCGAGCACCAGACTGGTCGACGGGGCCGCCTCGCCCGGGGCGGTGCCAGCGGCGGCCGGCTCCTTGCCCTGGTAACCGGAGAGCAGCTGGATCACCTGCTGGCGGACCCGGTTCAGGTCGGCACCCAGCTTCACCAGCACCTGCGCAGCCACGCCCTCGCCCTCGCGGATGAGACCGAGCAGAATGTGCTCCGTACCGATGTAGTTGTGGCCGAGCTGCAGAGCCTCGCGCAGCGACAGCTCCAGCACCTTCTTGGCCCGCGGCGTGAACGGGATGTGCCCGCTCGGCGCCTGCTGACCCTGGCCGATGATCTCCTCCACCTGCTGGCGGACGCCCTCCA
>NZ_JBSFSO010000102.1:0-1232 GCF_053589795.1 Micromonospora sp. NPDC003241 | reverse complement strand
CCAAACCCCAACAACTAGTCAGTCACTCTAGTTCAGACGTGTGCTATTTCGATCTGTCAGCCGGTCCCGGGGTCAGCCGGTCCCGGGGTCAGCCGGTCCCGGGGTCAGCCGGTCCCGGGGTCAGCCGGTCCCGGGGTCAGCCGGTCCCGGGGCGGGCCGGGCTCGGCGGGCCGGGCTCGGTGGGCCGGGCTCGGTGGGCCGGGCTCGGTGGGCCGGTCCCGGGGCTCGGGGTGGGGCGGGCTCAGGTCGGCCGGGGCCGGATACGACGAACGCCCACCGGGTTCCGGTGGGCGTCGGGACGAGAAGGAAAGCTCCCCCGTTTGGACTCGAACCAAAAACCTGCCGGTTAACAGCCGGCTGCTCTGCCAATTGAGCTACGGGGGACCGTGCCACCGCTCGGTGCGGATCACTCCGCGCCGCGCGACCGGCACAAGAGTACAGGATTCCGGGGGGTCGTGGGCTAGGGGGTTACCCTTCGGCCGGACAGGCAGCTAACCGGACGCAAGCGGATAAATCGTCATCGCGGCCCAAGGAGGTATGAGCGGAGAGGAGGATGGGTAGATAACTGCCGACGACATGACGTAGGCGCGAGTTTGATCGACCGCCGCCCGGACTTCGGGCACGGAAGACAGTGCGCCAGGTACGAAAGGAGCCGCCATGCGCGGAAAGATCATGTTCCTTGGCGGGCTGGCTGCGGGGTTCGTCCTGGGCGCCCGTGCCGGCCGTGAGAAGTACGAGGAGCTGATGGTCCAGGGCCGCAAGGTCCTCGACCACCCGACGGTCCAGGAGGCAGCCGGGGTCGCGCAGGCCCAGGCCAACCGCCTCTACCAGGAGGGCAAGGACAAGCTCGAGCACTCCAAGCTGGGCGAGAAGCTGCACAGCAACGGCAAGCACGGGCTGACCCCGGCGGACGACACCTACGCCGGCACTCCGGCGACGGCGGGCAGCAGCTCGTCGAGCGCGACCAGCTCGACGTCGGCCACCCCCCGCAGCAAGTCGACCGGCACCAACGGCAGCACTCTCTAGAGCCGTACGCGACGGGCCCGGCCGCCACCTCGGCGGCCGGGCCCGTCGCTGTGCGCCCCGCCCGCCCGCCGGACGGCGGCGCAAGAGCGACAGGGTGGGTAGATTTGTTGTCGCTGGAGCGACAACAAATCTACCAGATCCGGAGGTCACAGGGTGTAATACAGTCACAGAATATATTTTCGGGGTTTGGGGGTTTGGGGGGGTAT
>NZ_JBSFSO010000101.1:0-1275 GCF_053589795.1 Micromonospora sp. NPDC003241 | reverse complement strand
GATCAACACCGGCCCGGCGCCGAGGGTCACCACGGTGGCGACCGCCAGGCCGGCGTACCCGACGGCCCCTTGCTGATGGGGTGCTGGCCGAATTACTTGGCCGGCGAGGGAGCCGGGGTGGGGTACGGCTGGGTGATGGTGATGAAGTACTGGATCGCGGCACCGATCGCGACCGGGGCGGTCACGAAGATCTGGCCGGCGATGACGCCCAGCGCACCGATGGTGGTGGCGCCGACGACGCAGCCCGCGATCGGGCCCGCGCCGAACAGCGCCAGCAGGACACCGGTCGCGACGAGGCCGGCACCGGCACCCGCGATGCAACCGACGGCAGCGCCGCCGAGGCCACCGACCAGGGTGCCGATGGTGGCGCCCATGGAGATGGTCTGGGTCAGGCGGCTCCAGGCGGCCTGCTCACGCTCGTACTCGTTCTTCCAGGGAGCCTGGTTCTCGAACGGCAGGGCGACGGGCTTGTAGACGGCCTTGGAGGCGTCGTAGACCGGGCTCAGGGTGGCCTTGTTGCCCGAGATCTCGGCCGCGATGGGCAGCTCGAACTCGTCGAGGCGGAAGGTCAGCGGGGTACCCGCGACGGTGGTGCCGTTGGCGGCCTTGACCTTGAAGGCGCCGTCCTCGACGACGAGCGAGCCCGCATCGGTGGTGATGACAGCCTTCGAGTCTTCGACGACCTCGGCGGAGTAGTTGATCGGAGCGGCCTCTTCGACCGGCGCGGCGTTGACGGTGCCGGCGGTGACGCCCATGGCAGCGATCAGCAGCGCCGAGGTGGCGGCGAATTTCCTCATCAGCATTTTGTGGAACCTCGATGTTGGAGCGTTCGGAGGGGACCCGCTGATCAAAATCCCTCGCAGCTAACGAGCGGTGAACCCGGTGTGACCGTCTATTCAAATTCCGTTCACCGTTGATACCCCAGTACCAGTGCGGTGCTCGAAACCTGAGCGATGACCGGGGTTTTTCTCAGGAAACCAGACCCGAAGTCGTAACCTGGGGCGCTCCAGAGTGATGGACGTCACAGTGAATATATCTGGGACGTCACAGGTCGGACGCTGTACAGCATCGCATTCCGGCCCACCTCCTGTCCTGAAGAGCGCCGGCGAGCACGTATCGTTGGCCGGGTGCGAGTGCTCGTAACCGGCGGGGCCGGGTTCATCGGTGCGAATTTCGTCCAGCAGACCGTGGCCACGCGCCCGGATGTGCACGTGACCGTCCTCGACGCCCTCACCTACGCGGGTAACCGCGCGTCGCTGGATTCGGTCGCCGACC
>NZ_JBSFSO010000100.1:0-1528 GCF_053589795.1 Micromonospora sp. NPDC003241 | reverse complement strand
CATGGTGCTCCACCTCGGCGGAGAAGGGCGCCATCAACTCCGCCAGCCGCTCCCGGCCCGCCGCGAGCGGCCGTCGAACTCGGGCGTCCGGACGGTGCGCACCAGCCCCGCCCGGGTCAGTCCGGGCAGGGCGCCGTCCTCGGCATCGAGTGCCTGCGCTTGCCACCGCATGCCCTGAGTCGAACATGTGTTCGAGATGGTGTCAAGCCTGGTCGGTTCGGATCGGTCGGCAGCGGCCGTCCTGTTGGTCGGTTCCGGCGTAAAATCGCAGGTGGCGGACCGTGCGGCCCGGCGATCCGCGATGTGGGTGACTCGGTGAGAAGTGTTCGATGGAAGGACCGTTGGTCGGTGCGGTCGTCGCTCAGCTCGTGCTCGGCCTGCTGTTTCCGGGTGCCGGCTCGGCACCCGCGGTGAGCTATGTCGCGCTCGGTGACTCCTATACCGCCGCACCGGGTCTGCTCGATCCCGTGCCGGGGAGTCCGGCGCTGTGTACGCGGTCCGCGCAGAACTATCCGCACCGGCTGGCGGCGGCGACCGGGTGGGAACTCACCGATGTCAGCTGCGCCTCGGCGGCGACGGCGCACATGACCACGGCCCAATACGCCGATCAGCCACCGCAATTCGACGCGCTGTCGGCGCGGACGCGGGTCGTGAGCTATCAGGCGGGCGGCAACGACCGCAATCTGTTCCAGACCATGGTGCTCACCTGCTCGGCGCTGAACGCGGGGAACGTCGGTGCCGTCGGGGCGCCGTGTCGCGACAGCCAGGGTTCGCGGTTCAGCGACGACATCGCGGCGGGCGAGCCCGCGATGGGCGTGGCGATCGGGCGGATCCGGGAGCTGGCACCGCACGCTCGGGTCTATGTCGTCGGCTACCCGGCGGTGCTGCCGGAAGCGGGGCACTGCTACCCGCAGATGCCGCTGAGTACGGGCGACGTCGACTACGCGCGGGGCATCGAACAAGAACTCAATGCCGCGCTGCGGCGCCAGGCCGAGGCCAACGGCGCGATCTACGTCGACATCTACACCCCGGCCATCGGGCACGACGCCTGCCGGGACCCCGCGACCCGCTGGGTCGAACCCGTGCTGCCAGCGCAGGCGAACGCCACCCCGGTGCACCCCAACGCCGCCGGACAGCAGGCCACCGCGGAGATCCTCCGCGCGGCCGTGACGGCGCCGGGGTGACCGGCACGCGGATTACGCGCTGCGCGGTGCGCGCAGGAAGTCGACCAGGTCGGCGACGGTCTCCTCGGTCGGGCGCGGGTGGTAGCCCAGCTCGCGTTCGGCCTTGCCGTGATCGACGATCGGGGCCGACAGGATCGCGCCGAGCGCCGCCTTGGACAGGATGTCGGAGCCGAGACGCTTGCTGATCGGCTCGACCACCGGCAGCACGGCGCCCAGCGCCTTGGCCGGAATCGCGAACCGCGGGCCCTTGGCGCCGGTGCGCGCCGCGGCCATCCGGCACAGGTCGATCAGCTGGGTCAACCGGGTCACCAGCATGCCGGCCGCCGCCAGGCACGGCACCGAGG
>NZ_JBSFSO010000099.1:0-1590 GCF_053589795.1 Micromonospora sp. NPDC003241 | reverse complement strand
CCATTCCATACGAGCGCGACGCCCGAATTATCGAAGGCCGATACCACGAACTCCTCACCCAACAACAAACCCACCCAACCGGACGGCCAACATTTGCGGTCAGCCCCGCCGAAAGGGCCTCCGTTGGAGTTAATGAGTTTTATTATATCGACTATCCTGCTTTCGGGATGCTTGGTGCAAGCTACCTCGTCGCGGCCAGCCTTGATAATTGGCATCCTAGTTATCCGGCATCCGGCAAGGTGCATTTGTGGCTGATGGGCGACGCTCATGCCCCTGTGGTGCTAGATTCTCCCATTAACTCGCTGAGCCTTGCACTCGGGCATCTGCCCGGTGGCAACCTGCTCCTCGCCGTCGGCGAGAAAGCCGGGATGGTCCACTTGCGGGAAATTGCCGAGACCGACGACGGGCCCACGGTAGAACCGGCAGGAGCCCCACTGCCCGCCCACAACTCGAAGGTGAAGAATTTGGCGTTCGGGCAGCTGCCGGGTGGCAACCTGCTCCTCGCCGTCGCCGAGGTAACCGAGATACCCGTCGGGCCACCGAGACCAGCCGGGTTTGGAACTTTCGACAACGATTACGTGAATCACATAACGGTCCGGTTGTGGGAAATCACTGAGACCCCAGATGGACCGACGGCACAACCGCTAGAAGCCCCACTGGCCGTCCAATCCACCATGGTCCGAGCGATGGCTTTCGGGCAGCTGCCGGGTGGTAATCTCATCCTCGCCTTTGGCGGCGACGATAAGCTTCACCTGTGGAAAATCACCGAGACCGGCGGCAGGCCAACGGCCCAACCGGCAGGTGACCTTACCCTCAACCCCTCAGGGGTCCGTGCGATGGCTTTCGGGCAACTGCCGGATGGCAATCTGATCCTCGCCTATGCTACCGAGGAGACGGTGCACCTGTGGGAGATTACCCAGACCGGTGCAGGGCCACATGGCCGGCAGATGGCCGTCCTCCCACACGGTCATTTCTATCACCCGTTGGGATTGAAGTTCCATGAGTTCAACGGATCGCTGTGGCTCCTCGTGATCGACTCCACGGGAGCTATTCAGCATCTGATCGTGCAGGAGGTGTTTGAGAGCTACGCGGATCGGCCTGATTCTTTGATGGCGTCGTTGATGTGGTTACTGGACCGGGAGGCGTATCCGGGGTTGTTCGCCGGTTGGACGAGTGCGGACCTGCGAGCGGCGATGCGGCTCTCACCTAACGAGCACTTTGACGATCATATCGATCTCTTCACCGAGCTTTTCGGTGTCCGCATCCAGCCTCAGCGGAACTGGTCGGGATTTGCCCAATCCGATGAGGTGATCGGCGTGGACGGCCCGCCGTTGTGGTTGCACGAGCACGAGAGTCCGGGCAGGTATTCGCCGGTCCGTAATCCTTTCAAAGTGGTTTCGGTTGTTCGTGCTCCGGCCATGGCCCTGCGTGTCCTTGACGACCTGTGGCAGAGGGCGGTGGATGGTGCGGTAGCGGGTAGTCGGGCCCGACACGACGAACTGATGCGGCGGCTCGCAGAGCTTCCTGACGTGTTTGCCCGGGGCCCGATGATGCCTGAGCTACGCAGGCCGTACGAATCGGCGATGAGCA
>NZ_JBSFSO010000098.1:0-1754 GCF_053589795.1 Micromonospora sp. NPDC003241 | reverse complement strand
GCTACGCCTGCGCGATGGGCGTGGCGCTGGCGATCTTCACGATCCTGCTGGCCGCGCTCCAGCTCCGGATCACCCGTCGTGAGCGGATCGCTCGTTGGCCAGTGTGAACCGATAGTCGAGTTCTTCCTCCCCGTCCTCGGATTCACCCCCGACATCGGGCAACGCCATCACCGACCACCTCCGATCCCCCATCTTGCCGTCTCACCGCCTACCCACCCCGCAACGCGCCGACCACATCGTCCGCACGGGCGCACTCACCGTTCCTCGGCCATGCCGGACTCACCACTGGACCGGCGGCGTATCGCCCGCGAGATCAGGCGCGGGGGTGGGCCTGGTCGTGGACTCGTTTGAGGCGTTCCACCGAGACGTGGGTGTAGAGCTGGGTGGTGGCCATGCTGGCGTGGCCGAGGAGTTCCTGGACGACACGCAGGTCGGCGCCGCCTTCGAGCAGGTGGGTGGCGGCGGTGTGGCGCAGGCCGTGCGGGCCCAGGTCGGGCGCTCCGGGGATGGCCGAGACGACCTCGTGCACCACGGTGCGGGCTTGGCGCTGGTCGAGGCGGCGGCCGCGCTGGCCGAGCAGCAGTGCCCGGCCGGAATGTTCGTTGACCAGGGACGGGCGGCCCGCGCGGAGCCAGGCGTTCAGCGCGGTGTCGGCGGGGCCGCCGAAGGGTACCGATCGTTCCTTGTTGCCCTTGCCGAGGACACGGACGAGTGCGCGCTCCCGATCGATGTCGTCGATGTCGAGGCCACACAGTTCACTGACGCGGATTCCGGTGGCATACAACAGTTCGACGATCAGCCGATCCCGCAGTGCCATCGGATCCTGCTGGGCCGCCCCCGATTCCGCGGCATCCATAGCCTGCGCGGCCTGCCCCTGCGCCAGCACCGCAGGCAGCACCCGGTGCGCCTTCGGCGCCTGCAACCGCAATCCCGGGTCGATGGTCAGGCGCCCCGTCTCGGTGAGCCAGGCGGTGAAAGTCCTTGCGGCAGATGCTCGCCGAGACAATGTCGTGCGCGCCGCCCCCGCCGCCGCCAGCTCGGCCAACCACGACCGCAACAGCGGCAGATCCAGTTCCCGCACCGAGGAATCCGCCGACCGCGCGTACAGATGCTCGAGCAGCGAGCGCACATCCCCGACGTAGGCCCGCACCGTGTGCGCCGACCGATTCCGCCCCAACCGCAGATGGCGCCCGAACTCCGTGAGCAGCGCGGTCAGATCGTCGGGCAACACATCCATCTCCCCACCGTGACCCCTCCCTCGACCCCATGCAACCCACCACGCCGCATCGCCCTCTCACCACACAACCACACCGGGCAGGTTCGCCCCGGCCCCTACCGAACGCCCACCCTTCCCACCG
Organism: Micromonospora sp. NPDC003241; assembly: GCF_053589795.1. NCBI lineage: Bacteria > Bacillati > Actinomycetota > Actinomycetes > Micromonosporales > Micromonosporaceae > Micromonospora > Micromonospora sp. NPDC003241. The sequence goes on along the minus strand of NZ_JBSFSO010000098.1, from coordinate 396 downwards.
GACCGTCCCGCACGGCACTACTCCCCGGCGCGCAGCTCACCGTGCTGGAGATTCTTTCTCGCTGCGGCGGCCCGGGAAGGCATCCGGGCGGCGGGTCGAAGCAAACTCACCGCCATCGCGGTCGAACAAGCGCCCCGGATGGGCGCGGTTGTTCGAGGAAATCCCGGCCGCGTTGCCCGTGAAAACCGTCGTCGTTCCTGGCTCCCGCTCTACGGAGAGCGTGCTACCGAAACTCGAGGACTCGTTGAAAACCGTTCTGCTGCATCGCAAACAGACGGCCTCCGATATCGACGAGATGTTGGCCGATCACCCTCTTTCCCAGGCCCTGACCTCGATCTGTTCTCCGTGGGCTGCCGGGACGGCGCGGTCGCCGCGGTCGGCGGCAAGGTCGGTGGC
>NZ_JBSFSO010000097.1:0-1790 GCF_053589795.1 Micromonospora sp. NPDC003241 | reverse complement strand
TGGTTGGTCTGGTTGTGGCAGGTGTAGATCTGGACGGCGGCGCTGTTGGCGGTGCCGGCGGCGTCGAGGCACATGTCGCCGTAGACGCGGAGTTGCTTGGTGGAGCTGTTGTAGGTCCAGGTCTGGTTCGTCTGCTTGTTGCAGTCGTAGAGCTGGACGCGGGTGCCGTTGGTGCGTGACGAGTTGGGGACGTCAACGCACCGGCCGGACTGCGTACCGACGATCTCGCTGGCGGAGCCGGGCGGCGGCGTGGTCGGCGGCGGCGTGGTCGGCCCGGGGGTGGTGGGGGTCGGCGTCGGCGTGCCGGTCGGCGGCGGCAACAACGGGCACGTGTTGCGGTAGGTCACCACGCCGCTGTTGTCCACCAGCGGGCAGAGGAACTGGGTGTACCGGGCGTCGTTGTCGACGAACGTCTTCAGGAACGGCAGCATGGTCCGGATCAGCACCGGGTTCGACCGGCCGACCATGAATCCGTGGTCACCACCGGCGACCTCCAGGTAGACGCTCTCCGTCGTGGCCGGAATGCTGTTGTACAGGCCGAGGGCGTAGGACGGGGTCACCACCGTGTCCGCCTGCCCGGAGATGATCATCGTGGGCACCCGGTCGTTGGCCAGGTTCGACGACGGCGAGTACGGCGTGATGCCGGCCACCGCCTTCAACGACGGACGCCGCATCGCGGCGCTCAGCGCCCCGCCGCCGCCCATCGAGTGACCCGCGACGGCCAACCGGTTCGGGTCGACCCGGTTGCGCACCGTACTCTGCTGCGTCAGGTAGTCCAACGCGGCGAGCAACTGGGTGCCCCGAGCCGTGTCGAAGTCGTTGCGGCTGTTGGTCTCGATGCCGATCACCACGAAACCGTGCGAGGCCAGCCACGGCCCCATCCAGGCCAGCTCGGCGGAGAACAGAGCGGTGTAGCCCGGCGAGATCGCGATGGCCCCGAAGGTGCCCTGACTGGTGTCGGTCGGGTAGTAGATCCGACCGCCGTTGAAGCCGTTCCCGGTCGGGACGCTGACCGACGTGTTGGCGAACGGGCCGTTCTCGGCCGCGACGCTGTTCCGGGTAGGGTCCGGGCCCCGCTGGTACGGGTTGTCGGCGGCCGACGCGGACCCGGTCGCCAACGTCATGGTGAGCAACCCGACGGCGGTGGCGAGTCCGGCGGCGGCGAGCTTGAGCAGTCGTCCCCGAAAGCCGGGCGACGCGCGGTGAGCGTCAGTGATCCCCGAGGGCAGGGGAGGGGGCGCATGTCCTCGCACTGTCGATACCTCCTGGTGGTGGCGGTGGGTGTGGGATGGGCGGGTCCGGTATGCACCGGACCCGCCCGCGCCGGCTGTGCCCGAGCCGGACCTGCAAAGGGATCAGCGTTGCAGGGTGAGGATTCCGGGGCGGTAGGGCAGGAGGCCGTAGTCGCCGCCGGAGTTGGGGGAACGTCCCTGGTAGAGCAGTTGCAGGTTGCAGGCGTTGACGGTCATGGTCTGGTCGGCGTTGGTGCGGATGAGTTCGCCGTGGCTGATGTTGTTGGTCCAGGTGGCGCCGCTGTTGGCCTTACCGGCGAAGGGGTTGCTCTCGGTGGCCGCCTGCGGGGTCCAGGTGCCGCCCAGGCTGGTGGCGGTGAACGAGCGGAAGTAGCGTCCTTGGGAGCCGATGGCCTCGACGAGCATGAGGTATCGGCTCTCGCCTTCGAGTTTGTAGACCTGCACGCCTTCGAAGAGGTTGTTCGTGGTGTCGGTCATGATCGTGGTGTAGTTCGAGCCGAAGCTGCCGGGGAAGTTGCCGATGGGCATGCTGGCCCG
>NZ_JBSFSO010000096.1:0-2374 GCF_053589795.1 Micromonospora sp. NPDC003241 | reverse complement strand
GGACGAGCGGCGATTCGGAGCATCGGTCGAGGCCGGGAACCGGACGCCCGGCCCGGCCCCCGCGCGGCCCAGGCCGGCCACCAGCGGGCCACCATCTCCGCCCAGGGGCAAACCAGCCCGGCCACCAACGCCGCCCTGCGTGGCACGCACGGGCGCAGGGGCGGAGGGCGCAGAGGGCGGAGGGTGCGGACAGAGAAGGCGGGCAGGGGTCAGCCGTGGGCGCCGCAGGTCGGGCAGGACGCCGCAGGCGCGGGGGTGCGAGGGCGGCGCAGGGCGACCGTGATCGGCAGCAGGGCCGGTCCGAGGAGGCCGACGACCAGGGCCGTGGCGACCATGGTCGGGTGGGTCGGGCGCGGCGCACCGCCGAGACCGTCCACCATGCTGGCCAGGATGTGCACGTTGAGCAGGCCGATCGGGGTGAGCAGTGCCACCACCGCCCACTGGCCTCGCCGGTCCTGGCGCATGGTCAGCCCGACGGCGAGCAGCACGGCGACCGCCAGCAGCACGCCGCCGGTGGCCGGCAGGAGTTGTTCGGCCGTCCAGCCGTACCAGCCCCAGTAGGACTGTCCGACCATGACGGAGGCAGTGGCGGCACCGCCGAGCGCCGCCACGGTCGGCAGCGCCCGCACCGGCAGCGGCGACCGGGTGTCCGCCGCGAGTGCCAGCACCCCGAGGGCGAGCTGCGGAACCAGCACGTACAACGGTGGCCGACCGACGTCGGCGACCTGGCTCGCCACCGGCACCGCCGTGGTCGCCAGCACCGCCACGGTGATCCCGAGCCGGGCGGGTCGGCCCGGAGCGACGAGCAGCACCGAGGCGGCGACCAGCCAGGCGAGCCACGCGACGATGCCGACCGAGACGAACGGCCCGAAGCTCGGGACACCCCACGCGGCCGGTGGTGGTTGCATCTCGGCGAGCGTCCAGAAGGCGGCGAGGAAGGCGGCGGTGGCCATGGCGAGCAGGGCGGCGAGGCGTACGCCGGGGACCACGTCGCCGGCCCCGGCGGCCCGGAGGCGCTGACGGAGGCCACCCCGCACGAGGTCGGCGGCGTCCGCGACGGACGGCCAGCGCCGTCCCGGTTCGGCGAGGTCGAGGTACGTGCCGACGATCTCCTCGCCCCGCTCGCGGCGGTAGTCCACCGGGTAGGCCCGCAGCAGGTGCCGGTAGCGAGATTCCAGCCGGCTCATGCCAGACCTCCGGCGGTACGCGGGGCCAGCGGTCGCGCCGTGCGGGCACGCAGCCGCGCGGTGGCGGCCTCGACGTTGCGCCGCAGCCGTTCGGTCTCGGCGGCGAGCGTGCTGCCTCCGGCGGGGGAGAGCCGGTAGTAGCGCCGCAGTCGACCATCGACGGTCTCCTCGCGGTCGAGTTCCACCAGGCCGGCGTCGGTCAACCGGTCCAGTGCGCCGTAGAGGGTGCCGGGGCGCAGCGAGAGCCGTCCGTCGGAGAGGGCGGCCACCTCACCGATGATCGCGTACCCGTGCATCGGCTCTCGGGCCAGCGCGGTGAGGATGAGGAACGTCGGTTCACGTAACGGAGTGTCCACGCCGTGAATATATCGGACGCGAAGGTATGCCGTTGCCCGCAACGCGGTCGGGCCGGCTCCGCGTGAGCGGAGCCGGCCCGAGGACGGTGTGACTGGAGGTCAGCAGTCGAAGTACATGGCGAATTCGTGCGGGGTCGGGCGTAGGCGTACCGGGTCGACTTCGTTGGCGCGTTTCCAGTCGACCCAGGTGGAGATGAGGTCGGGGGTGAAGACGCCGCCTTCGAGGAGGTAGTCGTGGTCGGCTTCGAGGGAGTCGAGGACGGCGGGTAGGGAGCCGGGGACCTGCTTGACGTCGCCCCATTCCTCGGGCGGGAGGTCGTAGAGGTCCTTGTCGATCGGGGCGGGTGGCTCGATCTTGCTCTTGATGCCGTCGAGTCCGGCCATCATCATCGCGGAGAAGGCGAGGTACACGTTGGCCGACGGGTCGGGGACGCGGAATTCGACGCGCTTGGCCTTGGGGTTGCTGCCGGTGACGGGGATGCGGGTGCAGGCGGAGCGGTTGCGTTGGGAGTAGACCAGGTTGACCGGCGCCTCGTAGCCGGGCACGAGCCGGCGGTAGGAGTTGACGGTGGGGTTGGTGAAGGCCAGCAGCGACGGGGCGTGGTGTAGGAGGCCGCCGATGTACCAGCGGGCGGTGTCGGACAGGCCGGCGTAGCCGGTCTCGTCGTAGAAGAGTGGTTCGCCGCCGAGCCAGAGGCTCTGGTGGGTGTGCATGCCGGAGCCGTTGTCACCGAAGAGGGGCTTGGGCATGAAGGTGGCGGTCTTGCCGTTGGCCCAGGCTTCGTTCTTCACGATGTACTTGAAGAGTTGGAGTTGGTCGCCGGCGTGCAG
>NZ_JBSFSO010000095.1:0-2832 GCF_053589795.1 Micromonospora sp. NPDC003241 | reverse complement strand
CTTTCCCTCCACGTCGCTCTTCCGATCTAGCCCACCCGCGCAGGGATCAAGCCTGACCGCCCGGAGCGGGTGGGCTCCCCCGGAAAACCCCCACCCCAACCCCAGAAAAGCAAAATCAAGGCCGCCCCATCCCCCGATACTCCCACCCAGCCTGCGTCCACAGTGCCGAGTCGAGGCAGTTGCGCGCATCCACCACGCGCCGCCCGGTGACCAGTTCGCCCAGCGCGCTCGGGTCGGCGTTGCGGAAGTCCGCCCACTCGGTGAGGACGCAGACCAGGTCGACACCGGTCACCGCCGCGTTGACGTCCGGCTCGTAGATCAGCTCCGGCACCGCCCGGCGGGCGTTCTCCATGCCCTGCGGGTCGAAGACGTGCACCTCGGCGCCGGCCTTGTGCAGCAGCGCGGCGACGGCGAGCGCGGGCGCGTCGCGTACGTCGTCGGTGTTGGGTTTGAAGGTCGCCCCGAGGACGGCGATCCGGGTGCCGGACAGGTCCGGGCCGGCCGGACCGGAGCGGCGGCCGAGCAGGTCGGCGGCGAGCTGGAGCACCCGGGTCCGGCGACGCAGGTTGATCAGGTCGACCTCGTGCAGGAAGCGCAGCGCCTCACCGGCGCCCAGCTCCTGGGCCCGGGCCTGGAAGGCGCGGATGTCCTTCGGCAGGCAGGCGCCGCCGAAGCCGAGCCCGGACTGCAGGAAGCGGTTGCCGATGCGGGGGTCGTACCCGATGGCCTTGGCGAGCTGTGTGACGTCGCCGCCGGCCGCCTCGCAGACCTCGGCCATCGCGTTGATGAAAGAGATCTTGGTGGCCAGGAAGGCGTTCGCGGCGACCTTGACCAGCTCGGCGGTGGCGAAGTCGGTGACCACCAGGGGCACCTCGCGGTCCTCGGTGGCGGCCAGGTCGAAGACGCCCTTGTGCGCGGCGTAGAGCATGCCGTTGGCCCAGTCGCTCTTGACGCCGACCACGATCCGGTTCGGCCGGAGCACGTCGTCGACGGCGAAGCCCTCCTGGAGGAACTCGGGGCTCCAGGCCACCTCGACGCCCAGGTCGATGGAGGCGTGCTTGCCCACGAGCTGCTCCACCCACTCGGCGGTGCCGACCGGGACGGTGGACTTGCCCACGATCAGCGCCTTGCGGGTCAGGTGCTGGGCCAGGCCGGTGACCGACGCCTCGACGTACGACAGGTCGGCGCCCATGCCGTCGGCGCGCTGCGGGGTGCCGACGCAGATGAAGTGCACGTCGCCGAAGTCGGCGGTCTCGGCGATGTCGGTGCTGAACCGCAGCCGCCCGGCGGCCAGGTTGCGCCGGAGCAGCTCGTCCAGGCCGGGCTCGTGGATCGGCACCTCACCGGCGTTGAGCTTGGCGATCTTGTCGGCGTCGACGTCGAATCCGAGCACCTCGTAGCCGAGCTCGGCGTAACAGATGGCGTAGGTCGCGCCGAGATAGCCAGTGCCCAGGAAGGTCACCCGAGGTCGGGAGGCACCCGAGGGGGGTGTCACCGAGGCGATGGCGGGCATCGGCTGGGTGTTCGGGTACGGGATGGTCACGCCTGTCTCTCCGCTCGCACTGGCGGCGCGTGGTCGCGTCGCGGTCCGCTGCGGCACCTGGCGGGGCACCGGAGGGGGGTCGTTCTGCTGTCTGTGCTCCATCATCGCCGAGCGGCGTCGATGCGCCGTTCCGGCTTAGCCTACGCGCCGGTAACATTTCTCGGACGGTGGTGACTATCCTTCAGTCTGCGCGATGGCCGTCCAGGTGACGCTACAGACTGCGCATAGTAGCGCTGAAGGGGAGGGGCCGGCATGCCCGCAGAGCAGTCGTTCGATGTGTATCGGTTGCCCGAGGAGCACCAGGCGATCCGGGAGGCCGTCCGTGAGGTCTGTACGGCGAAGGTGGCGCCACAGGCCGCCGAGGCCGACGAGACCGGTGAGTTCCCCACGGCGTCCTACGACGCGTTGCGGGCCGCCGACTTCCACGCCCCGCACATTCCCGAGGAGTACGGCGGGGCGGGTGCCGACGCGCTGGCCACCGCGATCGTGATCGAGGAGGTCGCCCGGGCCTGTGCCTCGTCCTCGCTGATCCCGGCGGTGAACAAGCTCGGCACCATGCCGCTGCTGCTGGCCGGTTCCGACGATCTCAAGCGCCGCTACCTGACCCCGGTCGCCGCCGGTGAGGCGATGTTCTCGTACTGCCTGTCCGAGCCGGAGGCCGGCAGCGACGCGGCGTCGATGACCACCCGGGCGGTGCGCGACGGCGATCACTGGGTGCTCAACGGCGTGAAGCGTTGGATCACCAACGCCGGGGTGTCCGAGTTCTACACCGTCTTCGCCGTCACCGACCCGACCGCGCGTTCCCGGGGCATCTCCGCCTTCGTGGTCGAGAAGTCCGATCCGGGGGTCAGTTTCGGCGCCCCGGAGAAGAAGCTGGGCATCAAGGGGTCGCCGACCCGCGAGGTCTACCTGGACAACGTCCGGATCCCAGCCGACCGGATCATCGGCGCCGAGGGGACCGGGTTCGGCACGGCGATGAAGACCCTGGACCACACCCGGGTCACCATCGCCGCGCAGGCGCTCGGCATCGCGCAGGGCGCGCTCGACTACGCCAAGGGGTACGTGGCCGAGCGCAAGCAGTTCGGTAAGGCCATCGCCGAGTTCCAGGGTGTGCAGTTCATGCTCGCCGACATGGGCATGAAGCTGGAGGCGGCCCGGCAGCTCACGTACGCCGCGGCCGGCAAGTCCGAGCGCGGTGACGCCGACCTGACGTACTTCGGTGCGGCGGCGAAGTGCTTCGCCTCGGACGCCGCCATGGAGATCACCACCGACGCGGTGCAGTTGCTCGG
>NZ_JBSFSO010000094.1:0-2834 GCF_053589795.1 Micromonospora sp. NPDC003241 | reverse complement strand
CCGTCACGTCATGAAAGTCGGTAACACCCGAAGCCGGTGGCCTAACCCTTGTGGAGGGAGCCGTCGAAGGTGGGATCGGCGATTGGGACGAAGTCGTAACAAGGTAGCCGTACCGGAAGGTGCGGCTGGATCACCTCCTTTCTAAGGAGCATCTGCATATGTCGCCTCGAAGAGTCGAGAGTGACTGTGCCAGAGCCGTTTCGGACTCACATGTAGTCCGGCGGTGCTCATGGGTGGAACACTGACTACCTCATCGCACTAGATCAGTTCAAAGCAGCTGGTCGCGGTGATATACCGACACACTATTGGGTCCTGAAAGAACACGCGAGTGTTTCTTTCCAGGCAAGAACGACGAGACTGGTTCTTCAGTCATACCGCCGGCGATTGGGTCGGGCTGGTGCTGAGCCGAGAACGAGTCTTGTGTGTTGTTTGAGAACTGCACAGTGGACGCGAGCATCTTTGTTAGTAAGTGTTTAAGAGCGTACGGTGGATGCCTTGGCACCAGGAGCCGATGAAGGACGTAGGAGGCTGCGATAAGCCTCGGGGAGCTGTCAACCGAGCTGAGATCCGAGGATTTCCGAATGGGGAAACCCAGCACGAGTGATGTCGTGTTACCCGCATCTGAATATATAGGGTGCGTGGAGGGAACGTGGGGAAGTGAAACATCTCAGTACCCACAGGAAGAGAAAACAACAGTGATTCCGTGAGTAGTGGCGAGCGAAAGCGGATGAGGCTAAACCTCAAGCGTGTGATACCCGGCAGGGGTTGCGTTTGGGGTGTTGTGGGGTCATTCTTCTTGATTCTGCCGGATCAAGCGAGAGTAAGAAACCAATGTGTTAGTCGAAGTGGTCTGGAACGGCCTGCCATAGACGGTGATAGTCCGGTAGACGAAAACATGTTGGCTCTCGTGAGTGATACCCGAGTAGCAGCGGGCCCGTGAAATCTGCTGTGAATCTGCCGGGACCACCCGGTAAGCCTGAATACTCCCTGGTGACCGATAGCGGACTAGTACCGTGAGGGAAAGGTGAAAAGTACCCCGGGAGGGGAGTGAAATAGTACCTGAAACCGTGCGCTTACAATCCGTCAGAGCCTTCCTTCGTGGTGGGGTGATGGCGTGCCTTTTGAAGAATGAGCCTGCGAGTCATCGGTGTGTGGCGAGGTTAACCCGTGTGGGGTAGCCGTAGCGAAAGCGAGTCCGAATAGGGCGCCCAGAGTCGCACATTATGGACCCGAAGCGGAGTGATCTACCCATGGCCAGGGTGAAGCGACGGTAAGACGTCGTGGAGGCCCGAACCCACTTAGGTTGAAAACTGAGGGGATGAGCTGTGGGTAGGGGTGAAAGGCCAATCAAACTCCGTGATAGCTGGTTCTCCCCGAAATGCATTTAGGTGCAGCGTCACGTGTTTCACGCCGGAGGTAGAGCTACTGGATGGCCTAGGGGGCCCACAAGCTTACCGAAGTCAGCCAAACTCCGAATGCCGGTGTGTGAGAGCGTGGCAGTGAGACTGCGGGGGATAAGCTTCGTAGTCGAGAGGGAAACAGCCCAGATCGCCGGCTAAGGCCCCTAAGCGTGTACTAAGTGGAAAAGGATGTGGGGTCGCTTAGACAACCAGGAGGTTGGCTTAGAAGCAGCCACCCTTGAAAGAGTGCGTAATAGCTCACTGGTCAAGTGATCCTGCGCCGACAATGTAGCGGGGCTCAAGTACACCGCCGAAGCCGCGGCATTCAGACATTAGATCGCCTTCGGGCCAGTCGTCTGGATGGGTAGGGGAGCGTCCTGTAGCCGTGGAAGCCACAGTGTGAACTAGTGGTGGAGGCTACGGGAGTGAGAATGCAGGCATGAGTAGCGAAAGACGAGTGAGAAACTCGTCCGCCGAATGACCAAGGGTTCCTGGGCCAGGTTAATCCGCCCAGGGTGAGTCGGGACCTAAGGCGAGGCCGACAGGCGTAGTCGATGGACAACGGGTTGATATTCCCGTACCCGTGTATCCGCGCCAAATATCGAATCAGTTGTGCTAAGTATCCAAATGTTTTCTTATCGAGCCTTCGGGTGAGAGGGAGGATTGCTGCATACGACCCTGGCTGTAGTAGGTAAGCGATGGGGTGACGCAGGAAGGTAGCTGGGCCAGGTGATGGAATACCTGGTGTAAGCCTGTAGGGCGAACGGTAGGCAAATCCGCCGTTCATATGGCCTGAGAGGTGATGCGTAGCCGTTGTGGTGAATTCAGTGATCCTATGCTGCCGAGAAAAGCCTCTAGTGAGTTGGTACACGGCCCGTACCCCAAACCGACACAGGTGGTCAGGTAGAGAATACTAAGGCGATCGAGAGAACTGTGGTTAAGGAACTCGGCAAAATGCCCCCGTAACTTCGGGAGAAGGGGGACCACGCCTGGTGATGAGTCTTGCACTCGGAGCTGGGTGGGGTCGCAGAGACCAGAGAGAAGCGACTGTTTACTAAAAACACAGGTCCGTGCGAAGTCGTAAGACGATGTATACGGACTGACGCCTGCCCGGTGCCGGAAGGTTAAGAGGACCGGTTAGCGCTTCGGCGCGAAGCTGAGAATTTAAGCCCCGGTAAACGGCGGTGGTAACTATAACCATCCTAAGGTAGCGAAATTCCTTGTCGGGTAAGTTCCGACCTGCACGAATGGCGTAACGACTTCTCTGCTGTCTCAACCACAGACTCGGCGAAATTGCATTACGAGTAAAGATGCTCGTTACGCGCGGCAGGACGAAAAGACCCCGGGACCTTCACTATAGCTTGGTATTGGTGTTCGGTACGGTTTGTGTAGGATAGGTGGGAGACTGTGAAACTAGCACGCCAGTGTTGGTGG
>NZ_JBSFSO010000093.1:0-3495 GCF_053589795.1 Micromonospora sp. NPDC003241 | reverse complement strand
CGTGTTGGCGATGCCGCCATAGCTGAGCGCATGAATGTCCTCCACAGTGATCGGGTGGATCTAGTCCGTCACCTAAGCACAGGTCAGGGCCGGTACCAGCGGTCTCGAATGGGTCAGCGGTGACCCGGTGCGCTCAGTGCACGATGACCGGGGCCCGGGGCGCCTCGCCCGGCTGCTCCCCCGGCTGGTCGTCCAGCAGGTGCGACCGCTCCCGCCGCCTGGGCAGGAACGCGGCCGGGATGAACGTCGCCGCCACCAGGGCGAACGCCACCCAGAAGGTGGTCGCGAACGAGTTGGCGGCGAAGTCGAGACCGCGCTCGATGATCGACGGGTCGGGCACCTGCTGGGCCAGTTCCGGCCGCTGCTGGGCGGCGATCGCCAACCCGGCCTCGGTGACCGGCTCGCCGTTCGGGCCGGTCAGGCCCGGGATCGGCTGGGACTTGTTGAACTCGTTGGTGAGGATCACCGACATCACCGCCGCGCCGACCGAACCGCCGATCTGCTGGAGGATGTTCACCAGCGTGGAGCCTCGCGCGACCTCGTGCCCGGTCAGCGTCTTCAACGCCGAGGTCATGATCGGCATCATCGTGCCGCCCATGCCCAGGCCCATCACGAACAGCGAGCCGCAGAGCAGCACGTACGAGGTGTCCGCGTCGAGCTGGGTGAAGGTGAAGAACCCGGCGAGGATCAGCGCCAACGCGAACGGCACCGTCCGGCCGACCGGCACCTTGTCGGCGAGCATGCCGGCGATCGGCATGGTGACCATCGCGCCGAGGCCCTGCGGTGCCATCAGCAGACCGGCGTGCAGCGTCGACTCACCGCGCACCTGGAGGAAGTAGCTGGGGAAGAGCAGCCCGGCGCCCATGAACGCGATGATGAAGACGAACATGGTCACCGCCGCGACGGTCAGCCGGCGGTTGCTGAACAGCCGCAGGTCGAGCAGCGGGTGCTTGGGCTTGAAGGAGTAGAACACGAACGCCACCACCAGCACGGCGCCGACCAGCATCGGGCCCCAGACCTCCGGCTCGGCGAAGGTGCCGGTCTCGGGCAGCGTGGAGACGCCGTAGAGGAAGAGGGCCAGACCCGGCGAGAGCATCAGCATGCCGACGAAGTCGAACGACTGGGAAGGCTGTGCGGCGTCCTTCGGCAGCGCAAGCTGGGCGTAGACCAGCGCGACCACACCGATCGGCAGGTTGATCAGGAAGATCCAGTGCCAGCTCGCCACGTCGATCAGCCAGCCGCCGAGGATCGGGCCGCTGATCGGGCCGAGCAGCATCGGGATGCCGAGCACGGCCATCAACCGGCCGATCCGGTTCGGGCCGGCCGCCCGGGTCATGATCGCCATGCCGATCGGCATGAGCATGCCGCCGCCGAGCCCCTGGAGCACCCGGTACCCGATGAGCTGCCCGATGGTGTCCGCGGTGGCGCAGAGGCCGGACCCGATGGTGAACAGCGCCAACGCGATCATGTAGAGGCGTTTGGTGCCGAACCGGTCGGCCGCCCATCCGCTGAGCGGGATGACCGTGGCCAGTGCCAGTGTGTAACCGGTCATCGTCCACGCGACGCGGGCGTACGAGGCATCGAACTCGCTCTGGAAGGTCGGCAGCGCGACGCTGACCACCGTCACGTCGAGGATCGACATGATCGCACCGAGCACGACGACGCCAGCCACCTTGAGCACCGCGGCGTCGAGTTTGTCCGATGTCGGGACAGGTTGCGGTGCCGCGACAGATTGCTGTGCCACGAAGTCTCCTGTTGTCGGATCTGACCGAAGGACGAGCGGTGGTGGCCGACGCGGTGCCGATGGACCGGCCCGACGTGCGGAAGGGGCGATGCCCGCAGCGCAGATTAGCCCCCACCGCCGACACTCCGCCGCCCGTTTAGCGGCCGGCAGACCGGTGTTCCTCGTCACCGCCCGGTCCCGCGACTACTTGCCGAATCCAACTAGTCTGAGATAGAACTAGTTGGGCTGACGGAATACCCTCCCGAAGCGACTAGTTCGGAAGGCGGTGCAACGAACGATGGGTGCCACAGTCGACCCGGCGACAGGTTGGCTCCGCGCGAGCCTGGGGCTGGCCGTCCTGGCCGTTCTCACCGAGGGCGAACGGCACGGCTACGCCCTCGCGCAGCGACTGGCCGATCACGGCCTCGACGCCGTACGCGGTGGCGCGCTCTATCCGGTGCTGGGCCGGCTGGAGGCCGACGGGGCGGTGTGCTCCGACTGGCTGCCCGGCGAACGCGGGCCCGGACGCAAGGCCTACTCGATCACCACGGCGGGCCGGCAACGCCTGGCGGAGGAGCGCGCCCGCTGGGGCGAGTTCACCGCGGCGTTCGACCGACTCCTGACCGCAACCGGAGAGGACACGAGATGACGGAGCCGTTCGAGCGTTGGGAGTTGCCGACCCGGCTCGCCCTCAGCGACCAGGGCGTCGGCCACCACCTGGCGAACCCGATCATCGCGGACGTCCGTACCCATTGCGAACTCAGCGGCCAGAGCCCGTACGACGCCTTCGGCGACCCGGAGGAGTTCGCCCTGACCGCGGCCGCCGAACAACCGGCACACCTGCGGGAGAACGTGGACCGCAACGGCATGCTCCCGGCCGACTACCTGAGCGGCTCGGTCTTCGCCCTGGTCGTGCTGGGCCTGGGCGCCACGATCTTCTACGCAGTCCTGGAAGGGACCCTCACCTTCACCACCACACCCGCCGGCCTGGCCGGGTTGATCATGGTCTGCCTGGGCTTCACCGCCTGCGCCGTCCCCAACGCCCTACGCGCCGCCGGGCGCCCACAGCTCGCCAACTGGTCGTTCGCGCTGGTCGGCCTCTTCGTCGTGCTGGGCGCGCTGAGCTTCGTACTCCTGCCCAAGGAACCGGTCGCCCGCATCCCGGTGCTCGGCATCGTCGTGGTCGCGCTGCTCCTGCTCTGGCTGATGACCCGGCAGCCGGCCGCGCCGAAGCAGCCGGTCGACTACGTCCCGCCCACCCCGCGCACCGCACCCGACGACGACCCCGACGCCTGGTACCGCCGCCTGTCCGGCCTGCTGGTCGGTCGCTACGACCTCGCGCCCGACCGCGCCACCGACCTGGCCCGCGAGGCCCGCGACCATCTCACCGCCGCCGGCGGCACCCCCACCGCCGAGTTCGGCCCGGTCGAGGAGTACGCCCGCGACCTCGCCGAGCACGAGCCGCAGCGACGCGTACCCTTCTGGCGCACCACCGGCGCGGAGCTGGTCGCCGCCCTGGTCGCCGTCCAGCTCGGCATCGCCGCCTTCTTCGCCTGGACCGACGAGGGTCACCTCTGGGCCGCGTACGGCGTCGCCCTGCCCGGCACCGTACTCGCCTTCGGTGCCGCCGTCCGACTGGCCCTGCGCCTGCTCAAGCGCCACTGACCCGGCCGTCCGACGTCCGCTCGCCGCCCCGCCCGGCGGCGCGGGCCCCCACCCCCCCCCCCCCCCCCCCCCCCCCCCCCCCCGGGGTTGGTGTGTCCCCCCCGGGC
>NZ_JBSFSO010000092.1:0-3629 GCF_053589795.1 Micromonospora sp. NPDC003241 | reverse complement strand
GAGATCACCACCGACGCGGTGCAGTTGCTCGGCGGGTACGGCTACACCCGGGACTACCCGGTCGAGCGGATGATGCGCGACGCCAAGATCACCCAAATCTACGAGGGCACCAACCAGGTCCAGCGCATCGTGATGGCCCGCCAACTGCTCAAGGACTGACGACGAAGGGCTCCGCCCGGCGGCACCCGGCCACCGGGCGGAGCCCCTCTCCGCTGTTCGATCAGTTGGTCGCGTCGTCGCGTCGCGGCAGGCTGCCGGGCGGTGCCGACCAGGGCGAGGTCCCACTGGTACGCCGGGGCAGCGGCTCGGTCGGCGTGTCGTCCGGGTCCGGGTAGCCGAGGCTCAGCGGCTCGGTGTCCCGTTCCGCTGCCTGCGGGGGCGGCCACTCGGTCACCGGCAGGTCCTGGGTCGTCGCCTCGGCCGGCGGCGGCACCACCGGTGCGGGCGTCGGCCAGCGCCGCCACCGCTGCCCGCTGAACGTCGCCATCAGCAGCAGCAGGCCGATCAGGAACAGGGTGCCGTTCTGCACCGGCAGCCGCAGCGGCAGCGGGTCGCCGAGGAACGCCCAGTCGGCCGGGATGCGCTCGCGTACCCGGAAGGGCGCGACGAACAGCCCGACGTACGGGGTGATCAGCAGCAGCCCGGCCACCAGCGGGCCGAGCGGTGAGATGCGCAGTGTGCCGAGCAGGCCCAACACGATTCCGCCGACGGCGAGATAAACGGCCGGTTCGATCAGGTTTGCCGTGTTCGAGGTGCCGATCTCCACCCACCGGTCGACCGTCCCGGCCGACCCGTCCTGCCCCAGGGTGACCAGCACCCAGGTGACCGGTGCCACCACCAGCCCGGCGAGGAAGCTCCACAGATGTCGCATCCGCGCACCGTACCGTTTCCGCCATGACCGAGCACCTCTCCGCCGCGCCACCAGGCAAGCCGACGTCGTACTCCCGGGTGACCCTCAGCCGGATCATGACGGCGGTCGACGTGAACCTCTACGGCACCGTGCACGGAGGGGTGCTGATGAAGTTCGTGGACGACGTCGCCGGTGCCGCCGCGGCCCGACACAGCGGGGGTACGGCGGTCACCGCCGCGATCGACGAGATCGTCTTCTCCGAGCCGGTCCGGGTCGGCGACCTGATCCATGCGTACGCCCAGATCAACTGGACCGGTTCGACGTCGATGGAGGTCGGCGTACGGGTGATGGCCGAGCGCTGGGACTCGGCCGAGGCGGAGGCGGTGCGGGTGGCCACCGCGTACCTCGTCTTCGTCGGCGTCGAGGTGGGCGGCGCGCCACGGGCGGTGCGGCCGGTGCTGCCGGAGACGCCGGAGGACGAACGTCGCTGGCGTGAGGCGGAGATCCGCCGCGCCCACCGGCTGGCCCGCCGCCGCGCCATCCAGGACGCCCGGGGCGAGTCCGGCTGAGCGGTTGTCGTGGTCCGTGGTGTTAGCAGGGGACCCGGGTACTACCGCAGGCGTTAACAAGGTGCCCTTCCTTAAGATGACGCCACGGCCCACGGCACAGCGTCGTGCCGGGCCAGGGGAGGAGTGGACCAGTGACGGACGTGCTGTGGACGCCGCCGACGGACGTGCTCCAGCGCTCACGCATCGGGACGTACCTGCGGTGGCTGGCCGAGCACCGAGGGCTCGAATTCGCCGACTACGACGCGCTCTGGCAGTGGTCGGTCACCGACCTGGACGCCTTCTGGCGCTCGATCTGGGACCACTTCGAGGTCGTCGCGCACACCCCGCCGACCGCCACGCTGGCCACGCGCGACATGCCGGGGGCGCGGTGGTTCCCCGACGCCACGCTCAACTACGCCGAGAACGTGCTGCGGATGCCCGGCCGGGCCGACGACGACCCGGTGGTGATCGCGCACTCGCAGACCCGCGCGCCGGTCACGCTGACCGCCGCCGAGCTGCGCGAGCAGGTCCGTCGGGTGGCCGCCGGGCTGCGCCGGCTCGGCGTGGGCACCGGCGACCGGGTGGCCGCGTACGCGCCGAACATCCCCGAGACGTACGTGCTGCTGCTGGCCACGGCCAGCCTCGGGGCGATCTTCTCCTCGTGTGCGCCGGAGTTCGGCACCCGCAGCGTCACAGATCGCTGGCAGCAGATCGAGCCGACCGTGCTGGTCGCGGTGGACGGCTACCGCTACGGCGACAAGCCGGTGGACCGGCGTACCGAGGTGGCCGCGATCCGGGCCGCGCTGCCGTCGCTGCGGCACACGGTGAGCATCGCCTACCTCGACCCGTCGGCCCCGCCTCCGGCGGACGCGCTCTCCTGGGCCGACCTGGCCGCGCCGACCGACGAGCCGGCGACGTTCGCCCCGGTCCCGTTCGACCACCCGCTGTACGTGCTCTACTCCTCGGGCACCACCGGGCTGCCCAAGCCGATCGTGCACGGGCACGGCGGCATTCTGCTGGAGCATCTCAAGATGCTCGCCCTGCACCACGACCTCGGTCCGGCCGACCGGTTCTTCTGGTTCACCACCACCGGCTGGATGATGTGGAACTTCCTGGTCTCCGGCCCGGCGGTGGGCGCGACGATCGTGCTGTTCGACGGCAACCCGGGCCACCCGGACCTGGGCGGGCTGTGGCGGTTGGCCGAGGAGACCGGCACCACCTACTTCGGCACCTCGGCGCCGTACCTGCTGGCCTGTCGCAAGGCGGGCCTGGTGCCGCGTGAGATCGCCGACCTGTCCGCGCTGCGCGGGCTGGGATCGACCGGTGCGCCGCTGCCCGCCGAGGGCTTCACCTGGGTGTACGAGTCGGTCGGCACCGACCTGCAACTCCAGTCCCTGTCCGGCGGCACCGACGTGTGCACCGGCTTCGTCGGCGGGGTGCCGCTGCTGCCGGTGCACGCCGGTGAGATCACCTGCCGGGCGCTCGGCGCCAAGGTGGAGGCCCGCTCGGCCGACGGCACCCCGGTCATCGGCGAACTGGGCGAACTGGTCATCACCGCGCCGATGCCCAGCATGCCGGTGGGCTTCTGGAACGACCCCGACGGAAGCCGCTACCGGGAGGCGTACTTCGACGTCTATCCCGGAGTCTGGCGACACGGCGACTGGATCACCATCAACGCGCGCGGCGGCTGCGTGATCACCGGTCGCTCCGACGCCACCCTGAACCGGGGCGGCGTACGTCTGGGCACCGCCGAGTTCTACTCGGTGGTGGAGGGGCTCGACGAGGTCGTCGACTCGGTGGTCGTGCACCTGGAGGACGACGAGGGCGGCGCCGGTGAGCTGCTGCTCTTCGTGGTGCTCGCCGACAGCCTGACCCTCGACGACGACCTGCGGGCGACGATCTCCCGCGAGCTGCGGACCGCCCTCTCGCCCCGACACGTCCCGGACGAGATCCACCAGGTCCGCGCGGTGCCCCGCACCCTGTCGGCGAAGAAGCTGGAGGTCCCGGTCAAGAGGATCCTCACCGGCACCCCGATCGACCAGGCTGCCGCCAAGGGCGCCCTGGCCAACCCCGACTCCCTGACCGCCTTCGCCACCCTCGCCCAATCCCGCCCCACCCCCTAACCTCTCCGGCCCACCCCACGGATCGCCGAGCGGCCGACCGTGAACGCCGAACCGGTCGAGCTGTACGTGGTGGCCGGTTGCTCGCCGACCGACGCCACCGGCACCGGC
>NZ_JBSFSO010000091.1:3636-4778 GCF_053589795.1 Micromonospora sp. NPDC003241 | reverse complement strand
CAGCCCCAGGATGCGACGAGCCGACATCGAGGTGCCAAACCATCCCGTCGATATGGACTCTTGGGGAAGATCAGCCTGTTATCCCCGGGGTACCTTTTATCCGTTGAGCGACACCGCTTCCACACGCAAGTGCCGGATCACTAGTCCCGACTTTCGTCCCTGCTCGACCCGTCAGTCTCACAGTCAAGCTCCCTTGTGTACTTGCACTCAACACCTGATTGCCAACCAGGCTGAGGGAACCTTTGGGCGCCTCCGTTACCTTTTAGGAGGCAACCGCCCCAGTTAAACTACCCACCAGACACTGTCCCTGAACCGGATAACGGTCCGAAGTTAGATACCCGAATCAACCAGAGTGGTATTTCAAGATTGCCTCCCCCCATACTGGCGTATGAGGTTCACCGGCTCCCACCTATCCTACACAAGCTAACTCAGATACCAATGTCAAGCTATAGTAAAGGTCCCGGGGTCTTTCCGTCCTGCCGCGCGTAACGAGCATCTTTACTCGTACTGCAATTTCGCCGGGCCTGTGGTTGAGACAGTGGGGAAGTCGTTACGCCATTCGTGCAGGTCGGAACTTACCCGACAAGGAATTTCGCTACCTTAGGATGGTTATAGTTACCACCGCCGTTTACTGGCGCTTAAGTTCTCCGCTTCGCCCCGAAGAGCTAACAGGTCCCCTTAACGTTCCAGCACCGGGCAGGCGTCAGTCCATATACATCGAATTACTTCTTCGCATGGACCTGTGTTTTTAGTAAACAGTCGCTTCCCCCTGCTCTCTGCGGCCATACAACGCTCCACCCGCGCGGGGCTTCACGTCTCCGGCCCCCCTTCTCCCTAAGTTACGGGGGCAATTTGCCGAGTTCCTTAACCACAGTTCGCCCGATCGCCTCGGTATTCTCTACCTGACCACCTGTGTCGGTTTGGGGTACGGGCCGCTAAGAACTCGCTAGAGGCTTTTCTCGGCAGCATAGGATCACTGACTTCACCTGAATCGGCTCGGCATCACGTCTCAGCCTACATGCGCCACGGATTTGCCTATGGCACGGCCTACACGCTTACCCCGGCACAACCACCGGCCGGGCTCAGCTACCTTCCTGCGTCACCCCATCGCTTGACTACTACCCGCCAGGTTCCCACGCTCC
>NZ_JBSFSO010000091.1:0-3538 GCF_053589795.1 Micromonospora sp. NPDC003241 | reverse complement strand
CTCGGGTGGTTAGCACAACGAGGTTCGTCAGGGACGCTCTTTCGCGGGTACGGGAATATCAACCCGTTGTCCATCGACTACGCCTCTCGGCCTCGCCTTAGGTCCCGACTCACCCAGGGCGGATTAACCTGGCCCTGGAACCCTTGGTCATCCGGCGGAAGGGTTTCTCACCCTTCTTTCGCTACTCATGCCTGCATTCTCACTCGTGCCGCGTCCACAACTCGATCACTCGGCTGCTTCACCCCCGGCACGACGCTCCCCTACCCATCCACACACCTGCACACAAGCCCGAAGACTCGCGCGAAGTACACATGTGAATGCCACAGCTTCGGCGGTGTACTTGAGCCCCGCTACATTGTCGGCGCGGAACCACTTGACCAGTGAGCTATTACGCACTCTTTAAAGGGTGGCTGCTTCTAAGCCAACCTCCTGGTTGTCTATGCGACCCCACATCCTTTTCCACTTAGCACACGCTTAGGGGCCTTAGCTGGTGATCTGGGCTGTTTCCCTCTCGACTACGAAGCTTATCCCCCGCAGTCTCACTGCCGCGCTCTCACTTACCGGCATTCGGAGTTTGGCTGATTTCGGTAAGCTTGTGGGCCCCCTAGACCATCCAGTGCTCTACCTCCGGCAAGAAACACGCGACGCTGCACCTAAATGCATTTCGGGGAGAACCAGCTATCACGGAGTTTGATTGGCCTTTCACCCCTAACCACAGGTCATCCCCCAACTTTTCAACGTTGGTGGGTTCGGCCCTCCACACGGTCTTACCCGCGCTTCAGCCTGCCCATGGCTAGATCACTCCGCTTCGGGTCTAGAACATGCGACTCAAACGCCCTCTTCAGACTCGCTTTCGCTACGGCTCCCCCACACGGGTTAACCTCGCCACATGCCACTAACTCGCAGGCTCATTCTTCAAAAGGCACGCCGTCACCCCTCAAGGCTCCGACGGATTGTAGGCGAACGGTTTCAGGTACTATTTCACTCCCCTCCCGGGGTACTTTTCACCATTCCCTCACGGTACTCGTCCGCTATCGGTCACCAGGAAGTATTCAGGCTTACCAGGTGGTCCTGGCAGATTCACGGCAGATTTCAGGAGTCCGCCGCTACTCGGGAACATCCATAGAAGACCAGCTGCTTTCACCTACCGGACTTTCACCGTCTACGGTCGGCCATTCCAGACCATTCGACTAACAACTGGTTTTGTAACTTCTTCGGTGAGTGTCAGCCCACCACACAGAGTCCCACAACCCCGACCACGCAACCCCTGACAGGTATCACACGCAACCGGTTTAGCCTAAATCCGCTTTCGCTCGCCACTACTCACGGAATCACTAAATTGTTTTCTCTTCCTACGGGTACTGAGATGTTTCACTTCCCCGCGTTCCCTCCACACACCCTATGAGTTCAGGTGCAGGTGACATCACATGACTGATGCCGGGTTACCCCATTCGGACACCCTGGGATCACAGCTCGGTTGACAGCTCCCCCAGGCCTATCGCGGCCTCCCACGTCCTTCATCGGCTCCTGGTGCCAAGGCATTCACCGTTCGCCCTTGACAACTTGACCACAAAGATGCTCGCGTCCACTGTGCAATTCTCAACAAACAACCAACCCACAACCCACAGCGCGACACCAAACCCGACCACCGCCGGCGGTATGCCACACCAGGTCATGCCTGGAAACCGACCCGGAACACCACGTCCCGACAATCGATTCTGAAGTCAACACCACAAAAGGGGTTGTTCCTTCAGGACTCAACAGGGTGCTAATCATTTCCCCACAGCCGCACCAACAGAAACTCTTTCCACACCACCCCCCGAAGAGGATGGCCGTACTCGAAACTGCCGGCCGTTGCCGCAAGAAAACTCGCCAGTGTCTCCGCCAATTGAGCACCCCGACCCGACATTCGCAGGTCGCGGGCTCCATACCAGCTTTCGCTGGATGGTGCTCCTTAGAAAGGAGGTGATCCAGCCGCACCTTCCGGTACGGCTACCTTGTTACGACTTCGTCCCAATCGCCAGCCCCACCTTCGACGGCTCCCTCCACAAGGGTTGGGCCACCGGCTTCGGGTGTTGCCGACTTTCGTGACGTGACGGGCGGTGTGTACAAGGCCCGGGAACGTATTCACCGCAGCGTTGCTGATCTGCGATTACTAGCGACTCCGACTTCACGGGGTCGAGTTGCAGACCCCGATCCGAACTGAGACCGGCTTTTTGGGATTCGCTCCACCTCACGGTATCGCAGCCCATTGTACCGGCCATTGTAGCATGCGTGAAGCCCTGGACATAAGGGGCATGATGACTTGACGTCATCCCCACCTTCCTCCGAGTTGACCCCGGCAGTCTTCGATGAGTCCCCGCCATAACGCGCTGGCAACATCGAACGAGGGTTGCGCTCGTTGCGGGACTTAACCCAACATCTCACGACACGAGCTGACGACAGCCATGCACCACCTGTCACCGGCCCCGAAGGACCCCACATCTCTGCAGGATTTCCGGCGATGTCAAACCCAGGTAAGGTTCTTCGCGTTGCATCGAATTAATCCGCATGCTCCGCCGCTTGTGCGGGCCCCCGTCAATTCCTTTGAGTTTTAGCCTTGCGGCCGTACTCCCCAGGCGGGGCGCTTAATGCGTTAGCTGCGGCACAGAGAACCGGAGAGGCCCCCCACACCTAGCGCCCAACGTTTACAGCGTGGACTACCAGGGTATCTAATCCTGTTCGCTCCCCACGCTTTCGCTCCTCAGCGTCAGTATCGGCCCAGAGACCCGCCTTCGCCACCGGTGTTCCTCCTGATATCTGCGCATTTCACCGCTACACCAGGAATTCCAGTCTCCCCTACCGAACTCTAGCCTGCCCGTATCGACTGCAGGCCCGCAGTTGAGCCACGGGTTTTCACAGTCGACGCGACAAGCCGCCTACGAGCTCTTTACGCCCAATAAATCCGGACAACGCTCGCGCCCTACGTCTTACCGCGGCTGCTGGCACGTAGTTGGCCGGCGCTTCTTCTGCAGGTACCGTCACTTGCGCTTCGTCCCTGCTGAAAGAGGTTTACAACCCGAAGGCCGTCATCCCTCACGCGGCGTCGCTGCATCAGGCTTCCGCCCATTGTGCAATATTCCCCACTGCTGCCTCCCGTAGGAGTCTGGGCCGTGTCTCAGTCCCAGTGTGGCCGGTCGCCCTCTCAGGCCGGCTACCCGTCGTCGCCTTGGTAGGCCATTACCCCACCAACAAGCTGATAGGCCGCGAGCCCATCCCAAGCCGAAAAACTTTCCACCCACAAACATGCGCCCGTGAGTGAATATTCGGTATTAGCCCCCGTTTCCGAGGGTTATCCCAAAGCCTAGGGCAGGTTGCTCACGTGTTACTCACCCGTTCGCCGCTCGAGTACCCCGAAGGGCCTTTCCGCTCGACTTGCATGTGTTAAGCACGCCGCCAGCGTTCGTCCTGAGCCAGGATCAAACTCTCCAACAAAAACCTATTGGAAAAGCAAACCCCAGCAACAAACAAATGTTGCCAAAGGAATCCCCACCAACCC
>NZ_JBSFSO010000090.1:0-5917 GCF_053589795.1 Micromonospora sp. NPDC003241 | reverse complement strand
GGTCACTTCTCGGCCACCCCGGCGGAGTCGAAGGTGTCCAGACACGTTCACCGGGCCGCGCCGGGTCCAGACGACGACCGGCGGCGTTGGAGTCGGGCCTGGATACAACACCGGTATCCACGCCCGACTCCGCCTTGCCGGACCGCCGCCTGGACCTCGCCGCGACACCGCCAACGTTCCTGGACACCGCACTAAATCGGGAAGTGGCCTCGACGCCAGTGCCAGTGGCGGCCGGCGCGCAGGTGGTCGACGACCGCGCGTTGCAGCACGGTGCGGCGCGGCAGCTCGTCCAGCGGCGTGCTCAGGCTGCGGAACACGAACCGCAGCACCTCGACGTCGGCGTCGATGCCTTCCGGCTCCTCGTAGGGCTCCAGGGTGAACCGGCGCTGGAACCGGACGATGTGGGAGTCGTCCGGCAGGTACTCGCGCAGTTGCGGGTCGAGCAGCCACGAACCGCAGGAGAACGCCGTGTGCTGCTCGTCGGGGAAGTGACGCGGGAAGAAGACGCGTGCCTGGTCGAGCGAGTCGTCGACCGCCTGCGGGCTCAACGGCCCCGCCTCGGGGACGTGCAGGCCGATGGTGTCGCCGCGCTGGTGCTGCAACCGGCCCAACTCGTAGACGCTGCCGCGCGCGTGCAGGGTCAACCAGCTCTGCATGACCGGCCAACCCTCGCGGTGCATCCGCCGGTCGATCGCGAGGTTGCGGCCCAGGTCCGCCAGGGTCGCCCAGGACACCGCGTCGGGGACGCCGTGGTCACGGTGGAAGGCCCGCACCACGTCGAGCAGGGCAAGGTACGCGTACACGTACAGGTGCCGCCAGGCCGGTCCCCGATCGCGGGGCAACTCCGGGCCGGGTGGCAGCCACTCGTGGCCGCCGAGGTCGGCGCGGACCAGGGCGATCGAGCGGTCGAGCAGCCACCGCAGCTCCGGGGTCCACAGCGCCGAGTCGGGATCGGGCCAGCCGGCCATGATCTCGGCGGCGTCGTCGGGGCGTACCACGAGCCGGTCCAGGAGCGCGGGCGCGTCGGCCTTCACGGGCAACGGGGCCGACGGCCGGTCACCGGCGAGCTGCCCGACGCGCGCGACGTCCTCGACGGGTACGCCGAGCCGGGCGGCGATGTCCTCCAGGTCCACGTCGACGAACCTACTCGGCGGCGGGGCCGCCGCAAGCCCCTACGAAGCGGTACGTCCCTCGTGGACAGAGGTCGGCGGCGGGTCGAGCCGTGCCGGCGTGGTGGCCGGTCAGGCGACGAGGACGACCTTGCCCCGGCCGTGTCCGGTCTCCACCTCGCGGTGGGCGTCGGCGGCCCGGGCCATCGGATAGGTGCGGCGGATCGGGAAGCGCAGGTCGCCGGTGGCGTAGAGATCGGCGAGCGCGGCGAGACGGGCGGCGGAACGCAGGTTCGGGGTGGTCCGGATACCGAGGTCGACGGCGCGGGCGTGCGCGGTCAGGGTGAGGATCCGGGACCGGTCGGGACAGAGCGCGAGCGACAGGGTGAGGGCCTCCCCGCCGGCCCCGTCGAGCACGGCGTCGACGCCGTCGGGCAGCAGCTCTCGGAGGTGCTCGGCCAGGTGCCCGCCGTAGACGACCGGTACGGCGCCCAGCGACCGCAGGTACTCCTGGTTGGCGGCGCTGGCCGTGCCGACGACGCGGGCTCCCGCCCGGAGGGCGAGTTGCACGGCGACCGCACCGACGGCGCCGGCCGCTCCGTGCACGAGCAGCGTCTCCCCCGGCCCGGGTCGGATCTGGTCGAGGGCGATGTGCGCGGTCTGGGCGGCACCGCTGAAACCGCCGGCGACCTCCCAGGGCATCGCGGCCGGTTTGGAGGTCACCTGCTCGGCGGGCACCGCGACGTACTCGGCGGCCGCGTTCATGAACCCGAAGCCCAACACCTGGTCGCCGACGGCGATCCCGACGACCCCGGCGCCGACCTGATCGACCGTTCCGGCGAACTCGTTGCCCGGCACCGCCGGCAGCGTCGGTGTCGCCCCGGCGGGCATCACCCCGGCCCGTACGGCGCAGTCGATGGGCTGCACGCCGGCGGCCCGCACACGTACCCGGACCTCGCCGGGTCCCGCCTCTGGGGTCTCGATCCGCTCCCAGGTGAGCACCTCCGGCCCGCCGACCTGCCGGAACACCGCTGCCTGCATCCGTACGCCTCCCCGTGATCGTGGCCACCGGACCCAGTCTCGAACCTCAACCTCACTCGAAGTCAAGGACGTGACCGGTCGTCGGTGCGGGGACGGGCACCGCCGACGAAGACGTCGAGCGTCGGCCCGTGCAATACCGCACCGGGCAACGGGTCCCGCTGCACCCGCGTCACCAGGCGTGGCACCGGCAGCCGACCCGGGCGGAGGGCCGCCGCGAGCACCAGGTTGCCGTACCGCCGGCCGCGCAGCATCCGCCGGTCGGCGACGACGCAGACGTCCGCGAAGACCGCGCGCAGGGTGGCCGCCTGCACCCGGGCGAGGACCAGCGGCGGCAGGTCGGTGACGTTGACCAGGTAGACGCCGTCCGGGCGCAGCGTCCGGGCGACCTCGGCGGCGAACGCCACGGTGGCCACGTGCGGCGGCATCCGGGCCGCCCGGTAGATGTCGGCGAACACCAGGTCGTACGCGTCGGCGGGTGCCTCGCCGACCGCCTGCCGCGCGTCGGCCACCCGGACCTCGATGCCGGGCTGCCGCAGCGGCAGGTCCCGGGTCACCAGGTCGACCACGGCCGGATCCCGCTCGACGACCACCTGGGCCGAGCCGGGCCGGGTCGTCGCGACGTAGCGCGGCAGGGTCAGCGCGCCGCCGCCCAGGTGCAGCACGTCGAGCGGGTCACCGGCCGGTGCGGCGAGGTCGGCCACGGCGGCCATCCGGCGCACGTACTCGAAATGCAGGTAGGTGGGGTCGGCGAGGTCGACGTACGACTGCTCGACGCCACCGGCCAGGAGCGTGCGCCCGGTGGGCCGGGCCGGGTCGACGACCAGTTCGAGACGGTCGTCGGTGGCCTCCATGAGCAGGCAGGCTAGCCCAGCCGCCGGTGCCGCACCCGCAGGACCCGGCGGCGTCAGCTCCCGAGCATCGGCGGGCGGTCGCTGTTCAGGTGGAACGCGCGCTCCTCGGCCTCCTGCCGCGCCGCGACGAAGTCGCGTTGCCAGTCGGGAGCGCCGTCCGGGATGCGGGCGACCACGTTCTCACCGTGGATCCGGCCGTCGGTGTCGGTGAGGCTGACACCGACCACGGTGTGCCCCCGACCGGGGATGGCGTAGTGGCGCACCGTCCACCGCGCCGACACCTGCGCAGCGTGACGGCGGCGTCGGGTACCCGCCGTCAACACCGCTCCGATGAGCGCAACGGCGGCCAGCACGACGAGGAGGACAGCCAGGAACGCGATGATCCGCACCCGCCCGAGCGTACCCGGAGTCCCGCCGGACCTGCACGTAACGGCGGTGCCACCCGCATCCCTCCCTACTCAGAGGAAAGGAGAGCCGCCCGCACCTCCGCGTCGTGGGCGCCGAGCGCCGGGCCGGGCCAGCGGATCGTGCCGGGGGTGGCCGACAGGCGCGGCGCCACGTTCTGCATCGGGATGGGACCGAGGTCGGGATCGGGCACCCGCACGATGCTCTCCCGCGCCTGGAACTGTGGGTCGTCGAGCATGTCGCGGGCGGTGTACACCCGACCGGCCGGCACCCCGTGCTGCTCCAGGACCGCCAGGATCTTCTCGGCCCGGTGTTGCGCGGTCCAACCGGCGACCAGGTCGTCGAGTTCGCGCTGGCGCACGCCACGGGCGACATGGGTGGCGTACTCCGGCGAGGTGGCCAGGTCGGGTCGCCCCATGGCGGCGGCGAGGCGGCGGAACACGGTGTCCTGGTTCGCCGCGACGAGCACGAAGTCGCCGTCGGAGGTCGGATACACGTTGGACGGCGCGATGCCGGGGAGCACCGCTCCGGACCGCTGCCGGGTGACACCCGCGATGGCGTAGTCGGCCACCAGCGCCTCGGTCATGGCCAGCACGGACTCGTAGATGGAGACGTCCACGACCTGACCGGCGCCGGTGCGCTGTCGCGCGTAGAGCGCGAGGAGGGCGCCGTACGCGGCGTGCATCCCGGCCAGCATGTCCCCGATCGACAGTCCGGTGCGGCTCGGGGGCCGGTCCGGGTCGCCGACGAGGTGCCGCAGGCCGCCCATCGCCTCACCGATCGAGCCGTACCCGGCCCGGGTGGCGTACGGCCCGGTCTGGCCGAAGCCGCTGACCCGGATGAGGATCAGTCGCGGGTTGGCGGCGGACAACTCGTCCCAGCCGAGCCCGTAGCGTTCCAGGGTGCCCGGTCGGAAGTTCTCCACCAGGACGTCGGCCTGTGCGACGAGCGCGAGGACGAAGGCCCTGCCGTCGGCGGACTTCAGGTCGGCGGTGACGCTGCGCTTCCCGCGCGCGATCACGCTCCACGAGAGCGACCGGCCGTTCTTGCTGTGGCCCCAGTGGCGCATCGGGTCACCCTCGTCGGGCTGCTCGACCTTGACGACGTCGGCACCGAAGTCGGCCATCAACTGGCCGCAGAACGGTCCGGCGATGAGCTGGCCGAGTTCGACGACCCGGACCCCGTCCAGCGCCGGTATCTGCTGCTGCATCGGTGCTGCCCTTCAGTCGATCCGGCGGAGTGAGGTGCGGTACCGACGCGCCGACTCGACGTAGCGCGCGGCGTTGATCCGTAGGACGTCGGCATCGGGCGGGGTGTCGCGGATCGACACCGGCACGCCGAGTGCCATGGTGCGGGGCGGGACGACGAAGCGGGGCGGCACCAGCGCCGCCGCGCCGACCAGCGCGCCGGCACCGACCACGGCATCGGAGAGCACGACGGCCTGCGAACCGACGAGCGCGTCGTCCTCGACGACGCAGCCTTCCAGGTGGGCGAGGTGCCCGATGACGCAGCGCTCGCCGACCCGGGTGGCGTGGCGCTCGCTGGCGTGGACGACGGTGCCGTCCTGGACGTTCGTGCCCGCGCCGATGACGATCTCGTTGCCGTCACCGCGCAGCACCGCGCCGGGCCACACCGAGGTGTCGGGTCCGAGGACGACACGGCCGATCACGACCGCGTCCGGGTGCACGTACGCGGAGGGGTCGATGTCCGGGACCAGGTCCCCGAGGGCGTAGATCGGCACGGGTCACAACTCCAACGACTTGCTGATGATGGTCTTGAGGACCTCGCTGGTGCCGCCGTAGATGCGGGTGACCCGCGCGTCGGCGTACATCCGGGCGATCGGGTACTCGGTGACGTAGCCGTACCCGCCGTGCAGTTGCAGGCACCGGTCGACCACGCGGCCCTGCATCTCGGTGCAGAACAGCTTCGTCTTGGCCGCGTCGGCCGGGGTCAGGTCCCCGTCCAGGTGCGCCCGCACCGCCGTGTCGAGCAGGGCCTGCCCGGCCTCCAGTTCGGCCGCCATCGCGGCCAGCTCGAACTTGGTGTTCTGGAAGTGCCCGAGCGGGCGACCGAAGACCGTCCGTTCGCGGACGTACCGGATGGTGTGTTCGTGCGCGGTGGTGGCCTGCGCGACGGCGCCGACGGCGATCGCGAGGCGTTCCTGGGCGAGGTTGTGGGTGAGCGCGGTGAAGCCGGCGCCCTCCGGCCCGAGCCGGTTGGCCACCGGGACCCGCACCCCGTCGAAGGCCAGCTCCACAGTGTCCTGGGTCGCGAGTCCGATCTTGTGCAGTCGGCGCCCGACGGTGAAGCCCGGCGTGCCCTTCTCCACGACGAGCAGGGAGAGCCCGGCCCGGCGGTCGTCCGGGTCCCGCGCGGTGCGGACCACCACGACCACGAGGTCGGCCAGTTCCCCGCCGGTGATGAACGTCTTCGCGCCGTCGACCACGTAGTGGTGCTCCCACGTCCCCGGCGGACGACCGCCGCGCGGGCGAACCCGGACTCACTCCGGCG
>NZ_JBSFSO010000089.1:0-6189 GCF_053589795.1 Micromonospora sp. NPDC003241 | reverse complement strand
ACCCGAAGATCACCTCTTCGTGGACCTGCTCAAACACCCACCACCACCCCACCGTCAAGACCTACTGGCCAGCGGATTCAGGATGGAACTACTTCAATGAAGTTGCGCGGATCTTGCAGCTTGGCGCGTCGGGCCCGCGCACTCGATCGCCGCAGGCCAGGCCGGGCTGCGTCGACAGGCGGGTCAAGGCTGGCGGCGGGCTGGCCCACCTTCTCGACTGGAGAAGGCGGTTGGTCGGGGACCGCGGTCGGTCAGCGGTAGCGGTCGGTCAGGGGTGGCGGTCGGTCAGGGGTGACCGGTGGTCAGACGCGGCAGGTCAGGGATGACCGGTGGTCGTAGGCGGCGGGTGAGGGGTGGCGGCGGGCAAGGGTGGCGGCCGGTCAAAGGCGGCGGCGGGCAAGGGTGGCGGCGGGTCAGTGGTAGCGGCGGCCAAGACGGTCGGCGGGTCAGTGGTGGCGGCGGGTTCAGGGGCGGCGGGTGGCCAGTGCGTGGCGGAGTTCGGTGAGGAAGCCGTCGACATCGTCGCGGAGGCGCTTGGCGGTGACGTGGAGTACCAGCCAGTCGGTGCCGAGCAGGCGGTTGAGGCGGCGTCGGTCGCGGTGGAACTGGTCCGGGTCGTGGTGCCAGAGTCCGTCGTACTCGACGGCCACCCGATGCTCGGGCCAGGCAAGGTCGACGCGGGCGATGAATCTGCCCGCACGCTCCACGACGAACTGGGTGACGGGTCTCGGCAGTCCGGCCTGCACGATGCGTACCCGAAGACGTGACTCGGGCATCGACTCGGCCCCGGGGTCGGCGAACTCGACCACCCGCAGCAGTCGTTTCCCGCCACGGGTACCGAGGCGGGCGCGGGCCAGGTCCGCCACGTCGTCGAGTCGGACGACACCTGCGGAGGCAAGCCGGTCGACCACCGCGACCGCGTCTTCGAGGGGGTGCCACTGGGCGAGGTCCCAGCAGGTGCGTCGAGGGGTGGTGACCGGGATGCCGGAAAGCGAGGCGATCTCGTCCACGGTCACGTCGGCGCGGTGCACGGTCAGGCCCGCCACCGGCCCGAGTCGCAGCGCGGTGGGAACCAGGACGTCTATCGGCTCGCCGACGCGGACCTCGCCGACGCCGAACAACGCGGCGGCACTGCGGCCCGCGACCGCCGCGCCGGGTGGGAGGACCAGCCGCGCCGCGCGACAGCGGGTACGGTGCGTCACCGCGAGTTGAGCGTCGACGTAGACGTCCCGGAAGAGTCGTCGCCAGGCTTCGCTGCGCAGCTGGGTACGAGTGAGTAGCCCACGGGCCACCACCTCGGAGCCTCGGAAGAGGCGCCCGCGTAGTTCCGGGGGCCGTCTGGGAGATACCGGCATGGGCCCACCCTGGACGAGCGCGCTGCGTCTCCGCTGCCCCTGTGGACAACCGTCGCCCGCTGGCAGTCCATGCCTGTGGACAACGGCATCCGACCTCGGAGCAACGTGGTGCGACCGACAGCCCCATGCGCTCGGCGGCCAGTGAACTGTCGACAGGCGGTGTTCCATCGGCGGCTGCGGGTCTTGCCGACCGCCCGGGTGCGCTTCCTGGACAGCCGGTGCAGGGGCGACCTGCCGACAGCCTGGTGTCCTTCCTCGGCGGCCGTGGCCAGCCGAGCCAGGTGCCCTCGGCGGCCAGGTGCCCTCGGCGGCCAGGGGACCTGTCGGCGGCCACCGCGCCGCCGGGGCTGATCCGACGCTGGGCTGGATCTCGGTGGGCCGTGGCAGCGGGGCACCCCGACTCGGCGGGCGGGTGGTCCGGCACCGGCTGGCACCGGACCACCATTGAGTCCGAAGAGAAACGGGGAGCCGACCGAGAACAACGGGATGATCAGTTGCGGACGTGCGGACGTGCGGACGTGCGGACGTGCGGACGTGCGGACGTGCGGACGAGCGGACAAGCAGCCAAGAGGAGCAGGGGAGCGGGAAGTCAGGCGGCGGCGGACCAGATGGCGCGGAAGGCGGCGGCCTCGCCGGCCAGCCAGCGTTCGATCTCCTGGGGCTTGGCGTTGTCGGGCATCCGGTGGGTGGTGCCACGCCGGACGTCGACCAGGACCGGCTCGGCGTGCGGCAGGACGGCGTCCATGTGGCGGGCGGTCAGGTGCAGGGCGGCCAGGGTGGCCTCCTCGCTGGGCGGCGCCTCGTCGAAGTGCAGACGGACTGCCTCGGCGCGGCCGTCGGCGTACCGGATGCCGAAGTGTGGGTTGATCTTGATGGGGAGGTCGCCGAGCATGGCGAGGGCGTCGCGGGTCTGCGCCAGGTCGACGGTGGCCGGCTCGCCGAGCGAGTGCAGCCAGGCGGTCGCGCCGGGCACCAGGTTCTGGTAGAGCGGTCGCCAGCGGGGCTTGACCACGTCGACCACCTGCGTGAGGTGGGTGCCGCCGGTGTGGAAGGCGATGTCGGCCTTGAGCGCCTTGACGAACTGGCCGTGCGGGTTGAACCCGGAGCGGCTGGCCCGCTGCCGACGCAGGCCGCCGACGAAGCTGGCCTTGGTGGGCCCGGTGCGGCCGACGTACCGGGTGAAGCCGAGAAGGGTGGCGTACGGCGTGAGGGGGGCGGAGGTGGGCGCGGTCACGAGCATCCTCCCAGGTCAGGAACTCGATTAGTACATACATTCTAATCGACGGGTCTGACATCGCCCAGGGGAGATAAGGGGCTCATCGGACCGCGCTGACGCCGACTTGCCGACCATTCTCGGGACGCCGCTCCGAGCGGGACCAATGCGCGGATCGGCGTCGTCGGCCGACGGGGTGGGGGCGCCAGTCGCCGCGTGATGGGCGGGGTCCGGTGCGGTTCCGTCACCGTCACGGCCGGGGCGGCCAGCCGTGTCACGAGCAGCAGCGCCACCAGCAGCCACACCACCGTCGCCACCCGGTTGACCGTGGTGGTGGGCAGTCCCAGCGAACCGACGACCACCACGACCAGCAGCCCGGCGCCGAACCGCACCACGGCGCGGTCGGTCCGTCGGCGGGACCGCCACCAGAGCACGACCAGCATGGTCAGGATCGCGGTCTGCGCCACCACGCCCAGGATGCCGGCCATCACCAACGCCTCCACCCACGCCGAGTCGTACGCGACCCGCAGCCCGTCCAGGCCGAAGCCGGTCCACGGCGAGTGGGTGAACACGATCCCGGCCGCGTCGGCGAGCGTCGAGTTCTCGCCGAAGCGGCGGGCCGAGTACAGCGACAGGAGGCTGCCGGACTGTTCGCCGGGGGTGAGCCAGGCGTCGAGGAGCATGCCGCCGATCGGCGAGTCGGGCCGCCGCGCCTGATGGTCGAAGACGGCCAGCACGCCGCTGACGGCCAGGGCGGCGCCGACGCGGGTACGCCACGGCGAGCCGGCCCAGGTCTGCCAGATCGCCACCGGCAGCCCGACCAGCAGGAAGATCTTGGACGCGGTGAGGAGGCCGCCGATGGCGAGGAGCACTCCGGCGACGGCCAGCGGGACGGGCCGGCGGCGTAGCAGGAACACGGCGGCGACCAGCCCGAGGCTGTACATGACACCGGCCTCGGCGGGCTGGTTGAAGACGCCCGAGTAGCGGCCCATCGTGGCGGCCCGCTCGGCGGTCGTCACCGTGCCGGTGTCGCCACTCCACCAGGCGGTCAGGATGTGGTCGTACGCGCCGGGGTCCATCAGCATCGCGTACGCCAGGATCGCGTTGGCGGCGAGGATCGTGACGAGCGTCCCGGCGGCGAACCGCAGCAACCGCAGCCGGTCGACGTCGCCGGAGACGATCAGGTAGCCGGCGGCCAGGACGATCGCCGGCAGGAGCAGGTTGTCCAGCCCGGCCCAGAAGCCGACCGCGCGCATCCCGGTGGGGAGGTGGGCGTCGCCGATCGACGCCACGGCGGCGACCGTCGGATAGGCGACGAGCAGGGCGGCGAGCGCCACGACCGGCCCGGGGGCGGTCGGCAGGCGTCGGGCGCGGGCCAGGAACGCGAGCACGGCGACGGCGCAGACGGCGAGCTGCTCGGTGCGGACACCGGACACCACGTACGGGCCGAACGACGCCGCCACGAGCACCACGACGGCGCTGTCGGCGGAGCGCTGCCCGGGTTGAATCCGTCGCCTATGTGCTGGCATGTGAGCGTCGACCCCCGCTGTTGAGGAACGCCCCATTTTGTGCCGACGATCCCCGGGTACGACGAAGCCCGGGCCCGCTCGGCGCGTCGCGCTGCCGGTGGTCCGTCGGGTCGAGTAACCGGGTACGCCTAGAGCTGGCCGACGTCGGTGACGCGTACCACCGCCGCCCCCGCCTCGTCGGAGGCGGCCAGGTCGACCTCGGCGCTGATGCCCCAGTCGTGGTCGCCGTCCGGGTCGTCGAGGATCTGCCGGACGGTCCAGCGTTCGCGACCCTGCTCGATCATGAGCAACGCGGGGCCACGGGCGTTCGGCCCGGTGCCGATCTCCGGGTACGCCTCGAAGTACGGCTCCAGGGCGTCCGCCCAGGCGTCGGCGTTCCAGCCGAACTCGGCGTCCAGTTCGCCGAGGGCGTCCCAGTGTCGCAACGCCGCCAGTTCCACCCGCCGGAACAGGGCGTTGCGCACCAGCACCCGGAACGCCCGCGCGTTGCGGGTCACCGCGGCCGGTCGGTCGTCCAGCGCGGCGGCGACGTCGGGCAGGTCGCCCGGGTTGCGCAGCCGCTCCCACTCGTCGATCAGGCTGGAGTCGACCTGCCGGACCAACTCGCCGAGCCACTCGATCAGGTCGACGAGTTCCTCGGTCTTGGCCTCCCCGGGCACCGTCTGCCGCAGCGTCTTGTACGCGTCCGCGAGGTACCGCAGCACCAGCCCCTCGGACCGGGACAGCCCGTAGAACTGCACGAACTCGGTGAACGTCATCGCCCGCTCGTACATGTCGCGGACGACCGACTTGGGGGAGAGCTGGTGGTCGGCCACCCACGGATGCCCCTGCCGGTACATCTCGTACGCGTTCTCCAGCAGCTCGGCCAACGGCTTCGGCCAGGTCACCTCGTCGAGCAGTTCGAGGCGGGCCTCGTACTCGATGCCCTCGGCCTTCATCGCGGCGACCGCCTCGCCGCGCGCCTTGAACTGCTGCGCGGAGAGCACCTGGCGGGGGTCGTCGAGGATCGACTCGATCACCGACAGCACGTCGAGCGCGTACGACGGGGACTCGGTGTCCAGCAACTCGATGGTGGCCAGCGCCAGGGGCGACAGCGGCTGGTTGAGCGCGAAGTCCAGTTGCAGGTCGACGGTGAGCCGGACCCGCCGCCCGGTCTCGTCCGGCTCGGGCAGTTCCTCGACCACGCCACCGGCCCGCAGCGCCCGATAGATGGCGATCGCCCGGCGGATGTGCCGGCGCTGCGCCGCCGCGTCCTCGTGGTTGTCGGTGAGCAGGTGCCGCATCGCGGCGAACGCGTCGCCGGGGCGGCCGATGACGTTGAGCAGCATCGAGTGGCTGACCTGGAAGCTGGAGGTCAGCGGCTCCGGCTCGGCGGACACCAGGCGGTCGAAGGTGGGTTGACCCCACCCGATGGAGCCCTCCGGCGGCTTCTTCTTGACCACCTTGCGCCGCTTCTTCGGGTCGTCACCGGCCTTGGCGAGCGCCTTCTCGTTCTCGATCACGTGCTCGGGGGCCTGCACGACGACCCGGCCGAGGGTGTCGAAGCCGGCCCGACCGGCCCGGCCGGCGATCTGGTGGAACTCGCGCGCCTTGAGCAGCCGGGTACGCACGCCGTCGTACTTGGACAGGCCGGTGAACAGCACGGTGCGGATCGGCACGTTGATGCCGACGCCGAGGGTGTCCGTACCGCAGATGACCTTGAGCAGGCCCGCCTGGGCGAGCGTCTCCACCAGTCGGCGGTACTTGGGCAGCATGCCGGCGTGGTGCACACCGATGCCGTGGCGGACCAGGCGGGACAGCGTCTTGCCGAAGCCGGAGGTGAACCGGAAGCCGCCGATGGCCTGGGCGATCATGTCCTTCTCGGCGCGGGTGCAGACGTTGACGCTCATCAGCGCCTGTGCCCGCTCCAGCGCGGCGGCCTGGGTGAAGTGCACGACGTACACCGGGGCCTGCTTGGTCTGCAGCAACTCTTCGAGCGTCTCGTGCAGCGGCGTCATCGCGTACGAGAAGAGCAGCGGGACCGGCCGCTCGGCCGCCGGACTCGTCCGGGTCGCCTCGGCCGCCCCCGACGGGTATCCGATCGAGGTCGAGC
>NZ_JBSFSO010000088.1:0-6551 GCF_053589795.1 Micromonospora sp. NPDC003241 | reverse complement strand
GGTACGGCTGGGGGATCTTCGGCCGGTTGCCGCTGCGCAATCCCGGCTTCTCCACCCTGCTGGGCATCCTGCACACCCTGCTGATGCTCGCCGTCGCCCCCACCACGACCCACACGAGAACTGGGAGAGTTCGATGCGGACGGTAATCATCTCCGGTGCCTCCAGCGGCATCGGCTGGGCCACGGCCCAACGGTTCGCCGCCGGCGGGGACCGGGTGTTCAACCTGGACGTGCAGGCCCCCACCGATCCGCAGAACCCGGCGGTGCAGTGGATCGAGACCGACGTCGCGGACTGGTCGGCGGTCCGCGACGCGGTCACGCAGGTCGCCGAGACCGCCCCGATCGACGTGGTGATCGCCAACGCCGGCATCAGCGTGCGACACGGGGTGCTGGAGCTGACCGAGGCCGACGCGCGCCGCGTCGTCGACGTCAACCTGCTGGGCGTACTCGGGCTGTGGCAGGCGGCGGCCCGGGTGATGGTGCGGCAACGGGCCGGCGTGCTGCTGGCCACCGCCTCGGTCAACGGCGCGCGGGGTTACCCGCTCTACGCCGACTACAACGCGACCAAGGCCGGCATCGTGGCGCTCTGCCGCACGTTCGCCCTGGAGCTGAGCCCGTGGATCCGGGTCGCCTGCGTCAGTCCGGGTGCGGTGCTGACGCCGATGCAGTTGGCCGAGTACACGCCGGCCATGCTCGACGAGGTGAACGCGAAGATCCCCGCCGGACGGCACGCGTCTCCGGAGGAGATCGCGGCGGCCTTCCACTACCTCGCCTCCCCGGAGGCGAGCTTCCTCACCGGGCAGGAACTGGTCATCGACGGCGCGGAGACCGCCGGAGCGACCACCGCCGTGTTCGGTGCCGACACGAGCGAACGGAGTGAGCAGATCATCGAGGCAGACGCGCCCCAGGGCGGGACGACGCGGAGCGGAGTGCCGGCATGAGGGAGCAGGGGACGACGCGGAGCGGAGTGCCGGCATGAGGAAGCAGGAGTCGGAGCAGACCAGGAAGACGGTGTTGCTGGTGGTGATCGGTGCGGTCGTGTTGCTGGTGCTCGCCGGAGCGGGTTCGGCCGTCTTCCTGACGGCGCGCAGCGGTGGTGTCGCCAAGGACGTGGTGGACGACTACTACCGCGCGTTGGAGGAGCGGCGTTTCGACGACGCGTACGGGTCGCTCTGCGCCGAGGTACGCGCCGACCAGTCCCGGGAGGCGTTCACCTCGGCGGCCGAGGCGCGGCTGCCCAGTTCCCACGAGATGACCGGTGAGCTGCGGGTCAACGGCCTGCCGTGGAAGACCACCGGCACGGTCGGGGTCAGCGTCAGCTACGCCGACGGCACCACGCAGGCGCGGATGGTGTCGATGCTCCGCGAGGACGGCGACTGGCTCATCTGCGAGCCGTCGGTGTGACCTGCCGCGCCCCCGCCCCGTGGCACCGCGCCGCGGGACTTCCCGGGGCGGGGCGCGGACCGGGTCACAGCCAGCGTTGCCGTACGGCGTTGGCGCCGGCCTGGAAGCGGCTCTCCGCGCCCAGCCGGGTGGTCAGGTCGGACATCATCCGCTGCACGGTGCGGACCGACAGACCGAGTTTGCGGGCGGTGGCCTCGTCGGTGTAGCCGTCGCCGAGCAGTTGGAGCAACTGCCGCTCGGTCGGTTCCAGCCCGTTCTCGTCCGCGCTGGCCGCAGAGCCGAACGGTGTCGCGGTGGACCAGGCGTGGTCGAACAGCGAGCTGAGGGCGGCGGTGATCCCCGGGTTGTGGATCTCGACGGCGCCCTTGCGGGCGTCGGTGGGGTCGACCGGCAGCAGCGCGATGCGGCGGTCCACGATGATCATCTGGAACAGCACCACCGGCAGGCAGCGGGTCTCGCCGCCGAGGCTGTTGAACCAGCGGGCATAGGCGAGCGTGTCCGGATCGTTGCGGAAACTCTCCTGATAGATCGACTTGATGGTCACGCCCCGCTCCAGGGCCTCCTGGTTGACCGGCTTGCTGGCGGCCATCGCGTCCGGCCGGTGTGCGCCGCCCGGGTTGAACGAGAGGCACTCCACCTGCGTCAGCCGGGCGAGTTCCTGGAGGCGTTGGCGTACCGAGTCGAGCTTCACGATCTGGATCAGTTGGTGCTGCTGGTCCGGCTGGTCGACGTGGTGCGCCTCGGAGAGCGCGTCGATCGCCGCCTGGGTCGCCTCGATCTCGTACTGCTGTTGGGCGATGTCCGCCTTGGCGCGGGCGAGCAGCGCCGCGAGGCCGACCTTGGGACTGGTCGGGGTGATCTTGCCGGGGCTGACCGGCGACTCGCGGACCAGGGCGAGTTCGATCAGCTCGTCGAGTGCGTCGTGCACCTGCCGCGCGTCGATCCGCAGGGACTCGGCGATCTCGGCGACCCCCCAGGTCGACTGGCGCAACATGGTCATGTAAACGGCCTCTGCGGTGGTCGATATGCCCAGGGTGCTGAACACTCTGCTCCCTCCCACTCGTACTCCGTGCCCGACCGGTGGCCTGCCGGGAAAGAGATTGTCAGATGGCAAAGACGGCTGGCAAGATCCTGCCACCCTGACGTGAACCCGCCTGGCGCGATCCCGTCACTTGGATCTTGTTGACCGTATCCGGGCGTCGCAAGAGACTGGCTTCGCCGACGCGGTAATCGGGGAAACCGTTAGGCAGGTTGCCTGATTCGGGAAGGAAAGTGGCCGTATGTCTCGTCGCCTGAAGTTCGCCCTTGCCGCTCTGGCTCTTGTGGTCAGCGCCTCCGCTCCGTTGCTCGGCGAGCGCGTTCCCCTCAACAAGACCGACGGGCCGACCGCCGGGTACTCCTGGGGAATGCCGCTGCGCTAGGTCGCGGATACCGTTCGCTGAACGTGGGGGCGTGTTGGCGGGGGGATGTCTACGACACATTGGATGGAAACGTGCAGCTGTCAGCCGTAACGCTCATTCCGGTGACGACGGCACGGACGCCGCTGACGCCCGAACGGCTAAGGGACCTGATTCTCGGCTGTCGTGTGGATGGCGACCGAGTCGAACACGTCAAGGTAATAGAACGAGCGGGGTTGATGTGGATAGGGGCCTATGTCGCTATCTGTGACATGAGATCCGCCGAACTGAGTCTGGCTGATCTCTGTGTGCGGGCCGCCGCGCGACTGGACGGCTGGGAAGTGATCCGACAGTGGGAGCTGTGATCATCGTCCGGCCGCGCGGCGACCGACACCCGCTCTGGATGGGCACGGAGAGTCTGTCGCTGACTCTCCGTGGTCCGGTGGAAATGCAGTAGGACCGTGCCGGCCTATGGCTGGTCGGTGACGCGCGCCGTTATCGATGGGCATATAAGGTGATATACGATAGCCCAAGCTCTATACCCGTCCGTTCCACCATCACTGACAGAAACCTTGTGCAGCGGGCCGCCTATCAGGACCGGCGTGTACTCAGCGCCGACATCAGCGCCCTGCTGCTCAGCGCCGAACTGACCGATCTGACCCGGACCGAGCTCCTGGTCGTGGCGCCGATACCCGGTCAGATGCCGCTGCCGGCGGAGGTGTTCGGCGAGCTACGGGCCCGCAACCTGACGGTCCGCCTGCTCTTCACGCCCGGCCGGGAGCCGCTGGCCGAGCCGGTGGCCACCCTCGCCCGGGACGGGATCGCGCTGCCGGCCCCGGTGGACCTGCCCTACTTCCTCGTGGTGCGGGACCGGGCCGTGGTCTATCTGCCCCACCAGGATCCGGTGCATCCGGGCAACGGTCGGCTGACCCGGATCCGCAGCGTGGTGATGGGTGACTCGCTGGCCACGGTGTTCGGCCTGATGTGGGACACCGCGGTGCAGCGCACCCGGGCCGCCCGGACGACGACCGCCCGGGTCGACGAGGGCGAGGAACTGATCCGTGCGCTCGGCGAGGGGCTGACCGACGACCAGGCCGCCGCGACCCTGCACATGAGCCGGCGGACCTTCGCGCGGCGGGTGTCCGACATGATGCACCGGCTCGACGCCAACACCCGATTCCAGGCCGGTGTCCATGCCGCGCGACGCGGCCTGGTCTGATCAGACCGCCAGGTATGGCACCGGCCAGTGCCGCATCCGGAACGGGAGTACGAGCGTGCGGCCGTCGGCTTCGACGGCCAGACCTGCCTCGACCGCGTCAGCGACCAGCTCCGTGTCGTCGGCCTCCGGGCGGCCGTCCGCCGACTCGGCGAGATGCTCGAACCGGTCGGCACCGTCCTCGATGACCATTCGCGAGGCCGGCTGGCCGGGCCGGACGTCCTTGATCGTGACGATCCCCGGCCCCCGGCGGTAGTAGAACGACCCGTAGCGGTAGTCCCGCGCCCAGGCCACGGTGTGGGTGACGTCGTCCAGCTCCACGCCCAGGCACGGCGGCAGCAGGTGCGAATAGGTGTGCAGCGGGAACGCCGGGCGACCGCGCAGCGTCCACCGCAGCCGGACCGCGTGGCTGGTGACCGCGCGGAGCATCCGCAGCAGGTCGAGGTCCTCCGCCGGGGACTGCCCGAACCGCAGCGGCTCGGGCAGCTCGACCGCGAGCAGACTGTACGCCGCCGGGTCGGCCCGCAGCGCGTCGAAGTCGATCACCGCGCTCGTCGCCGTCGTCATGGGAATCAGCTCACCTTCAGCGGTTCGGTGGGGGTGGCCAGCGTGATCCAGTGGCCCTGCTCGGTGAAGAGCAGCCCGTCACCGGCCAGCTTGCCCAACCAGTCCTGCAACTCCTCGGCGGTCAGGCCGTACTCGGCGACCCGCGCGGCCAGGGCCTTCGCGGTCCGTCCGTTCTCCAGCTCGCGGTACGCGGCCACGAACCCGGCCCCGGTGATGCGGTGGTCCTGCTCCGGCCAGCCGACCCGCCGGTCCTCGATCACGATCTCCTCGTCGTCGGCGCTCAGGATCCGCAGCGAGCTGGACGGGTAGGCGTCGATCCAGATCCCGATGAGCTTGTGCAGCCCCTCGGCGTCGGTCTCGGAGAGCCCGGCCGGATCGGTGTCGAACAGATAGACCATGTCGGTCAGCCGTTCCGGCGCGAGCGCGTAGACGTGGTCGTACATCTTGGCGGGCCGGCGGTTGGGGAAGCCCAACAGCGGGTTCTCGAAGTACGGGCTGAAGCGTTCCAGCAGGATCCGGGCCGCACCGGCCGGCGGTTGCAGGTGCACCAGGGCCGGCAGTTGCCGCAGGACCGCCTCGTAGTCGGCGGTGGACTCGGTCGGGAAGCCGTAGAGCCAGCTCCAGGAGACGGTCAGCGAGGCGGCCTCGCAGTCGCGCAGCGTCCGTACGTTGCGTACCCCGGTGACGCCCTTGTCCATCAGCTTGAGCACCGGGCTGACCAGCGACTCGATGCCCGGTTGTACGTGGGTCACGCCGGCCTGCCGCAGCACCGTGATCTCGTCCGGGCGCAGGTTGGACTTGACCTCGTAGTGGATGCGCAGGTCCCAGTCGAGGGCGGCCACGCTGGGCAGCAGGTCACGGTAGTAGCGGTTGTCGATGATGTTGTCGACCATGATGGCGTCCAGCGTCTGGTGCCGCCGGACCAGCGAGGTCAGCTCCTCGATGACCGTCTCCGGCGCCTTGGCCCGGAACTGCATGCCGGTGCCGTTGAGGCCGCAGAAGGTGCAGTGGTGCTTCTCGCCCCACCAGCAGCCCCGGGCGCTCTCCAGCACCAGCTTCGGCTCCACGTACTCGCCGACCGGCGACTCCGCGATGAGCGCGAACCAGTCGTCGTAGTCCGGCACCGGCATCAGGGCCGGCGGGATCAGCTTGCCCTGCGGGTTGTCGTGCCGCCCGTCCTGGTCACGCCAGCACAGTCCGGGTACGGCAGCCAGCTCGATCCGGCCGTCCAGCGCGTCGAGCAGGGCGGGGAAGGCGATCTCGCCCTCGCCGCGTACCACGTAGTCGACGAACGGGAAGTTCTCGTGGATCGCGGCGCCCATCATCCCGTCGCAGTTGCCGCCACCGAGCACGATGGGCACGTGCGGGGCCAGCTCCTTGATCCGCTTGGCGGTGGCGAGGCTCGGCGCGTTCTGCATGAACGTCGTGGTGAAACCGACGAGGCTGGGCTCGGTGGCGAGGATCTCGCGGGCCGCGGCGTCGACGAAACCGGCGGCGTACTCGCGCATCCGGGTGACCCGGCCGATGTCGAGACCGTGCTTCTCGGCGTACCGGCGCAGCTCCGCGACGCCGAACGAGTCGTCGCCGCGCAGGACCCCGGCGAACACCCAGTCGCCGAGCCCGTGGAACAACCCCTCCTCCGCGACCTCGGTGTACTCCGGCGGCCCCAGCTCACCGTCGGTGGCGTCGAGGAGGTACTCGGCCCAGCGGATGCCGCCGTGGTAGCTCAGTGGTTCCGGCCGGCCGGCGGCGACGGTGACGGCCTTGAGTAGTCCGATGGGCAGCGACGGGCAGTCCAGGGACTGCCACGGCATGGCCGCGAGGCAGATGGTCATCGTCTCGTCTCTCGCAGATCCGGCGCGGGTGGCACGAACTGGTGGGGCACCGCAGGCTGCCGGTGGTCCGGGTGGGTCCGCCGCCGGAGTCCCAGTAGCCGGTGTTCCAGGAGAAGACGCGTACCGCGTCGGC
>NZ_JBSFSO010000087.1:0-6662 GCF_053589795.1 Micromonospora sp. NPDC003241 | reverse complement strand
GTCGGGTGAGTCAGCGGGGCCAGGCGGCCAGGTGTCGGCGGATCCGGTCGATGTCCGCCGGGCCGAGGCCGTACCGGGCGAACCGCCCGTCCGGGATCCGGTCGAGGTAGCGCCCGGCCTCCCGTACGTCCTCGTCGTCGAGCGCCGGATCGAGTTGCCGGGCCAACCCCAGCAGCTCGCCGACGGAGCGGTGCTCCAACGCGGAGGCGACGTCGATGTAGTCGCGTACCTCCCGCCGGTTGACCAGGGCGGCGGTCTTGTTGGCGATCAGGTCGCGGACGTCCATCACCGGCCCGAACTCCATCACCACCGGGCTACGGTGTCGGTCCAGCCGCGCCAGGCTGAGCCGGATCTGCCGGCCGTCCCGGGCGACCACGAAGTCCCGCATGTCCCGGTCGAAGCCCTCGAAGAGGCCGCCGAGGTCACTGTCCGGGTCCGCGTCGGCCACCTCGAACCCGGCCGCCTCCAGCGCCTCCCGTACCCCGGTCGCCGCAGCCGCCGCCGCGCCCTCCACGTCCGCGAACAGGTCGACGTCCTCGGTGGGGCGGGTGACCAGCCCGTACGCGGCCCACGCGACCCCGCCGCCGAGGACGAAGCGGTGTGGCCCGGCGACGTCCAGCGCCACCCGGGCCACCTCACGGTAGAACTCGTGCGGGTGCGCTCCGGTCACGCCGATCGGAGACCCCGGTGCCGGGTCTCCCAGGCCAGCCGTACGCCCCGTGGCAGGTTCAACTGTCGCCACACGCGTCGCAACGTCCAGCCGTCGACGAGACTGCGCAGGTCGTCGACGTTCGTGGTCTCCCGCAGGACGTTCTCGTACATCCAGAGCAACTGGTCGTGGTCGGTTAGGTCGAAGGCGCGGTGGGCGCACCACATCAGGCGGACCGGCAGCTCGACCACGCCCCGGGTGGGTCCGCGCAGCTCGGTCAACGTCCCGGTCACCAGGGTGGGACGACCGGGTCGGGCCAGAAAGGCCACGCCGGACGTGGTGGGGGAGACCGCCTGCATGCTGTCAGGGTAACCCCAGCCGATCCCGTACCGAACCCACGAGCTTCACCCACCTGCCGGAACGTCCGCTCATCCGATCCGAGCGACGCCCTTGGGAAGCCAGGTGTACGGGCGGCGAGGCGGTACGAAGGCCGTGGATGGTGTGCCTATCTCGGCCCGGGCGCGTCGAATGTCCGAATCTCGGGTAGGCCGGGGCGGAATCGGGGTGGGGTCGGTGGCGTTGTAACCCGGTGGCTGATCGAGCAGGACCTCACCCCGCTGGTGGGTGGTGGGCGGATGCCGGAATGATCTGGCTCGGTCGGTCGTTGTACCTGGTCCCGGCGCCGCGAGGGCTCGCGGTTGGTCCCGGGAATGATGCGGGCCGGTCGGTGGTTGTGATCCCGACGCCGCAAGGGCCTCCCGGATCCCCGTCCCCTCGGGGAATGGTTCGGCCCGGCAGGTGGTTGTGTATTGACCCGACGCCGCAAGGTTCGGTGAATCCTCTCGGATTTGGTGCGTCGGTTCCCCTCATTGTTCTTGGCGCCTGACGGCGTTCGCGTCGCCCCTTTCCCCCTGTGGGTGGCGTCTACCCCCGAATGGAGCTGTCTCATGAACTCGAAGCTGCTGCGTAAGAGTGTTCTCGGTGTCGCTGGTCTGGCGTTTGCCGGTGGTGTGTTCGCTGGCCCGATCGCGCAGGCCGACGCCACCCCTGTCACCGCTGGTTCGCTGGTGGCGGTGCAGGCGGACAAGCCCGACACGGGCAAG
Source organism: Micromonospora sp. NPDC003241 (assembly GCF_053589795.1). Classification (NCBI taxonomy): domain Bacteria; kingdom Bacillati; phylum Actinomycetota; class Actinomycetes; order Micromonosporales; family Micromonosporaceae; genus Micromonospora; species Micromonospora sp. NPDC003241. The sequence goes on along the minus strand of NZ_JBSFSO010000087.1, from coordinate 4,910 downwards.
CTGATCCCGCATGGTGTGCAGGGCTCCCAGTCGCGCATCGATCTGGACGACGAGCAGGTCGCCAACGCCAAGGCGATCATCGCGGCGACGAAGAAGGCCGGCATGGACGAGCGTGCCGCCGTCATCGCCATCGGCACCGCGTTCCAGGAGTCCAAGCTGGAGAACCTCGGCCACCTCGGTGACCGCAACGACCACGACTCGCAGGGCTTGTTCCAGCAGCGCCCGTCGTCGGGTTGGGGCACGGTCGAGCAGATCACCGACCCCGAGTACTCCACCCTGGCGTTCCTGAAGGGTTTGAAGCAGGTCGACGGTTGGCAGGACATGCCGCTGACCGTGGCCGCGCAGACGGTGCAGGTGTCGGCGTTCCCGGATCACTACGCCCAGTGGGAGCAGCAGGCCGCCGACCTGGTCGCCGAGCACTGGAACAGCTGACCGCAGACTTTCCTCGAATGAGGGGGAGCAAGAACGCCGCCGGCCGGCACCCACACAGGGTGCCGGCCGGCGGCGTCTGTCGTGCGCCGGATCCCGTCGCTCGGTATCTGGTGTACGGCGGGGTGCGATGTTAGGAGGGGTCCCTTCCTATACACCAGGCGTTAGCAGGGGACCCCTCCTTACACATCACCCCGACGACCGTGGTGGCGGGCGATGTCGACGAGGGCTACGACCAGCGCGAGGGCGATGATGCCGGCGGACACCAGCAGGGACCGCTCGAAGGCTTTCGACCAGGCGTCGTTCCCGCTGGCCACGACCGAGAAGAAGACCGCGCCGACGGCGGCGATCCCGGCCGCCGAGCCGATGCGCTGACCGGTCTGGAGCATGCCCGCGCCGCTGCCCGCCTGCGGGACCGGCACCTGCGCCAGGGTCAGCGTCTGGTTGGGGGCGATCACCAGGCCGCTGCCCAGCCCCGCCAGCAGCAGCGGTGCCGCGGTCACCCAGGGCACGGGGGCGTGCGGCGCCAGCTCGATGGCGAGCGCGACCAGGCCGAGCCCGACCACCACGGCGAGCAGTCCGACGGCGACCAGCGGTCGACCGAAGCGGTTGACGATCCGCCCGCCGACGGCGGAGGCGACGGCCGACCCGAGGGCGAACGGGGTGATCGCCAGACCGGCGATCAGTGCGCTGTAGCCGCGCCCGTTCTGCAGGTACAGCGTGAAGATGAAGAAGATCGCGGTGAAGCCACCGAAGTAGATCAACGCGATCAGCGAACCCAGCGCGTACGACTGGCGGGTGAACAGGCGTACGTCGAACAGGGGTGGGCCCTGGCGCGCGTACCGCCGCTCCCAGAGTGCGAAGCCGACCAGGGTGACCAGGCCGGCGGGGAGCAGCAGCCACTTGGCCGGGCCGTGCCACTGTTCCCGCTGCACCAGCGGCAGCAGCACCAGGGTCACGCCGACGCCGAGCAGCACCACGCCGACCGGGTCGGGTCGACGGCGTACCACCTGGCCGATCGGGTGGCGGGGCAGCAGCCGCCAGCCGAGGATGACCGCGACGATGCCGACCGGCACGTTGACGAAGAAGACCCACCGCCAGCCGTGTTCGGGGCCACCGGCGGCGATCAGCAGGCCGCCGAGCAGCGGTCCGACCGCGGTGGAGATGCCGATGGTGGCGCCGAGCAGTCCGAACGGCCGGGCCCGTTCCGGCCCCTGGAACAGTTGCTGGATGAGGCCGGTCACCTGCGGGTTCACCAGACCTGCGGCGGCGCCCTGGAGTAGTCGGGCGGCGACCAGCCAGCCGGGTGACTGGGCGAGTCCGGCGAGGGCGCTGGTCACGGTGAACAGGGCGATGCCGAACACGAAGGCGTTGCGTCGGCCGTGCACGTCGCCGAACCGGCCGGCCGGCACCAGCACCAGACCGAAGGTCAACGCGTACCCGGAGAGCACCCACTGCAGGTCGCTCGGCCCGGCGTTCAGGGCCCGGTCCAGCGACGGGATGGCCACGTTGACGATGCTGATGTCGAGCAGCGTCATGAACGCGGCGACCAGCCCGACGCCGAGGGCCTGCCAGCGTCGCCGGTCGTCGTACGTGTCGGGGCCGGTGGAGCTCATCGTCCCCCTGTCCCGATCGACGTCGTCCGGCGCGGCCCCGGTGCGGGACCCACGACGTCAGGTGAGCTGCTGGGCGCAGAAGCGCGGGCCGAAGTCGAGCCCGGCCATCGGCGAGTCCTCCCGGTGCAGCAGGTTCTTCTCGGTGAGCAGGTGCAGCGGTGTCTGCAACTCCTCCTCGGTGAGGCCGGACTCCTGGGCGATCAGGTCGGGGTAGGGGACCTGTCCGCGTACCTCCAGGGCCGCCACCGCGTCGTACACCCGAGCCTCGACGTCCGACAGCTGGACCTGCTGCATGGCTTCCTCCTTCGGCTCCACCGCCGGTCACGGGCGGTCTGCGTCGGGCGCTTACCCGGCGCGGCGACGAAGATGCACCCCGGACGGGGGGTGGCGCGCCGCCCCCCACACGGCGTCGCGGCTGACCTAGGCTGCTGCGGTGACCGTCTGGGAACTCGTGGTGATCGGCGGCGGTCCCGCCGGCCTCTCCGCCGCCTACGCCGCCGCCCGGCGAGGGGTACGCACCCTGGTCCTCGAACGGGCCGCGCACCCGAGGTACAAGACGTGCGGCGGTGGCTTGACGGGTGTCTCGCTCGCCGCCGTGGCGGGTCGGATCGAGGTACCCGCCCACGACGTCGTCGACCGGGTCACCTTCACCCTGGACGGGCGACGCGCGCTCACCCGCCGGCACCGGGACGGTCCGCTGGTGAGCATGGTGCGCCGGGAGGAGTTCGACGACCGGTTGCGGGCCGCCGCGGTGGCCGTCGGCGCGGAGGTCCGCGAGCGGGTCGCGGTCCGCGCGCTCGACCAGACCCCCGAGGTGGTACGCCTGCGGCTGGCCGACGGCGACACGGTGCTGGCCCGGACCGTGGTCGGTGCCGACGGCTCCTCGGGTGTCAGCGGCCGGCACGTCGGGGTGCGGCACCGGCAGGTGGACCTCGGGTTGGAGCTGGAGTTGCCGGTGCCGCCCCCGCAACAGGAGCAGTGGCGGCACCGGGTGCTGCTCGACTGGGGTCCGCTGCCCGGGTCGTACGGCTGGGTCTTCCCCAAGGGCGACCGGTTGACGGTCGGGGTGATCGCCGGTCGCGGCGAGGGGGACGGGACCCGTGAGTACCTCCGCCGGTTCGTGGACCGGCTCGGCCTGGCCGGGATCCGTCCGGCGCACGACTCGGGGCACCTGACCCGTTGCCGGGCGGAGGACTCGCCGTTGCGGCGCGGGCGGGTGCTGGTCGCCGGGGACGCCGCCGGTCTGCTGGAACCCTGGACCCGGGAGGGGATCAGCTACGCCCTGCGCTCCGGCGAGCTGGCCGGTGACGCGGTCGTCGACGGGGATCTGGTCGGCTACGAACGTGCGGTGGCCCAGCGGCTGGTGCCGTCCATGCGGGCCGGGTACCGCCTGCTCGACGCGTTCGCCCGGCGGCCGGAGATCCTGCACGCGGCGATCGCGACGCCACCGGGCTGGCGCGCGTTCACCCGGTTCTGCTCCGGGCAGGCCGGTTTCGACGAGTTGGTCGCCCAGGCGCCGGTGCGGTTGGCCCTGGCGGTGGCCGCCCGGCTGCCCCGACCGCGTACCCCCGCCGCCCACACCGCCTCCTGACCTCTTCTCTACCAGGATCCTAGGATGCCCTAGCGGGGGTGAGCGTCGCCGCACCTGAGCAGCGCCCCGAGAAGCACACCAGTCTCACGAGTGCCCGGCTGTTTCCGGCCACCGACGTCGGGTAGGGCGATCGTTGAGGGCATCCGTCAGCGCACCGAGGAGACACCCGTGAGCCAGAACCAGCACACGCCGCAGGACCCGACCGAGCAGTACGGCCAGCAGTCGGGTCAGCCGAGCCAGCAGCAGTCGCCGCCGGGGCGGACCGACGACATGGCCCCCGAGCCGGACCACGGCGAGAAGACGTACCGGGGCACCGGCAAGCTCGACGGCAAGAAGGCGGTGATCACCGGCGGTGACTCCGGCATCGGGCGGGCGGTGGCGATCGCCTACGCACGCGAGGGCGCGGACGTGCTGATCTCGTACCTCGGCGAGGAGGAGGACGCCGACGCCCGGGAGACCGTACGGCTGATCGAGGCCGCCGGCCGCAGGGGGATCGCGATCCGCGGCGACATCGCCGACGAACGCCACTGCGAGACGCTGATCGAGCGGGCGGTCGGCGACCTCGGCGGCATCGACATCCTGGTCAACAACGCGGCCTACCAGATGGCCCAGGAGAAGGGCATCGCGGGCATCAGCACCGAGCAGTTCGACCGGGTCTTCAAGACCAACCTGTACGCGATGTTCTGGCTGTGCAAGGCGGCCCTGCCGCACATGGGCGACGGCGCGACGATCATCAACACCTCGTCGATCCAGGCGTTCGACCCGTCGCCGCAACTGCTGGACTACGCCACCACCAAGGCGGCGATCGCGAACTTCACCAAGGCGCTCGCCGCCGACGTGGTGGACCGGGGCATCCGGGTGAACGCGGTCGCGCCGGGGCCGATCTGGACCCCGTTGATCCCGGCGACCATGCCGGAGGAGAAGGTGAAGCAGTTCGGCCAGGACACGCCGGTCGGCCGGCCGGGTCAGCCCGCCGAGCTGGCGCCCGCGTACGTCTTCTTCGCCTCGCAGGAGTCGAGCTACATCACCGGCGAGATCCTCGGCGTCACGGGCGGCCGCTTCACCAAGTGAGGTGCAAGGAAGGGTCCCCTGCTAACGCCTCGTGCATAGCAGGGGACCCTTCCTAACACGAAACCCCGGCGCCGGAGGCGGCCATCGCCCGCTGGGCACGGCGCGGACGTCGGGTGAGTCAGCGGGGCCAGGCGGCCAGGTGTCGGCGGATCCGGTCGATGTCCGCCGGGCCGAGGCCGTACCGGGCGAACCGCCCGTCCGGG
>NZ_JBSFSO010000086.1:0-6812 GCF_053589795.1 Micromonospora sp. NPDC003241 | reverse complement strand
GTCCGCCCCCGGCCCACCGGCCGGGGGCGGACACCGGTGAAGTGAGACGGCTGGCACCTGGTCCCGGGCGAACGAGCTCGGCTCAGACAGCCAGCACCGGTACGTCGTACTTCTGCACGACAGAGTCGCGTGTGGCCAGGACCAATTTCTCGCACTGGGCCTGAGCCACCAGCATCCGGTCGAACGGATCACGGTGGATGCCAGGAAGTCGACCGGCCACGACCGCGTGGTCAGCGGTGATGGGCAGGTGCCGGAAACCGCTGTCGCGAACGAGTTCAGGTAGGTTCGCCGGCTCTTTGATCTTGCCGATCGCCTGTTTGATGGTGATCTCCCAGATCGTGGCGGCGCTGACGTAGACCTCCGGCTCGTGATCCAGGCGGTCCGTGATCTCTGACGACAGGCTCGGATCGTCGGTCAACCACCAGATGACGACGTGAGTGTCGAGCAAGAGCGTCACGCTGTCGTCCCGAAGTCGTCCGCGATGCGGTCGTTCACCTCAGGGGAGTCCCAGTCGTCCGAGAGCACCACCCTGCCGCGCAGGGACCCGCGTGCGGTGCGATTGACCCGGCGTACGAGCGGGATGACCTTCGCGACCGGCTTGCCGGCTCGACTGATCACGATCTCTTCGCCGTGCTCGACACGGTCGATGATCCGCGACAGGTTCGTCTTGGCCTCGTGGATGTTGAACTGGGCGGCAGCCTCGCTTCCCATCTGACCTCCTTGGCTAACAGGTTAGTCCACTCGGATGCCCCGGTCGAGGAGCTTGACCTCGACTTCGGTTGAGGTTGCACGATGCCCTCTCGGTCTACCGAGGGAGCAACCGTGATCGACCCTGCCGCCCACATCCGGATCGCCCGACCGTCCCGTGACCTCGCCGTCGCGGAGCGCTTCTATCGCGACGGGCTCGGCCTGCACGTGCTCTGGCGGGGCCAGGGCGGTCCCGGCGAGCACGACCTGATCATGCTGGGCTGGCCGGAAGCCTCCTGGCACCTGGAACTGGTCGGCGGCCCGCACCTGGCGGTACGACCGACACCGGGCCCCGAGGACCTGCTCGTGATCTATCTCGGTGAAGTACCCGACGAGGCACTCGTCTCCCGACTCGAATCCGCCGGTGGTCGCCGGGTCGCTCAGGGCGCCTACTGGGACCGGTGGGGGGGTCACCGTCGAGGACCCGGACGGCTACCGCCTCGTGCTGTCCCAGCGTTCGTGGTCGAACGCCGACTGACTCTGCTCCTGCCCCGCCGGGCAGGCGCCCGCCGGGTTGTCGCACCCGGGCGGAAGAATGCTGTTCGTGCTGGTGGCGGTGGTGCCCGACGAGCGGGGCGGGGGAGTGCTGCAACCCCTCGACCCCGCCGGCACCGCCGTGGGGCCGCCGGAGTCGGTCGCCGACCTGGCTGCCGCGGTGGGTGCCAGGGAGCGGGTCGACTCGCCGCGCTGGGTCTGGGCCTGCGGCGCCACCCTCTATCCGGCGCTGCTGCGGGCCGGGGTCCGCGTCGCGCGCTGCCACGACGTGGAGCTGACCGAGGCGCTGCTGCTCGGTTACGCCGGCCGCTTCGGTGAGCCCCGGGCGCTGGCGGCGGCGTGGGCGCGGTTGACCGGCGCGCCGGTGCCGGCCGATCCGCCACCGCGCGTGGCCGCCCCGCCGGGCGGCGGGCAGGGCGCGCTCTTCGACGCCGTGCCCGGGCCGCCGGGTCCGGGCATCACGGCGTTGACCGGGGTGTACGCCGATCAGCTCGACCGGATCGCGGCGACCGGGGCGCCGGGGCGGTTCCGGCTGTTGGTGGCGGCCGAGTCGGCCGGCGCGTTGATCGGCCCCGAGATGGGTGCGGCCGGCCTGCCCTGGCGCGCCGACGTGCACGACGCGATCCTGACCGAGCTGCTCGGGGAGCCGTCCCCGGTGGGCGGGCCGCCGCGCCGGCTGGCCGAGTTGGCCGCGCGGATCGCCGAGGCGTTCGGCGTACGGCAGGTGCACGCGGACAGCCCGGCGGAGTTGTTGCGGGCGTTCGCGCGGGCCGGGGTGGAGCTGCCGAACACCCGGGCCTGGGTGTTGCGCGGGGTGGACCATCCGGCGGTGCCGCTGGTGCTGGAGTACAAGGAGCTCTACCGGATCTGGACGGCGCACGGGCGGGCCTGGCGGGACGCGTGGGTCCGCGAGGGGCGGTTCCAACCGGAGTACGTCCCCGGCGGGGTGGTGTCGGGCCGGTGGGCGACCCGGGGCGGTGGCGCGTTGCAGATCCCGAAGGTGATCCGCCGTGCGGTGGTGGCCGACCCGGGGTGGCGGTTCGTGGTGGCCGACGCGGGGCAGTTGGAGCCGCGGGTGCTGGCGGCGGTCTCCGGTGACGCCCGGCTCGCGGCGGCCGGTGCCACCGGTGACCTGTACGCCGCGTTGGCCCGGGACGCGTTCGGCGGCGACCGGGGCCGGGCCAAGCTCGCCCTGCTGGGGGCGATGTACGGGCAGACCGGTGGCGCGGCGGTGCCGGCTTTGGCGGTGCTGCGGCGCAACTATCCGACCGCGTTCGGCCACCTGGAGGCGGCGGCCCGCACCGGTGAGGCGGGTGGGCTGGTGCGGTCGTGGTTGGGGCGTACCTCCCCACCGGGGACGGCCGGGTTCGGCGCGGGTGACGACGGGCCGTCCGACCCGGACGAGGCCGGTGACCCGCAGTCGCCCCGGGCCCGGGCGGCCCGGTCCCGTGGGAGGTTCACCCGCAACTTCGTCATCCAGGCGACCGCCGCCGAGTGGGCCTCGACGCTGCTCGCGGTGCTGCGGGGCGAGGTGGCCGGCACCGAGGCCGAGTTGGTCTTCTTCCAGCACGACGAGGTGATCGTGCACTGCCCGGCCGCGCAGGCCGAGCGGGTCGCCGAGGCGGTCGACCGGGCCGGGCGGCGGGCCACCGCGCTGTTGTTCGGCGAGACCGCGGTGCGGTTCCCGTTGGACCTGTCGGTGGTGGAGTGTTACGCCGACGCGGCGTGAGTGGCGCTCGGCTGACCGGATCGGGGCCGTCGACGTCCCGTTGACGCCTATGGTGGGCGTTATGCGCAGATCGGGGTGGGTGCGGGTCGACGGGGCTCGCCGGTGAGCGCGGCCGTCGGGCGGCGGCACACCCGACTGGAGGGGTACGACAAGGTGACCGGCGCCGCCCGGTACGCGGTGGAGTACCCGGCGGCGGACATGGCGTACGCGTGGCTGGTGCCGGCGACGATCGCGCGGGGGACCGTCGCCGAGGTGGACACCACGGCGGCGCTGGCGGTCGACGGGGTGTTGGCGGTGCTGCACCACGGCGACGCGCCCCGGCTGGTCCCCGGGGTCGACGCGGAGGTGTTCCGCCTCCAGGATCCGTCGGTGCACTTCCGGGGGCAGGCCGTCGCGCTGGTGGTGGCGCAGACCTCGGAGGCGGCGCGGGAGGCGGCCGGGCTGGTCCGTCTTCGCTACGACGTGCAGCCGCACCACACCCGGCTGACCGCCGGGGACGACGGCTTCTATCGGCCCGACCACGTGAACCCGAGCTACCCGACCGACGTCCTCACCGGTGACTTCGACGCCGGCTTCGACGCCGCCGAGGTGCGGCTGGACCTCACCTACCGCACGCCGTCCTACCACAACAGCCCGATGGAGCCGCACGCGTCGACCGCGCAGTGGCGCGACGGGTGCCTGGTGGTGCACGACTCCAGTCAGGGCTCCGGGCCGGTCCGGGACGTGCTGGCCCGGCTGTTCGGGCTGCCGCCGGAGTCGGTCCGGACGATCAGTCGACACGTCGGTGGCGGCTTCGGCGGCAAGCTCTACGTCAAGGTGCAGACGGTGCTGGCCGCGATGGCGGCGCGGCACGTCGACCGGCCGGTCCGGCTGGCGCTGACCCGTCAGCAGACGTTCGGCCCGGTCGGCTACCGGACCCCGACCATCCAACGGATCCGGCTCGGCGCGGACCGGGACGGGCGACTCGTCGCCGTCGGCCACGACGCGCTGAGTCAGACCTCGCGGGTGACGGAGTTCGCCGAGCAGACCGCCGTCTACACCCGCCACATGTACGCCGCACCGCACCTGCGGTCCACGCACCGGGTGATCCGGCTGGACGTGCCCACGCCGTTCTGGATGCGGGCGCCCGGGTTCACCCCCGGTTCGTTCGCGCTGGAGTCGGCGCTGGACGAGTTGGCGTCGGCCTGCCGGGTCGACCCGGTCGAACTGCGCCTGCGCAACGACACTCCGGTCGATCCGGCGAGCGGGCAGCCGTTCACCAGCCGGAATCTGGCCGCCTGCCTGACCGACGGGGCGCGCAGGTTCGACTGGGCCCCCCGGGACCCGACGCCCCGGGCCCGGAGGTCCGGCCGGTGGCTGTTCGGCACCGGGGTGGCCGGCTGCACCTATCCCGCCCGGGTCCGGCCGGCCGCCGCGTCGGCCGCCGCCTTTCCCGACGGCAGTTTCGAGGTACGGATCAACGCCACCGACATCGGCACCGGCGCGCGGACCGCGTTGTGGCAGGTGGCCGTGGACGCGCTCGGCGCACCGCCGGACCGGGTCCGGATCGAGGTGGGTGACAGCGCCCTGCCGGCGGCGGACGTGGCCGGTGGGTCGATGGGACTGACCTCGTGGAGTTGGGCCGTGCTGCGGGCCTGCGAGCGGTTGTGTGACCGGCTCGGCGCGGCCTCCGGTCCGGTGCCGGCGGGCGGGTTGCTCGTCGAGGTGAGCACCGACGAGGAGGTCGCGGCGCAGCCGACGCTGCCGCGCTTCGCCTACGGGGCGCAGTTCGCCGAGGTCCGGGTGGACCAGGAGACCGGCGAGGTGCGGGTGCTGCGGCAGCTCGGGGTCTTCGCGGTCGGCCGGGTGGTCAACCCGAGCACGCTGCGCAGCCAGTTGATCGGCGGGATGACGATGGGCCTGTCGATGGCGCTGCACGAGGTGGGCGCGTTCGACCACCGGTACGGCACCTGGGCCAACCACGACCTGGCCGGTTACCACGTCAGCAGCAACGCCGACGTGCCGGCGGTGCGGGCGTACTGGGTGCCGGACGTCGACGTCGCGGTCAATCCGCTGGGCATCAAGGGAGCCGGGGAGATCGGCATCGTCGGTGCCGCCGCCGCGATCGCCAACGCCGTTCATCACGCCACCGGGGTACGCGTCCGGGAACTCCCGGTGACCCTGGACAAACTGCTCGTCGGCTGAGGTCGCGTCGCGCAGAGTTCACTCTGATTTCGGCTGTCGGGCATTGTGGAAAAGGGCCCGTTGACCGTCTCTCACCTGCGGTTTCTTGCGCGCTTTTGGTGTGCCACCCTGATGCCTCCAACTTGACCACTCCGGTCGGGGAGGTGACGATGCCGGGGAGGCGGAATGGCCAGACGCGTCTATGTGCACATCGGTGCGCCGAAGACGGGCAGCACCTTCGTGCAGAACGTGCTCTGGAGCAACCAGAACGTGTTGCGCAAGGCCGGGATCCTGCTGCCGGGCAGCGCGGTGGCGCACGACCAGGCGATGGCGGATCTGCGCGCGGCGCACTGGCGCGACGCCGAGGTGTACTGGACCTGGGACCGGCTGGCCGAGAAGGCACGCCGGTGGTCCGGCGACGTCATCATCAGTAACGAGGGGCTGGGTGCGGCGACCGGTGCGCAGGCGGCTCGGGCGATCGAGAGCCTGCAACCCGCCGAGGTGCACGTGATCGCGGCCGGGCGGGACCTGTGGCGGACGTTCCCGTCGACCTGGCAGCAGAGCATCCGGGCGCGCAGCACCTGGCGCTTCGACGCGTTCCTCCGGGCGGTCGAGGCGGGCCGGTTCGACGCCTTCTGGGACAACTACACCGCGCCCCGGATGCTGCGCCGCTGGGGTGATCTGGTGCCGGCGCGGCAGCGGCACCTGGTGGTCGTGCCGCCGCCCGGCGCACCCCGTGACCTGCTCTGGCGCCGCTTCGCCGGGGTGCTGGGCATCCCGGACGGTCTGTGCGAACTGACCGCGCCGACGTCGAATGCCTCGCTGGGTGCCGCGGAGAGCGAGGTGCTGCGCCGGGTCAACCAGGCGCTGGGGGACAGGTATCCGCTGCGGACGCCGTACCAGAAGGTGGTGCAGCGGCACCTGGTCGACGCGGTGCTCAAGGAGCGCGCCAACGCGCTGCGGTTCGGTGTCGGACTGGACCGGGCCGCGTGGGTGTGCGATCTCGCCGAGCAGCAGATCGCGGAGATCCGGGACTACCCGTGCACCGTGGTCGGTGATCTGGACGAGTTGCGGCCCACCGGGATGGAGCGGACGGTCAGTCCCGACGAGTTGGACGACGGGCAGTTGCTCGACGTGGCGATCGAGACGATCGTCGGCATGCTCGGTCACGCCGACTCTCTCGGTCGGCGGGCCGAGAGCCAGGCCGACGAGATGCTGTCGCGGCTGAAGGCCCGGGCCGCCGGTGGGGTGAAACGGCGTCTTCGGCTGGCCGGTCGACGGTCCTGAATTCTGCTGTGCACGCGCGGCGTCGGGCAGGTGAGGCGCGGGTGGGTGGTGCGCGGCGGGTCGGCGGCGTGGGCGGCCGACCCGCCGGTCGTGCGTGTCGTCAGGCTCCTGCGGCCGACTTGAGGTCGGCGGCCCGGTCCGTGTTCTCCCACGTCAGGTCCGGCAACTCCCGACCGAAATGCCCATACGCCGCCGTCTGCCCATAGATCGGCCGCAACAGATGCAGATCCCGAATGATCGCCGCCGGCCGCAGATCGAACACCTCCGACACCGTCTTCTCGATCGACGCCACCGGCACCGTCTCCGTACCGAACGTCTCCACGAACAAACTCACCGGATGCGCCTTACCAATCGCATACGCCACCTGCACCTCACACCGCTCCGCCAACCC
>NZ_JBSFSO010000085.1:0-7250 GCF_053589795.1 Micromonospora sp. NPDC003241 | reverse complement strand
GCCCCACCGGAAGCGGTGGGGCCGCGCGGTGCGGTGGACCGGCTGGCTCTGGGTCCTGCCCGCCCTGGCCATGTACGGCTTCTTCGTGCTGCGCCCGCTCGTGATGACCGTGCAGTACTCGCTCTACCGCTGGAACGGCATCGGGACGGCCACCTGGGTCGGCCTGGACAACTACGTCACCGTCTTCACCGACCGCGACCTGCTGAAGATCATCGGTAACGCCTTCGTTCTGATCATCTTCTTCAGCTTCATCCCGGTCGTCCTCGGCCTGGTGGTGGCCAGCCTGGTCCGGCGCATCACCACCGGCCCCGGCGGCACACTGGTCCGGACCGTGCTCTTCCTGCCGCAGGTGATCCCGCTGGTGGCGGCCGGCATCGCGTGGAGCTGGGTGCTCTCCAGCAACGGGCTGGTCAACCAGGCCCTGCGGGCCGTCGGGCTGGACGGCATCACCCGGGCCTGGCTCGGCGAGTTCAGCACCGCGCTGCCGTCGGTGGGCGTGATCGGCACCTGGATCATGCTCGGCCTCTGCACGATCCTGCTGGTCACCGGCATGAGCAAGATCGACCCGTCGCTGTACGAGGCGGCCCGGATGGACGGCGCCGGACCGATCCGCGAGTTCTTCGCGGTGACCCTGCCCAGCCTCCGCCAGGAGATCGGCGTCTGCCTCACCGTGACCATCATCGCGGCGCTGGCCAGCTTCGACATCGTCTACATCTCGACCAGCGGCGGTCCGGGCATCCAGACCACCGTGCCGGGCCTGGAGATCTATCGGCTGGCCTTCTCCCAGCGTCAGGTCGGGCTCGCCTCGGCCCTGGGCGTGGTGCTGATGCTGCTGGTGCTGATCTGCGTGCTGCCCATCCAGCGGCTGACCCGGGGGGAGAAGTCATGAACATGACCACCCGCAGTGAGCGGCTGACCGGACGGATCTTCCTGATCGCCCTGGTCGTGGTCACCCTGCTGCCGTTCCTGAGCATGCTCTCGGCGGCCCTGCAACCACGCGGCACCGTACCCACCGGGCTGGCCTGGCCCTCCGATCCACAGTGGGGCAACTTCGTCGACGCCTTCACCGCCGCGAACATGGGTGCCCTGCTGGGGTCCAGCATGCTGATCGTGGCCGGGGTGGTGCCGTTCGGGGTGGTCATCGCGACCATGGCCGGGTTCGGCCTCGGGCACCTGCGGGTGGCCGGCGGCCACATCGCCTTCGGGCTGCTGCTGCTCGGCCTCACCCTGCCCTTCGAGGCGGTGGTGACCCCGCTGTACTACCAGATGCGGGACCTCGGCCTGCTCAACACCCGGTGGGCCATCATCCTGCCGCTGATCGGCCTCTACATGCCGTTCGCGGTCTTCTGGATGCGCGCCCACTTCACCAACGTGCCGCGCGAGCTGTCCGAGGCGGCGCGGGTCGACGGCAGCAACACCTGGCAGTTGTTCTGGCGGGTGCACGTGCCGCTGGCCCGCCCGGCCATCGCCTCGCTGACCATCCTGCTGTTCCTCTGGACCTGGAACCAGTTCCTGCTCGCCATCGTCATGGTCGACGACGCCACCAAACGGACCATGGCCGGTGCCCTCGGCGCGTTCCAGGGGCAGTGGGGAACCGATCTGGTCTTGCTCTGCGCCGGATCGTTGCTCATCCTCACTCCGACGCTCATCGTGTTCCTGATCTTCCAGCGCCAGTTCATCAAGGCGCTCCTGCAGGGCTCCGTGAAGGGATGACGGGTTGAACGACACCCCGATCCACGGCCACGCCGACGAGGGCTTCGGGCCCGTCGCCGACGTGTTCCGGGACAACTTCGTCCACCGCGGGGAGGTCGGCGCCGCAGTCGCCGTCTACCTGCGGGGCACCAAGGTCGTGGACCTGTACGGCGGGCTGGCCGACCAGCGCTCCGGACGGCCGTGGACCGCCGACACCCCGGCCGTCGTCTTCTCGGTGACCAAGGGGATCATGGCGATCTGCGCCTACCTGCTGGTCCAGCAGGGCCGGCTCGACCTGGAGGCCCCGGTCACCCGGTACTGGCCCGATTTCGGTCGGCACGGCAAGGCCGAGATCCCGGTGCGCTGGCTGCTCACCCACCAGTCCGGACTGCCCACGCTGGACCGCTCCTTCACCCGCGCCGAGGTACTCGCCTGGGACCCGGTGATCGAGGCGATCGAGGAGCAGGCCCCGCTGTGGCAGCCGGGCACCGCCCACAGCTACCACCCGATCACCTACGGCTGGCTGATCGGCGAGGTGATCCGCCGGATCACCGGGGAGATGCCCGGCAGCTACCTCGCCCGGACCCTCGCCGAACCGCTCGGTCTGCGTACCTGGGTCGGCCTGCCGCCCGCCGAACGCGACGCGGTCGCCTGGATGCTGGCACCGCTGGGTGAGCCCTTCCCACCCGGCGACCCGGTCGCCGAACGCGGGATCACCATGGGCGGCGCGTTCGCCTTCCCCGCCGACGCCGACGGCCTGGTCAGCTTCAACGACCCGGCCATCCAGGCAGCCCAGGTCCCCGGCGCGGGCGGGATCAGCACCGCCGAGTCACTGGCCCGCCTCTACGCCGCCTGCGTCTCCGACGTCGGTGGCGGACCGTTGCTCACCACCGCGTCCGTCGACGACGCTGTCACCGTCCGCGTCGCCGGCCAGCAGGTGTACGGACTCCCCGACGTCGGACACCGCTGGGGCACCGGCTTCCTCGTCCACTCGACACCGCGGCCGATGCTCGGCGAGCGCAGCTTCGGACACGACGGCGCGGGCGGGCACCTCGCCTTCGGCGACGACCACCACCGGGTCGGCTTCGGTTACGTGGTCAACCAGATGGGCGGCATCATCGACGAGCGGGCCAACCTGCTCACCGCCGCCCTGCTGTCCTGCCTCAGCGAATAGGGCCGGTGTCGAAGTCCTCGGTCGAGCCGAGGCAGAGTCCAGGCGGCGGTCCGGCAAGGCGGGAACTGGTCCGGATACCGGTGTTGCATCCGGACCAATTTCCCACGCGGCCGGTCGTCGCTTGGGCCCGCCGCAGGCCGGCCAGGGACTTCGACACAGGCCCCTCGGCGGACCGGGTCGACGTCACGGCCGACGAGCCGTGGCGTCGACCCCGCCGTCACCCGCCCGGCGTAGTGCGGCCCGTCCGAACTGACCGACGACTCCGGCCCGTCCGCCGCAGTGCGGCGGCCACCAGCAGGGGTGCGAACGCCTCCGCGCCGGCCGCCACCCGCTCGGCCAGCCCGACCCGCCCACCACCGGCCGCCATCTCGGCCACGAACCAGGCCACCAGCAGCAGCAACCCGACCGCCAGCCCCACCCATGGCGTCCGTCGCTCTCCTGCCCGTCGCCCTGGGGTACGCCGGGCTTCTCCCGCCCCCACCGGATGCTCCGCCGTCGCCGCACGGTGCCCCGTCGGCTCGGTGTCCGGTGCGGTGCGTCTCGTCGCGTGGTTCGGCGTCGCCAGGGCCGGCCAGAGCGCCAGGGCGCCGAAAGCGACGGTCGCGGCGAGCGTGTGAGGCACCGACCCGCTGCCGTCGTCCGGTAGCGGGAACACCGCCACCGCCAGCGTCGCCACCCCGCCGAGTGCGAGCAGGGCCCGCCCGGCGGGCGCGAGGGGACGCAGTCCGGCGGCGGTGACACAGTGGCACAGCCCGAGAGCGGCCAGCGCGACTGTCATGATCCACCGGTCGGTCGCGCCGACGGCGGCGAGTGCGCTGATCGTGCCGGTGACCTGGTCGAACCCGCCCGGTTGGCGGGCCGCGCCCAGCGTCCACCCACCGATCAGGAGGATCGGCGCCGCCACGGCGGAGACCAGCGCCCATCCCGGTACGACTCGCATCCCCGCACCGTACGTGCCGTCCCGCCGCTCCCGCGCCACCGGCACGTACCAGGCCGCGCCGTTCCTCGGCGTCGGTTCCGTCGATCATGGAGTCGTGGCGTGCACGAAAGCCGTCTATCGGTGTAATTCGGCAGCCACAACTCCATGATCGACGAGGCGGTGCCGTGGGGTGTGCAGGGGGTAGCGCCCCCGGGGGCGGGGGACCCCGCTCGGGTCGCGTGGACCCGAACGAGGCTCGCCGGCCGCGAGATCGATCGCGGCCGGCGAGCCCGGACGGTGCCTCTTGAGCGGTGTGTCAGCCCTTGCGCTGGGCCAACAGCCACTGGAGGATGCTGCGGTCCTCGTACGTCGGCCCGTAGGCGGCGTGGTAGTCGGGCAGCGAGAACGCCTCGTTGCCGTACTCGGTGTAGTGCAGCAGCTCGGCGATCTGCGCGGGCGTCTTGCCCTGGGCCTCGTAGGCCGAGCGCAGTGCGGTGTGCGTGTTGCGGGCGAGCGAGATGTTGAGCAGGTGGTCGTTGACGCCGTGGGTGATCCAGAGCGGCACCTCGCCGGCGGCGATGGCCTTGGCCTGGTCGGCGCCGACCTGGAAGCCGCCGGTCACCAGACCACCGGCGAACAGGTCGGGACGCTTGGCGAACGCCTCCCACAGCAGCCGGGAGCCGTACGACACGGTGGTGGCGTACACCCGGTCGGTGTCCACCGCGTGGTCCTTGACGAACTGGTCGACCAGCCGGATCAGCAGGTCACCCTCGGCGGGCAGGCCGACCCGCTGGTTCTGCGGGGCGAGCACGATGACGTCCTCGCGGCTGCCGGTCCAGCTCGACTGGAGCCAGGCGGTGGCCGGGATGTCGGCGGCGATCTGGACGCCCAGGTTGTCGCCGTCCCAGCCCATACCGTGCCCGGGCAGGACGACCATCAGCGGGTACTTCTTGCCGGGCTGGTAGTTCTTCGGCAGGTGGTAGTGGTACGGCAGCACCATGCCGCTGCTCAGGTACGAGCCGTACGTGAAGTCGTCGACGAGCAGGTTCACCGGCTTCTCGGTGACCCCGCGCGGGGTCTTCGGGGCGGCCTTGGCCTGCACCGGACCCTTGCCCTTGCCCTTGCCGGGCTGGGCGTGCACGTCCTTGCGCTGCGTCACCCGGGTGGGCAGCTCGGTGTTGACCTTCACGCTGCACAGGAAGGTCGGGCACTTGGAGACGATGACGGTCCAGCCGAGGTTCTCGGCGGGGTCCAGCTCGACGATGACGTACCGGCCGTCCACCGAACGACGGTCCGCGCGGGTGGTGGGCGCGTTGTTCGTGTAGGTGTGGGTGACCTTGCGGTCGGCCAGCTTGGGCAGGTCGTCCATCGGGTTGAAGCGGAAGTTGTAGACGGTGTCGGAGACCGAGAAGGTGGAATTGTCGAGCTCGCGGGGGTTCACCGTCTGCGGGTACTCGACGGCGACGGCGGAGACCTTCTGGCCGTACGTGTAGACGGTGGTGATCGGTGTGACACTGCGGATGCCGCCGGCGTTGTCGCCGGGACCCTTCGACGCGGCGTACGCGGCCGTGCCGGAGGTGGCGAGAAGTGCCACCGCCGCCATGGCGGTGAGCGTCCTTCGCAGTCTCATCGGCCCTCCTTGTTGGACGCGTCCGGCTGCCATGGGCAGGTCCCGTGGCAGCGCCCCGGACCGGTTGCGGTGGTGTGGGGGAGGACGGGCGCTAAACTGATTTAGCAGAGCATCGGCGTCCGGCTGGTCGATGTCAAGACTGTGCTGGTGACGGCGCGGGAACCGACCGTGCGTCCCGGGGGTCGTCGGTGCTCGCGTCGCGGGCTACGGCGCTGCTGCGTCGAATGTGTCCCGCACGTCCGGCCCGCCATGGAGCGTGAGGCCCGACTGGTCACGGTGCGTGACCGCCTGGTGGGCTTCCGTCGACCGGGTGATCCGTTTCCCTTTGCGGGTCGACAGATGCGATGGGGTGACGCCTCGCCCGTCGCACCGGGGCGCGAGTTGGCGTATTCTCTGCTCTCGATGGACGATATTCGGGTGGCGGGTGCGAACGCGCGACTTCCTTCGATGTTCAACGCCTTGACCTGCGGTGATTCGGCCGACCGGTGGAGCCTCGGCTTCGTTACGAGAACGTGACCGCTGGATTTCCGGCGAGGTGTTGACCCGGGCAATGTGAGCGCTAACACTTGGGCCCCGAAGTGCGATCCGCGCAGCCGGTGCGACGGCGCGAGTTCCAGATTGGGGAAGCCAGTGAGCAGAAGAATTCTGGCCGCTCTCGGTAGCGCCGCCCTGGCGCTGAGTATGGCGGCGTGTAGCGGCGACGGTGCCGGGAGTGGCAACACCAGCGACGAGAAGCCGTCCGACCTCACCATCGGCGTCTCGATGCCGACCCAGACCTCCGAGCGGTGGATCGCCGACGGCAACTCCGTCAAGGAGAAGCTGGAGGCCAAGGGCTACAAGGTCGACCTCCAGTACGCCGGTGACGACATCCCGACCCAGTCGCAGCAGGTCGACCAGATGATCACGCGCGGTGCCAACGTGCTGATCATCGCCGCGATCGACGGCACCGCCCTCAGCGGACAGCTCCAGGCGGCGGCCGACGCGAAGATCCCGGTCATCTCCTACGACCGGCTCATCCGGGACAGCCCGAACGTCGACTTCTACGTCAGCTTCGACAACTACAAGGTCGGCGTGGCCCAGGCCAGCGCGCTCCTGGTCGGCCTCGGCCTGCAGACCAAGGACGGCGGCAAGGGCGAGGAGACCGGGCCGTTCAACATCGAGCTGTTCGCCGGGTCGCTGGACGACAACAACGCCCACTTCTTCTTCGACGGCGCGATGGACACCCTCAAGCCGTTCATCGACGCCGGCACCCTCAAGGTGAAGTCCGGGCAGACCAAGATCGAGCAGGTGGCGATCCTGCGCTGGCAGCAGGAGGCCGCGCAGAAGCGGATGGAGGACCTGCTGACCTCCAGCTACAACGACAACAGCAAGGTGGACGGCGTGCTGTCGCCGTACGACGGCATCTCCCGCGGCATCATCACCGCGCTGCAGAACGCCGGCTACCGGGGCGCCGACCAGATCCCGGTGGTCACCGGGCAGGACGCCGAGATCGCCTCGGTCAAGCTGATCGACGACGGCATCCAGAGCTCCACCATCTTCAAGGACACCCGCCTGCTGGCCGATCAGGCCGTGGTCGCCGGTGAGGCGTTCCTCCAGGAGAAGACGCCCGAGGCCAACGACAGCGAGACCTACAACAACGGGGTCAAGGTCGTCCCGTCGTACCTGCTGCCGGTCGAGACCGTCTTCAAGGACGACATCCAGAAGGTGCTGATCGACTCCGGCTACTTCACCGCGGAGGAGGTCGCCGCCGGTCAGGCCAAGAGCTGACGGCGACCCCGCGCCGACGGCCACCCGCAGGCCGAGCAGTTGCTGCGGCGGCTGCACGGGGTGCTGGT
>NZ_JBSFSO010000084.1:0-7735 GCF_053589795.1 Micromonospora sp. NPDC003241 | reverse complement strand
CACCCCCGGGCGGCGATGCAGATCCTCCGGCACGCCCAGTTCGCCATCACGATGGAGATCTACACGGTGGTGTCCTCGGCGGCCACCCGCGACGCGCTCAAGCGCCTCGGTCAGACGCTCGACCGATGACCGCCGGACGCTGCTGGTGCCACGCCGGTCCGCTACCGGTCGCCGTAGTGGTACCGGCAGGCGATGATCTCGACGTCGTCCTTGGTGATCCGGTACACCAGCCGGTGTTCGCGGTCGATCCGGCGGGACCAGAAGCCGGACAGCTCGCCCCGCAGGGGCTCCGGCTTGCCGATGCCCTCGTATCCGTTGCGCATCACATCCGCGATCAGGTCGTTGATGCGCTTGACCAGCTTGCGGTCGGTGTGGCTGAGGTACTGGCTCCAGGCTGTCGCGGTGAAGACCAGCCTCACGCGACGTCCCGCGCGGTGTCCGGGTCAGTCAGCTCCCGCTCGGCCGTGTCGCCCTGCTCAAGCTCGGCGATCGATCGGCGTAGGGCTGCGGCGTTGCTGGGGCTGCGTAGGAGGTATTCGGTTTCCTTCATCGACTCGTACTCGGCAAGCGACACGATCACCACCGGCTCGTGGCCCGAGCGGGTCACCACCACTTCCTCGGCGTCGTTGATAACGCTGTCGAGTTCGGCGGCCAGGTTCTGGCGTAGTTGGGTGAAGTTCACGGTCCGCATGGCCACCTCCAGGATAAGTACAGAAAACTGTACCTTAAATGTCCTGCCTTGCCCCTGGTCGATGGTGCACTTCGCTGCTGTACGAGTCGTACTGACGAAGACAGCGACCCTGCAAAGGGCCGCTGAACTGCGTAAGAGTGGGCCGCCAGGGACTCGAACCCTGAACCTATGGATTGCCGGCGAGCCGGTCTACTGGGGTGTGGTTCGAGGTCATCCGGGCTGCTGGCGCGCTTCTCGGTCGGGTTCGGCTGGCACGGTTGCTGTACTTCGCTGCTGTACTTCCGGCGGCTGTCTCGTCCAGCCGATGAAGCGGCGGTGCAGGGTGCCGGCGGGTGCCCAGGGCATGTCCTCGGCAGCTTGGATGAGGTAGGCCCCGAGGTAGAGCGCCAGCGATACCGGCGCGTCGGCGTACTCCGCGCGTAGCTCCCGCCGTCGCGTCGGACACGGCCATGGGAGGTCGCAGCCGCCGCAGCTCCAGATGGGTAGAACCGGGCCGTGGGCGGTCACCGCACACCACCGAGGAACCGGGCGAGGCTCGCGCGGGACTGCTGTCGGCTGGTCGCCAAGTCCGCCCGCCGACACGGGTACGGGGCCAGGCGCGACCGCCAGGCGCGGCAGCCAACGCACCCGCCTTCGAGCCCTCGGACGTGCACGGTCCGGGTCGTGTGCTTCTGGTCGTCCCTCACGGCGCCTCATTTCCTGGCCAGTGGCCACGGTTGATGGGGATGCGGTGCTGGGCGTGGCAGGGCAGATCGGCTCCGCAGCGGCAGATCCGTCGCCACTTCCGCCAGGACCAGATCGGCCGGTGCCGCCGGGCAAGGGTGAGGGCGGCGGCCATCAGGTACTCCTCGTACGAGACGCGCGGCACAGGATCTCCCCTCAAGCGCGGGTCGACGGCACGGCGGCCGGGCCTGAGCTGGTCATCCGACCGCCGCACCTGCTCGTTCACCGTACCGACGTAGGACTGTAGATACAATAAGATGTAGAACTGTTGGACACGTAGCGTCACATTCGTGATCGACCCCAGCGCGGATCGGGCCGTGTTCCGGCAGCTCGCAGACCTACTGCGAGACCGGATCAGGTCTGGCGACATCGCGCCCGGTGCGTCGCTGCCGAGTGAGTTGAGGCTGGCTCAGGAGCATGGGTTGAGTCGAACGAGTGTGCGGCAGGCGATAGCGATACTCCGGTCGGAAGGGCTCGTGATCGTAGAACCGCCGCGTGGCACCTTCGTCAAGGCCATCGAACCGACCGAGACGGTGACCCTACGCAAGGGCGACACCGCCTCCGCCCGGATGCCGACGCCTGTCGAACGCCGTGAGCTGGAGATCGGCGAAGGCGTCCCGGTGCTCGTGGTCTTCCGCGCCGACGGCTCCCGCGAGCTGTACGCCGCCGACCGCGTACGCGTGGGTCGCTAATCCGTCCGTCGCTTGTAAGTCGCCGACCCCCCGCTTGGGGGATACGGACTCAACCTGCCGGCTGCTGCCGATCGGTGGCGGCCCTCGCCGAAGAGCAGGTGTCGGCCGTCATCGCTTCGCGTTTGGGACCGCTCCGCATCGAGGGCTCGCGCTGCCTCCTTGCTGCCTCGCTGCCTGATGCCTCGTTTACAAGCACTGTGCGCGCCGTCCGGGCGCATCCGTCCTCGTCCGTGGCCTCGGTCCGTCGTCCGTCGCTGGCGTTAGCCAGCATCCGGTGTTTGAGACCGTTGCTGTCGACACCTGTCGGTGGCAACAGCTTGTCCTCAACGGATAGGCGTTGGCGGCTACCTGGCAGCGAAACCTATGAAAAACTGAAGGATCGGTTTGTGGAGCCATTGCGCGGATCCTGACCTCAGTGGCTTGCCGGCTCCACTGTCAGAAAGTGATCAGCAGCAAAGAAGCTGACTTCGAACCAGCGGAAGAAGCCCTCCTGCCCTAAGAGCTGAAAGTCCCTATCCCAATCAGAAATGAAGCAGATTGGCGCATCCCAGGTAAAGCCGCCCAGAGTTAGCTGAACGTTGGTCGTTCTACCCACATACGAATTTCCGCCCACCGCAAATCGCTCCGTAGGCTCCAGGCCATCGAGATTCAGGCCCGCCAATTTGGCGAACCGCTCATCGAATCGATTGTAGAGCGCCCCTGAATCTACGAGGCAGGTGATACCAACCTCCGGAATGCCTTCCATGTATACGTCAACAACCGGCCGGGGAATTTCTATGTGGTTCTTAGGTAAGGGGAGGTAATCGAATATCACAGATCGTCGAACCGTTCTGCATCCGGAGCTACCGGCACACGGAACGTTGAATCTGCTGTCAGGCCGTTCTTCCGAAGATACAACACAACATCGATCGGAGAGTCAGCAGCGAAGATTACGGCCTGATCCCGCACGGCGACCCATCTGCCGACATGGGCTCGAAGGGAATCCGCTAGGTTGCCCCTCCGCAGTGCGGGCGACGACTTGTGGGCTTCCGGCGAGAAGTGCGGCTCCCGGAGTCGATGCTCGCAGTACTCATTCTCGACGATTGGCAAGATCGCCCAGTTCCATTGCCAAACCGTAGGTGAGCAGTCCCAGTCATCGGACCAGATTGGCCCATCTCTCAATAGCGTGGGCGGCTGGTCGCTTTCGTAGCTCGCAATGCCATCTTCGACATTAGCAAAGAAGCCCACCGCCTGCCGGGCAGCGTCGGACCATTGCCCCCCCGGCCGGGGATGGGTCGACTCGATAGGCAAAGCCCATTGCCTACGCTTGTTGCGAATCGCCGTCAGGGACATCTCTGCGCTCCTCCCGCTCGCCTGGCGCAAGGTAGGAATCTCTAATGTCTTCTAACTCACGAATTAGGGCATTCACATCCGCTGGCCAAAGTTGGACCCTCAACCGCGTGGCACTGGTGAGGTCAGCCCTTCCCATAGCGCTGATTCGGCTGGCCGAGAGATAAAGAGATGCAGCAACCCCTCTGCCCGCCTCGTCTCGGACGATTTCATGGCTCATTCCGATCATCGGCGGCACGATCGAGGTTGACTTCTGGATCCAAAGAGATGCAAGGTTAGGCATGTTTTCCCTTACGTGCAGAACTCGCTGCACAGCCTCATCCTCAAGCTCTTCATCTTTGCCTTTAGCCCACGACCGGACGATGCCTTCTGGAGCCTGCTCGAAGGCGAAGAAGAGAATCTGATCAAGCATGTCAACTAAGGGCAGGAAATCGTCATTGCGATCAATGGCGAAGTCGTCCTCATCGACGACGTGCAGGGCGCGGTAAGGAAAGTCTTCGTGCAATACGAGAGCGATAGCATTCCGACCGACGCCGTCATCTACCTGCGCTACCAGCCGCTCGAAGGCTGAGCGCGGGATCTTGACAGGCGCGAAAAAATCGAACACATAGCTAGGGTAACGGTGACCATGGTCGTCAGCCTAGAGTTCGGACATCGCGCGTTCGTAACGCCAGCAACCTTCCTGCCGTCCGTCTGCCGTCGACCCGCCCTCTCGGGGAGCGGGTCGCCCGCCCGGGCCGCCACGTCAAGCGGACCTTGACGCACCTACGGACGCTGCCGGAACAGCCTGAGTCGGCTCTCGTGTCGCGGACCGCGCCCCCGGCGGACACCGCCACAGTGGCGACGTTGACCCAACCTCGCCCGGCACGGACCCGGCTCTCGGGGTCAAAGTTGGCCACCGGCGGCCACCCCTCCCCCTCCCAGGTGAGCGGTTGACCTGACCCCGAGCGGCTGCGGAGCCGGCTCCTGGACGACCGACATGCTGTCGCGCGGACACCGACCCCATGCTTGGGCTTGCCGCGCGGACCCGGCGCGCTCTTCCGTGCGCCGCGCTGCTCGGGCGCGGCGCGGTCGGCTGCCGGCGACAAACCGCCACCCCTCTCTCCGCTATCCCGTCTGCGGCGGTCCACCGGGCTCTTCGCTGTCCGCGCCAGCCGCCGGGCGTCAGGCGTGACGGCCGCAGAGCGACAGCGGCAGCGGCCGGCGCGCGCCCAGGCGGCGGCGCGTGCGGCCCGTCAAGGGCCGCCTTGATAGACGTACAGAAAGTCCTCCCACCCCGGCCGGCAGTCGGCCGGCAGTCGGCCGTCTCGCCTCCGGCCTGCGGAGTCACGGCGGGTTGACGTGTCGGTACCCGGTGCTACTCTGGCGATCGTCGAGCACGCCAGCGCGGCCTTCCCGCCGAACCGCTGGACTCGATTGCTGAGAGGCTGAGCGGCCTTCCTGCCGCTGATGCGGACCACCGCCCGCCGCCTTTCCATCACCCCGGCCACGGTGCCGGCTCTCTGAATCCGCCGAGCGGCCCAGCGCGGCCTTCCGCCGTCCACGATGGCCCGGGTTTGCGCACCTTCGACGGGTGAGGGCAGCCTGCGGCGATTCCACCGGATGTCGGTACCCAGGCTCCTCACCCGTGCCAGCCCATGACCTCTACGAGCACGAGAGGACATCACCGATCGGCGGAGTGTGGCACCACCACGATTCCGCCCTCCGGCGTCAGCCGCCCTTTCGGCGGTGCCAGGAGACACGACGAACACCACCAGCGGACCACGGTCCACGGCTGGTGGTGCTTCGTCTTCCGTCCCTGCCACCCCGTAAGGAGACCTCGATGTCCCCGCTCACCCGGCCCAGCCTCGCCGCTGGCCGGTTCGCCCAAGCCCTGCACCGTGCCACCACGCCGGACTACTTCGGCTGGCTGGAGCACACCGCCTCCGCTGGCGGCTGTGCCCGCCCGATCCGACTCACCGGCACTCTCACCGCCGTGGAGGCCGACACCGGCCGGATCACCCGAGAAGTGCACACCGATGAGCTGCCCGACCGTGCGATCTACAAGGCGTGTGGCAACCGCCGTGCGTCGCAGTGCCCCGACTGTGCCTGGGTCTACGCGGGTGACGCCTTCCAGGTCGTCCGCACCGGCCTGATCGGCGGCAAGAGCGTCCCCGCCACTGTCGCGCGGCATCCGGTCGTGTTCGCCACCTTCACCGCACCGTCCTTCGGCGCGGTCCACCATCGGCACATTCGCCGCCACACCTGCGCCACCCGCCAGCGATGCGACTGCCGACCTGATCCTTGCCGCCCCCGCCGTGACGCCGGTGCCTGCGCGCCCGGGCGGCCCGGAGCCTGCTTCGCCCGCCACGACACCAACGATCCGCAGCTCGGGCGGCCACTCTGTTTGGACTGCTACGACCACGACCACCAGGCCGTGTGGAACGGGTTCTCGGGCGAGCTATGGCGGCGCACCAAACAGGCCGTCGAACGTCAGCTTGCCGCCGTCTGCCGCCGACGCGGCATCCGGAGAGTTCGAGTCGTCAGCGCCTCCGGCAAGGTCCGCTGGGTGCCGCCGGTGCGGGTGTCTCACGGCAAGGTGGCCGAGATGCAGCGCCGGGGTGCCGTGCACTTCCACGTCCTGCTGCGCCTGGACGGCGTCAACCCCGACGACGCCGGTGCCCTGGTGCCGCCGCCTGCCGGGATCAGCGTCGACGACCTGGACGACGCCGTGCACGCAGCCGCCCAGCAGATCACTGTCACCACACCACCTCACCCCGACCGCCCGGACGGCTGGCTGGTGGCCTGGGGAGAGCAGGTCGACGTGCGCCGGATCGGTAGCGGCGACGGTGACGTGACCGACGCCAAGGTGGCCTCCTACCTTGCCAAATACGCCACCAAAGCCACCGAGGTGACCGGCCACACCTCGACCAGACTCACCCCCGACACCATCGACACCTACGCCAACCCCGAGGGCGACCACCTCGCCCGCCTCATCGACGCCTGCTGGCGACTCGGCCGACCTGCGGCCACCCACACCACCGACAGCGCCGCCAAGCCCGGCGACCGTCAAGGCCGTCTTGACACCACACCGAACCCCTACGCCGGACTACGTCGCTGGGCACACATGCTCGGCTTCGGTGGCCACTTCCTCACGAAAGCCCGCCGCTACTCGGTCACCTTCGGCCTGCTCCGCAGCACCCGCGCCACCTACCGCCGGGCCGAAGGCAACGAACCCGCCGACACCCTGACGGTCGGCACGCTCACCTATCTCGGGGCCGGCTGGCGCAGCGACGGTGACGCCCTGCTCGCCAACACCGCCGCCCGACAGCGACGGGAAAGCAGACGCGTCGGCCGGGAGGAACTCGCCCACGAAACCTGGCTCACCGGAGCCGCCGCATGAACCACGAACTGCGTCCCCGCTGGTACTCACCCGCCGAGGTTGCCGTGCTGCTCGGCTTCGGCATTTCCAAGGTCAAGATGAAGATCGCCACCGGTGAGCTGCGTTCCATCAAGGACGGCAAGTACCGCCGCGTCCTCCCCGAGTGGGTCGACGACTACATCCGTGATCAGGTTGAGCGGCAGGAGGCGGCCTGATGCCCGGACGGTCTCGCGCGAACGGGGAAGGCTCCATCTTCCCGTACAGGAACGGCTTCGCCGCGTACGTCTGGGTGGAGAAGCCGGACGGCAAGCGGGGCCGAAAGTGGGTCTACGGCAAGACCCGCGAGGAGGTCCACGACAAGTGGATCAAGCTGCACGGGCAGGCCAAGGCCGGTCCGGTGGCGACGCGTTCCCCGACGGTGGGGGAGTACGCCGGCTACTGGCTGAGGGAGATCGTCAAGCCGAACCTGGCTCCGGGCAGCTACGTCACCTACGAAGTGGTGGTGCGGCTCTACCTCGTGCCGGGGCTGGGTCGGAAGCGTCTCGACAAGTTGCGGGTCAGCGACGTTCAGACGTGGATCAACGAGGTGGGGCGGACCTGCCAGTGCTGCGCCCAGGGCAAGGATGAGCGGCGGAAGCCCGCCCAACGTCGCTGCTGTGCGCTTGGCCGTTGCTGCCAGGATCTGCCCTCGCCGACCAGCGTCACGCACCTGCGGACCGTGCTCCGGACGCTGCTGTCCCAGGCGATCACCGAAGGGCTGATCACCCGCAACGTGGCGTCGCTGGTGAAGCTGCCCCCGGTACGCAAGCGCAAGCGGAAGGCGTGGACGAGCGACGAGGCGCGGCGGTTCCTGGAGTCGGCCCGCGCCGACGATGATCCGCTCTACGCCGCGCACGTCCTGGTCCTGGTGCTCGGTCTGCGTAAGGGCGAGGTGTTGGG
>NZ_JBSFSO010000083.1:0-10645 GCF_053589795.1 Micromonospora sp. NPDC003241 | reverse complement strand
CGTACTGCTCGGGAGTGCGGTCGAGCAGGGCCAGTTGCCGGTGCGGCGGACGCAGCCAGCGGGCCAGCCCGGTCAGCCAGTCCAGCCGGCGGTCGCCCGTGCGCCGGACGGCGGTCCTAGGCTTACGCTGGCCGGGACCGCCGCCCGGAAGGCCACCTATGCCGCACCACCGCCACCACTGGCACGACCTCCCCGGCTCGCTGCGTCGGGAGGTCGAGCGGCATACCGGCGGTACCGTTCAGGCCGAGATCGTGTCGGACGGGGCCTCCTGTGAACTCGCCGTCACGCTCGAGACTCCCTCAGGGCGGGTGTTCTGCAAGGGTGGGCAGGCCGACAGCCGGACTGCGTGGCTCTATCGCAAGGAAGCC
Organism: Micromonospora sp. NPDC003241; assembly: GCF_053589795.1. Classification (NCBI taxonomy): domain Bacteria; kingdom Bacillati; phylum Actinomycetota; class Actinomycetes; order Micromonosporales; family Micromonosporaceae; genus Micromonospora; species Micromonospora sp. NPDC003241. Next base: position 10,277 of record NZ_JBSFSO010000083.1, on the reverse strand, counting down.
CGGATCAACCGATGGCTTCCCGACGCCGTACCCCGCCTCCGCTGGACCGTCGAGCGCGACGGCTGGCTTCTGCTCGGCTTCGAGCACGTGCCCGGCCGCTATCCGAGGCTGGCTCCCGGCTCCCCGGATCTGGATGCCGTCGCCGACCTGTTGGCCACCCTCTCCCGCGAGCTGACGCCCTGCCCGCCGGTCGAGGTGCAGCCGTTCACCGCACGGTGGCGTGGGCTCATCGCTCCGGAGTTGGTCGACGGGGACACTCTGCTGCACACCGACATGACACCTCGGAACTTCCTGTTCGGCGACCGGCTCCGGTTGGTCGACTGGTCCGCCCCCTGTCGCGGCGCGGCCTGGATCGACACCGCGTTCATGCTGGTCCGCCTCATCCGTGCCGGGCACAGTCCGGCGAACGCCGAGGCGTGGGCCCGACAGACCCCGGCCTGGGCGCAGGCGTCCGACGACGCTGTCACGAGCTTCGCCAGCGGACTGGTGCATCTGTGGGAGCAACGGCAGCGCTCAAGTTTTGCACCTCATCGCGGCCTGCTGCTCGATGCGGCACGAGCTTGGTCGGCCTTCCGAGGTTGAGGAGTCGGGCAGTATTGGAACCGCCTTGCTCAGACCCAGGTTGTCGACTTCACCGCAAGATCACGCTCGATCCTGGATCGAGTGGCTTCACGAACGGTCGGATACCACTCTATCCAGGATCGAGCATGATCTTTACCCCGTGAGTGACCTGTGCGCTGATCGGCTATATCTGTGCGCCGAAGAAGAATGTCAGTGTTTCTCCGTCTCGCGAGCGACGGCCTTTCCATATGCCGCCAGGATGGGGCCAACGAGTTCGGGTGTGACGGCAAGCGTCGTTGTGGAGGTGATGTCGTGGCGGGCACCATTTCCGTCGATGACGGTGGCTCCCGCCTCTCTGGCGATGATTACCCCGGCCGCCATGTCCCAGGGATGGTTGGACAAGGTCAGAGCAGCGTCGAGCCTGCCCTCGGCGAGCCACGCCAGGTCGAGCGCTGCGCTGCCGGTCATCCGGATCCTTTGAACCTCGGCTGCCAGTTGGCTAGTCAAGGCGAGCCGTAGCCGGTTTCGCGCCTCCGCGTCAAGGCCAACCGCGTAGTCCCCGATGGCGACGAGGGCCTGACTCATGCGGTTGGTGCTGCTGACAGTGATCGGCTGCCCGTTGGCGTGCGCACCCGCACCCTTCGCGGCGGTGTAGGTCGCGGAGAGAAACGGCAGTTCGATGACGCCAAGTACTGCTTCGTCGCCGTGCACGAGCGCGAGCGACACCGCGCACAGCGGCAGGCCCCGCACGAAGTTCGATGTGCCGTCGATGGGATCGAGAACCCACCGCTTGCTTGTCGAACCGCTCGATCCTTCCTCTTCGCCGAGGAGTCCGACTTCGGGCGTCTCTGTTTTCAGGAAGTCTCGTAGGTCGCGTTCGATCGTATAGTCCAGTTCGGAGACGACATCTCGGTCACCCTTGCTGGCGAGCGCTCCAGGTGCCTGCCGTTGCATCGCATCTGCCGCCCGCCGCGTAGCCTCGACCGCGAGTGGCAAATAGTCAGGATATTCGCTCACAGTTCACGCCTGCCCTGCCACTGCAACTCGAAGACCTGTTCAAACACGGGTACAGTCCTGCCCCCGGCTGTCGGGCGGCATCGAGAGCAACGGCGTAAGTCCTCGGCGGAGGTGGCGTCCGTGAAGTGGTGGGTCGGTCCAGTCGGCTGAAGCTCGTCCTGACACTGCTGGACAGGCACTCCATGGCCACGCTATTGCGGGGCATTGAGCATTTCGGTAACTGTTCCCCAGCCCGACTCGGCGTTGAGGGGTGCCACTGCGACGCCTGCCTCTCGGAGTAGCTGCAGGTGCCAGTCGTAACTCGGGTGGACAGCCAGTTGAGGCTTTACGTTGGGAAAGGCATGGACGGGGATGCTGGCTCCGAGTGCTTCGTTGAGAATGCCGAGTGCGAGAGTGTCATTGACACCTTGAGCCCACTTGTTGATTACGTTGAAGGTAGCCGGTGCGACCGCCACAGCCGTAGCTGGCGGATGCGGCTCCGGCTCGCCGGGCTTTCGCCATTCCGCCCGCACCGGATAGCCGGTCTGTACCGCCAGCACCTCCCGGTTGATCCAGGTCGCAGCGGTCGGCGTAGCGGTGACGCAAACGGTCCAGCCGTCCTCCTGCAGCAGTTCGATCAGCTCACCGATCCGCAGCGCGGGAGGTGCCGCGCAGACGACCAGGGCGAGCACTCGTGGTGGGGTCATGCCAGCAGTCCGGCACGCTCCGCGAGTGGTCGCAGCCCTGGCGTTGCAGCCCGGCGCTCCTTCGCCAACAGGTCGAGCAGAAGCGTGCGGGCTTGCACGTTCGCGTGCACCATCTCGGCAGCTACCCGCTCCGCTTCGAGGAGGTGCAGCACGGCAACCGACCTGTCACTGGACGACATCAACGCGGCTGCGGCCAGGTCGACGTGGACTTGGGCTCTCCGGCCGACCAGCACTGTGGGTAAGCGTGACGTGTTGAGCCGCGTCCCGATCTCCATGGCCTGGTTCGCGTTGCCTGCTCGGACGGCCGCCGACACCGAGTGGATGACGACGTTCGTCGGACCGAAGCCTGTCCACAACCGGTTCCGGTCAGAGCCCAGTGTCGTCGCCCGCCCATTGGCGCGCTCCAGCAATTGGCTCGCTCGCTTCGCGTTCCCTTGCCCAGCAGCCATGATGGCAGCCAAGAGCAGCAGTGCGCCGTGAGCGGAGATCAGATCGGGATCGGAAACCGGACCAGCCGAAGTCAGGGCTTCGACGCTGGTCTGCACGACCCGTTCGGCCGCTTCCGCTCTGTCAGGAAGCCGCATGAGCCCGCAAGCCGCCTGATAGGCCGCAACAGCGGCCAGCGCCTGGTCGTCGCTGAGGCGGGCGGCGGTGGACGCCCGGTCGGCAGTCAACAGGGCTACGTCACCATCTCCCACCTTGACCGCGAGCTTCGATGCAGCGATGTAGGCGGCACCGAGCAGTCGAAAGGCGCTGCTGCGGTGAATGCCTGAGGCGTTGCTGCTCAGGGCTGTCGCCTGGGTCAGGACTTCCGGGATCAAGCGGGCCGCCGAGGTGTAGCTCGCCCGCTGGTAAAGGTTGTGCACCCTGCCCACGGCACGTCGGACCTCGATAAGTGAGGGTGGTGGTGGGGCGTCCAGGAGATAGCTGGTGAGGAAGGTCCGGAGGCCGTCCAAGAGGTCAGGCCGGGCTGCGGGGGAAACGAAATCACGCTCCATGTCCTTCACAGCCTGCCCTCGATGAGCTGCCACTGACACGTCGACGAGCATGTCGTCGAGCTGTTCGAGCGTAACCCCCAACGCGGAGGCAATTCGGCTTCGATGCCACGGCTGTGGATCGGTCTCCGCATTCTCCCAGCGCACCACAGTGGATCGCTCCACCCCGAGAAGGGCGGCGAGGCGTTCCTGGCTGTACCCGAGCGCCTTACGGCGTTGGCAGAGCCGGTGTCGCTTCAGGGCCACGGCCGTTCTCCCTCCGTTATTCCGCCACTGTAGTAACACTGCGTCGACCGCGTGGGTACGCAGACGCCTCATTTCTGCCTCATACAGGCGCCTTGGGTGCTGTAGTCCGCGTTCCGCTTCTCGCCAAGGCTGTTTACAGGGCCCGGGGCGGGTGCTGGGCTCCGGTGGCGTCGACCCGAACGACGCGTACCGACCCCGCCCGCTTCGGTGCCGCACCACATGAGCGGAACGAGCGTGCCGATGGCCGCCGTACGTGACCGCCGAGCAGGAGGTAGCGCAGCGATGATCTACGTGACCGGGGAACGCCTCCAGTCGCACCACGTCCGGGCCGTCGACTTCGGTCGGCGGTGGCGGGGGCTGGATCCGGCCCAGGTGTACGACTACCTCGACCGGGTCGCCGACGAGCTGGACCGGCTGCACCGGCAGCTCGTCACGGCGAACACCGAGGCGGAGCGGGTCCGGCAGGCGCTGCGTCAGTGGCAGTCCCGGCAGACCGAGAACCGGCAAAGCGAGAACCGGCAAAGCGGGAACCGGCGGACCGAGAACCGGCATGCATGGCGCGCACATCCGGTGGGGGAGCGCCGATGACCGAGGCGGCGGCTCGGACGGCGGTCACCCGTTGGCTGCGGCTGGTGCAGGCGGATGCGGAGCTGTCCGCGTACCTCATCGGGGTCGATCTGGACCGGCTCGCCGCGCACCTGATCCGGCAGCTCGTGGGCGGCGGGCCGGTGTTGGAGGGGTGGCCGGGGCTGCCGGAGGCGTCGCGGCGGCGGGCCGGCGACTACCTGGCGGGAGCGCTCGCGACCGGCGGTCTTTCGGTGATCGACGAGGTGGCGACCGAGTTCCAGGCCGCGCTGGCGGGGCGGTGCCCGCTACCGGCATCGGAGCTGGCGCTCGTCGTCGCCGCCCTGGCCCGGCTGGTCGGCGGCGGCGGTGACCGGGCCGAGCGGTGGGCGCTGCTGGCGGTACTCGGCCGGGTCCACCACCGGCATCGGCTTCGCCCCGAGCACGGTCCGCTGATCGGCGCCGCCCTGGCGACGGTGGCACCGCGCCTCTGTCCGCCGCCGGTCGACGTCGGCTGGGAGAGCCGGTGGCGGCGGGCCTGGGCGCTCGTCGCGCGCGCCGCCGGGCGGATGGGCGACGGGCCGGCGTTCTGGCCCGCCGAGGTGGTCGGCCGCGACCTGTCCGCCGAGGGCATCGCCATGCTGACGGTACGTCCGTGGCACCCGCTGCCGTTCCGGCCCGGCCAGGCGGTGCCGCTCTGCCTGCCGCAGCACCCGGGCCGATGGCGCTGGTACTGTACTGCCCGGCCAACGCCCCACGTCCCGACGGCACCGTCGAGCTGCACGTCCGCGCGGTGGCCGCCGGCACCGTCTCCCGCAGCCTCGTCCACGAGGTACGCCCCGGCGACCCGCTTCACCTCGGCCCACCCGTCGATGTCGGCCTCAGCCTGCCGACTGTCTCGCCGTCGGTCCCTCGCCGGGACCTGCTGCTGGTGGCCGGTGGCACCGGGCTGGCCCCGCTGCGCGCTCTGGTCGAGCAGGTCGCCGCCGCACCGGGCGGCCGGCGGGTGACCCTGATCGTCGGCGTACGCACCGTCGCCGACCTCTACGACGCGATTGCCTTGGACAAGCTCGACCAGGCGCACCCGTGGCTGACCGTCGTGCCGGTCTTCTCCCATGACCCGTCGGTCACTCCCGCCGAGCAGGGCGACGCGCTCACCCTCGGGCTCTACCACTACCGGCCCGGCCAGGATGTCTACGTCTGCGGTCCGCCCCCGATGCTCGACGTTGCCCGACGACGGCTTCCCCGCGCCGGGATACCCGTCGATCGGCTTTATCTCCCGGACCGGATCCCATGACGATGACACCGGATTGCGGAGGATATGCGGAAACCGAGCGGCCATTCATGAACTTGCGCTGATCGATAACGTGGGTAGCGGTAAGGCAGGCTGCGACACGATGTCTGCCGGCGGCAACCGGGGGAGAGGTCCGATGGCCGACCTGTTCGATGAGCTGCGTGACACGGTGGCGGACGAGCTACGGCCGTACGGGCAGTACCTGGCGATGCGCGGTGCCGCCCCTGGCGAGCAACGCTTCGCCGCACCGGAGATCGCGCTTGCCGCCGTGTCGCTGATCGGCTGGGTGGTGAGTGCGTACGCCACGGGTTTTCTTGAGGAGAAGGCCAGGATGCGCGCCAATCCTCCGGTGGCCGCGCTGGAGCCCGAGGAGGACGCGGTCCGGGCCGCCCTTGACGAGATCCGCCAGTGGGGCCGACCACGGGTGCGGGTCACCGTGGACGAGGAAGGGCTGGTGGAGGAGCTGCGCAGACTCGGCCTTACCCGCCGGGCGGCGAAGCAGGCCGCCCCGAACCTGGCCGCGAAGCTGGCCGAACGCCTCAACGAGGCCATCAATGACTAGTCGCCTGGAACACCTGGTCCGTGGTGAGTTGGCGCCCGGTGTCCCGGTCAGCGGCCCGAGGGGCGATGACATGATCGTCGCCGCCGTGGAGTTGCTGGCCGCCACCCAGCTCTCCGGCGAGGAACGTGAGTGCTCGGCCGAGTGGGTCGTGCACGTCCGGCGGCTGCTGGGGGAGGGCCTGGACCTACGGCGTACGCCCGGGCGGGATTGGCTGGCCGCGATGCTCACCTATCCCGGGGCGATCGCCGACTGGATCGAGTCGCTGCACAACGGGTTTCGTCACCTGCTGCGCGCCCGTCAGACGATCGGCCCGGTGCTCGACCCGCTCCTCGACGAGGTCTGGCTCACCGCGTGCGATGCCGGACGCGGCGGGGAGAGCCACGCGAACTTCGGTGGTGTGATGGCGCTCGCGCGGCAGGACCCCGAGCGGTACATCAGGCGCTATCTGGACTTCGGCGTCTTCTCCGCGTCCGCCCTGGCGTACGGATCAGCGGGCGCTCTGGCTCCTACCCTCGACGCGGAGGCACTGGCGGACCGCGCGTTCGACCTGTGGAAGCTCGCCGACGAGAAGGTGAAGGTGGCACGCTGCTCGCCCTTCTACGCCGACGTGCTGGCCGCCGCGTACGAATGCTGCTTCCGCTACACCGAAGCAGAGGTCCTGCTCACGTGGTCGATCGCCCGTCAGGAGCAGGCGGGCACCCCGGTCGACGACGAACTGCGGCGTGAGGTCCAGATCGTCGAGGAGTTGCGGGTCGCCATGGTCGACGCCTCGCGCGGGAACTACTTCGCCCTCATGCCGAGCATCTCCAGCTCGCTACGCCTGTTCATGGACGCCACCGCCGACCCTCGCGAAGTGGTGGCCACCGCGATCGAACAGGCATCCGTGGCGAATCCGCTCTTTCCCCAACGCGTTGTCGAGCTGTGGCACCGCGAGGCCGCCGCCGTACCGCCTTCGAAGGAGATGCCCAAGCTCGTGGCCCGGCGCGTCGAGGCGGCACTCCCGGCCGCCTTCGACGACCCGCTGACGGTACGGACCAGCCTGGCCATCCAGCACCGTCAGCAGTAGCCGCCCCATTGCGGGTGGGACCTGCTCGGTGCCAGGTAGCGAGGGCTGAGTGCCGTGCGACGGACAGCGGAGACGGCGGTCGGAGTCAGGGCGACGCGGCGAGGATGGCGCGGTTGAGCGGCACCTCGGCGAAGAAGCGGTCGCGCGCCGCGCCATCGAGGCTCTCCGCCTTGCGGTGTATCTCGGTCACCGCGCGTGCGACGGACTCGCGGGCACCCTCCTCGTCGCCGAGCGCCCGCTGGATGCGGCTGTGCCGGTACAGCACTTCCTCGACGCAGACGGCGGGGATCCGCCAGTCCGCGTCCCGTACATGGTCGACCGCCAGCTCGCTGAAGGCCATCGCCTGTGGGGCGGAGTCGTCCAGGAGGTGCCATTCGCCGAGCAGGGACAGGGCGGTGATCTCACTCCGTCGCATGCCGGTACGCCGCGTTTCGGCGAGGGTGTCGTTCAGGACGCCCAGCGCCCTGCCCATCCTGGTCGGTTCCTCATGCGCGAGCGCGATGAGACTCGCGGCGTAGAGGTTGGCGACGAGCGGTGCCAGATTGGCCTGCCAGGTCGCCTCGGCCTCGTCGCGCGCGTTCTCCAGCATGTCCAGCCCGGCAGGGTCACGTTTGCTCAGGACCATCCGGTGGCCGAGGTAGGCCAGGTTGACGGCGTGCCAGCCGTCCGGCTCGTCGCCGTCACGCAGTCCGGCTGCCTCGGTCAACAGGCTCTCCGCGTCCGCGTAGTTGCCGACGGCGGCTTCCACCTGTGCCAGATAGTTGAGGCCGATCGGCAGCAAGCCGAGGGCCGGGCGCGTGCGAACCACCGGCACCTGCTCGCGGAGCCGGAGAAGCGCCGGCCCGAGCTGCCCCGAGTCGAAGAGACTCACCCCGAGTTGTAGGACGGTCATGTGTCGGGCCCGCTGGAGGACCGGATCGTCCATGTCGTCGGTCAGGTTGCCGGCGGCCACCTCGGTTCGGCGCAGCACCTCGATGCCGGCCTCGACGTTCACCTTCGGCAGTTGCCGCCCGTACTCGCAGCCGGCCAGGAGGACGTTCTTGGGATCCCCGCTGTCGAGGGCGCTTTCCCACGCCTCGCGCAGTGGATCGATGGCGGCCGGAACGCCGCGGGTGTAGAGCAGCACCTTTCCGTGCAGATACCGCACTCTGACGCGGAGCGCCTCGTCGTCGCCGGTACGGGCGGCGTCGAGCGCCTCGATGGAGAGTGCCTCCAGTCGTACGGTCCCGTCCGCCTCCGGCCGAGTCCGCCAGCTCAGTTCGCTGGCGGTCAGCAGGAGTTCGATCAACTGAGCACGAAGTCGGTCGGCGTCCGGCACGGGTGCCGCCAGCCGGACGTCGTGCAGGCCCTGCTCGGCGATGGCGGTCACCTAACGGGCGGACGCGCCGGTGGCGGCGAGTCGACAGGCGGTGTCGTGCGCCACCTTCGCCGCCGACAGCCAGTCGCCGCCGAGCCGGTGATGACGAATCAGATCCAAGGCGAGTTCCTGTGTCAGGTCGGCGAAGTGTCTCGAGTGCTCGTAGAGGACCCGGCCGACCTTGCGGTGACGCTCACGGCGCTGTCGGTCGGTCTGATCCTGATAGAGGGTCTCCTGAAGTAGGTCGTGCTCGAACGCGTACCGATCGGCGTCCAAGACGTCGTCCCAGCCGTCTGCGTCGATCCGGTGCAGCATCCCCGTCTCGGTCGCGAGTCGGTGCAGACGGTGTGCCACGACATCATGGTCTTCGTTCGCCACCCGGGCGACGACGCTGCTGTGGAACACGCGCCCCTGCACTGCGGCGATGGACATCAGGCGCAGGTCTGCCTCGGAAAGGCGTCGCAGTCGGGCCTGGATCACCATTCGTACCCGAGCGAGGAGAACCTCTGAGTCGCCGTCCACTGGCGGCCCGGCCACGTCCACCACGTCACGTCCACCGGGCAGTGCGGCCAGGGTCTGCCCCCTGCCGAGGTAGTAGTGCAGCAAAAGTGGATGCCCGCCGGTCTGTTCACTGAGGCGGCGGCTCAGTTGTGGCGAGGTGGGGCCGACGAGCATCTGTCCGAGTTGCTCCACCGCATCCGGTGGTAGTCCGCCCAGCCGGATGCGTTTGGCCGCCCCCTGCAACTGCAGGTCGTCGACGAGTTGTTGGGCGGCGGGATTGTCCCTGGTCTCGTCGTGCCGCAGGGCCAGGACGATGAGCACTGGCCGGTCGTGCACCGCGCGTGCGAGGTATGACAGCGCTGCGCACGAGCTTCCGTCGATGCGGTGTGCGTCGTCGATCATCAGCACTGCGGGGTGCTTCGGCCGCAGCAGGGCGAGTGTCGCCTCGGCCATCGAGCGGGCAGCCGTATGGTGGTCCACCAACGGGGCACCCGGCACCGGACCGGACAGGGATTCGGCCACCATCTTCAGCGCGTCCCCGATACCCGGAACCATGGTGAGCAACTCGGGCCAACGGGACTTCATCCCCTCGCCGGAGCGACGCAGAATGCGTCGATGGCGCGGAGTGCTCTGCTCGATGAGCCACGCCAGATCGATCAGCGGGCCATAGGCGGCGAGTTGTCCGACCTGCACGTGGCAGCGGACCGAAAGGAAGGTCGCCGGTCCGCCTGATTCGGCGAGCTTGGTCAGTAGTGCACTCTTGCCGATGCCGGCCGGACCCTCGATCAGCAGAAAACCGCCTCGGCCGGCACATGCGGAGTCCACCTGGGACGTCGCGACTCGAAACTCCTGCTCGCGGTCGACAAAGGTGTTCACCGGCATGGGTGCCTCCTACCGCCTCCGCATCGACGTCCTCAATCTTGTCAGGGGCGGTCGCGCATTGGCTCTCGTCCGGCCGGATCACGACACCAGCGGACCGCGCGCCTGGATGAACTGATCAACCAGGACGGTCCGTACTGATGGTCATGCGGACGACGGAGTTGGTGGCCTGCTCTCGCAACGCGATCGACTGGCTCGGGCCGGCCGGAGTACGTGGGGTGGTGCACCGCTGGATGCGTCTGGTGGCGGCCGATGCGGAGCTGGCGCCGTACCTGCTGGGCATCGACCGGCGGCGGCTCGCCACCCGTCTCGCGGCCGAGCTGACCCCGGCCCTGGGCGGTCCGGTGCGGTCGATCGGGTCGGTCGGCGGGGTGTGGCGGCGGCTGGGGTTGACCACGGAGCAGCACTGGCGGGTGCTCGACTACCTGGCGGCGGTGCTGTGGCGGCTGGACCTGCCGGTGGACACGATCACCGCCGTGCAGCGCGTCGTGGGCGCGGAGCGCGGGTAGGTCGACGTGGGGGGGGCGCGCGCGGGGGGGGGGGGGGGGC
>NZ_JBSFSO010000082.1:0-10841 GCF_053589795.1 Micromonospora sp. NPDC003241 | reverse complement strand
GTTGTGGTTGAGCATCCGGGCCTCTTCTTGGGCCAGGACGACAACCCGTCGCGCTCGGTCGGTGAACCGCTCGAACATGCCCTCGTGCTCCTCACGTGCCGTGCGCACTCGATCTTGGTGGTCAAGACTCTCGGCGGGGCCGGATACGCAAGCGCCCGGGACGGGCGTCCGCGCCTCTTTACTCTATCGCCGCGGACCGACTCGGCTGACCTCGTGTGTCTCCGCCGGTGGCCCGGTACGCGTCGTTTTGCCCAACCATCCACGCTCAACCGGTGTTCCGGGCATGGTGCCTGTACGCGCAGAGCGAAATTCGAGCACGAGCCGTGGGCCGCCGGGAGCACCCTACGGAGCCCTTCCGGCACCGGACGGGCACCCCGTAGCCGCCGTCCACAGGCTGTGGACAACGCATCCACCGGCTGTGGACAACGTTCGGCCCGACCGCATCGTCCCACCAGACGACCGCGCCGGCCCGGAGACGCGCTCCGAACCGGCGTGGCGAACGACCCTGGTCTCAGTGACCGGCCTTGGAGTGGTACTCGTCGACGATCTCCTGCGGGATCCGGCCCCGGTCCGAGATCTCCTTGCCGGCCTTGCGGGCCCAGGCCCGGATGGCCTTGTTCTGCTCGCGGTCCGCCGTCGCGCTGCCCCGGCCCCGGGCGGCACGCCCTCCGACGACCACGCCACCGCGTCCCACCTTCGACCCACCGGAGATGAACGGAGCGAATGCCTCACGCAATTTCTCGGCGTTCGAAGTCGACAGGTCGATCTCGTACTGAACGCCGTCGAGCGCGAACTTGACAGTCTCGTCCGCGTCCCCGCCGTCCAGGTCATCGACCAGCCTCTGAATGATCTGCTTGGCCACGTCCCACATTCCTTTCGAGCAGGGTTCGGTGCACCTGCCAGTTACCAGAGCACAATAGCCCGTCAGCTGCTTGTTGCGTCAATAGGATCGGGTATCCCGGCGGAAAGTTCCCTGTCGACTACTCGGGGCGAACCAAGGGGAACAAGATGGTTTCCCGAATTCCCAGGCCGGTCAGCGCCATCAGGAGCCGGTCGATTCCCATTCCCATGCCACCCGCCGGCGGCATTCCGTACTCCATCGCCCGGAGAAAGTCCTCGTCGAGCCGCATCGCCTCGTCGTCGCCACGGGCGCCCAGTTGCGCCTGCGCGACCAGCCGCTCCCGCTGCACCACCGGGTCGACCAGCTCCGAGTACGCGGTGGCCAGCTCGACCCCGCGCACGTACAGGTCCCACTTCTCGGCCAGCCCGGGCTCCTCGCGGTGCCCACGGGTCAGCGGACTGGTCTCCTCCGGGTAGTCCCGCACGAAGGTCGGCGCCACCAGACCGGGCACGACCAACTCCTCGAACAGTTCCTCGACCAACTTGCCCGACCCCCACTTGGGGTCCACGGTGAGGCCCACCTTGTCCGCGTACTCGACCAGGCGGGTGTGCTCGGTGCGTACCGTGACCTCCTCACCGAGCGCCTCGGAAAGCACGCCGAACAGGCTCACCGAACGCCACTCACCACCGAGGTCGAACTTCTGGCCGTCGGCGTGGGTGACCACCGTCGACCCGGCGACCGCCACCGCCGCCTGTTGCACGAGATTGCGGGTCAGTTCGGCCATCGTGTTGTAGTCGCCGTACGCCTGGTACACCTCCAGCATCGCGAACTCGGGCGAGTGCGAAGAGTCGATGCCCTCATTACGGAAGTTGCGGTTGATCTCGAAGACTCGCTCGACACCGCCGACCACGGCGCGCTTGAGAAACAGTTCCGGCGCGATTCGTAGATAAAGATCGGTGTCGAGTGCATTGCTGTGGGTCACGAAAGGCCGGGCCGTCGCGCCACCGTGCAGCAACTGCAACATCGGGGTCTCCACCTCGAGGAAACCCGTGTCGTGCAGGGAGTCGCGAAGGCTGCGGACCGCCGTCGCCCGGGTGCGTACCATCTGGCGGGCCTGCGGGCGCACGATCAGGTCGACGTAGCGCTGCCGGACCCGCGCCTCCTCGCTGAGCGGCTTGTGCGCCACCGGCAGCGGGCGCAGCGCCTTGGCGGTGGTCACCCACTCCTGCGCCAGCACCGACAACTCGCCCCGACGGCTGCTGATCACCTCGCCGGTGACCCCGACGAGGTCACCGAGGTCGACCAGCCGCTTCCAGTCCTCCAGCCGCTCGGGGCCGACCCGGTCCAGCGAGAGCATCGCCTGGAGTTCGGTGCCGTCGCCGTCGCGCAGCGTGGCGAAACAGAGCTTGCCGGTGTTCCGCACGAAAATCACCCGTCCGGTGACCGACACCTGGTCGCCGGTGGCGGTGTCCGTCGGCAGGTCGGCGTAGCGCTCCCGCACCTGGGCCAGCGTGCTGGTCCGGTGGAAGCTGACCGGGTACGGCTCGACGCCGTCGGCGAGCATCCGGTCCCGCTTCTCCCGGCGGACCTTCATCTGCTCGGGAAGGTCGTCGGCGGGGTCGACTGGCACGGGGCTCTGCTGGGTCACGGCACGCTTCCTCAGTGGGAGATTTCGGGCGAGGTCAGGCCCGAGCGTACTCAAGCGCTCCGGCGGCCGTCGCCGGATAGCCTGCCGGTCATGACGCACCCCACCGGGGCCCGCTCGTTCGGTCCGGCGGCGGCCGACTACGACCGGTACCGACCCCGCTATCCGCAGGCCGCGCTGCGCTGGGCGCTGGACGGACCGGCCCGGCCCGCCCGGGTGGTCGACCTGGCGGCCGGCACCGGCATCCTCAGCCGTGGCCTGCTGGCCCTCGGGCACCAGGTGACAGCCGTCGAGCCCGACCCCGACATGCGCGCCCACCTGGTCGCCACCACCCCGGGAGTACGCGCCCAGGCCGGCGCGGCGGAGGCGATGCCGTTCCCCGACGGGTACGCCGACGCCGTCCTCGCCGGCCAGGCGTACCACTGGTTCGACCGGGAGCCGGCGCACGCCGAGATCGCCCGGGTGCTACGCCCCGGCGGGATCTTCGCCCCGATCTGGAACCTCCGCGACGAGCGCGTCGACTGGGTCACCGAGCTGAGCCGGATCGCCGAGATCGGGGACACCGTCGACCACCTGCGCCAGACCGTCACCGACTTCGGCGACGCCTTCGCCCCACCCGAGTGGGCCGAGTTCCCCCACACCACCACGCTGACCCGCGACGAATTGCTGGGCCTGGTCCGGACCCGCTCCCACTACCTGACCGCCGCCCCCACCAGACAGGCCGAGGTCGACCACCAGGTCCGCCACCTCCTGAACACCCACCCCGCCCTGGCCGCCCAAGATCTCATAACTCTCCCCTACCGCACCCTCACCGCCCGCACCCACAAACCCTGACCCACCCACCAGACGAGCCCCCACCCCGACCCATCCCAGAGCCCGACCCCCAGGTCGACGTTGCCGCCCGTCCAAGCCCAACACCTGACGCCCGCGCCCACCCACCCCACCGAACGGACACACCGCCCCCACCCCACCGAACGGACACACCGCCCCCACCCCAGCCGACCACCCCACCGGAACGGATGACGCCGACCCCGCGAGGGTTTCCGGGCCGCCCGACCGGCGCAGGGATCAAGCCTGACCGCCCGGAGCCGGTCGGGCGGCCCGGAAACCCCACCCGCAAGAACCGAAAAACAGAAAAGCGTCAGACGTTCCGCTCGTACACCATGCGCAACCCGATCAACGTGATCATCGGCTCGTGGTGCGTGATCGTCCGGCACTCGTTGAGCACCAGCGACGCCAGTCCACCGGTGGCGATGACCGCCTTCAGCTCGCCCATCTCGGCGGCCATCCGCTCGACGATCCGGTCCACCTGTCCGGCGAAGCCGAAGTAGAGCCCGGCCTGGAGGCACTCGACCGTGTTCTTGCCGATCACCGACCGGGGCCTGGTCGCCTCGACCTTGCGCAGTTGGGCGGCGCGGGCGGCGAGCGCGTCGAAGGAGATCTCGATGCCGGGCGCGAACGCGCCTCCGAGGAACTCTCCCCGACCGCTGATCACGTCGAAGTTGGTGGTGGTGCCGAAGTCGACCACGATCGACGGTCCGCCGTAGAGGGTGTAGGCCGCGAGCGTGTTGACCACCCGGTCGGAGCCGACCTCCTTGGGGTTGTCGATGGCGAGCTGCACACCGGTGCGGACGCCCGGCTCCACGATGACGCTCGGCAGGTCCGCGTAGTAGCGGGTCAGCATGGTCCGCAGCGAACGCAGGGCGGCCGGGACGGTCGAGCAGGCGGCCACCCCGGTGATCTCGACGGCGTCCCCGGCGAGCAGCCCCCGGAACATCAGGCCCAGCTCGTCGGCGGTGGATCGGGCGTCGGTCTTGATCCGCCAGTTGTGCACCAGCTTGTCACCGTCGAAGGTCGCCAGGACGGTGTTGGTGTTCCCGATGTCGATGCAGAGCAGCACGCACGAAGCCTAGACGGGTTCAGTCCGTGCGCAGGTCCAGGGCGATGTCCAGGATCGGTGAGGAGTGGGTGAGCGCGCCGACGGAGAGGAAGTCGACGCCGGTGGCACCCACCTCGGCGGCGTCGGCGAGGGTGAGCCCGCCGGTCGCCTCCAACTCGGCCCGGTCGCCCACGGCCGCCACCACCGCGCGCAGTGTCGCCGGGGGCATGTTGTCCAGCAGCAGGAAGGCCGCGCCGGCCTCCACCGCCTCCACCGCCTCGTCGAGGGTGTCCACCTCCACCTGCACCGGTACGTCCGGGAACGCCTCCCGGACCCGGCGGTAGGCGGCGGCGATGCCACCGGCGGCGAACTTGTGGTTGTCCTTGACCATGGCGACGTCGTGCAGGCCCATCCGCTTGTTCGTGCCGCCGCCGGCGCGGACCGCATACTTCTCCAGCGTGCGCAGGCCGGGCGTGGTCTTGCGGGTGTCCAGGACCATCGCCTTGCTGCCGGCCAGGGCGTCCGCCCAGGCCCGGGTGTGGGTGGCGACGCCGGACATCCGGCAGAGCAGGTTCAGCGCCGTGCGCTCGGCCGTGAGCAGCACGCGGGTCGGGCCGGTGACCGTGGCGAGCACGTCGCCTCGGGCCACCCGCTCGCCGTCGCGGGCCACCAACGACACCTCGACCGTACGTCCCGTCCCGGTCACCTCGCCGGCCAGCTCGAACACGGCGGCGGCGACGGCCAGCCCGGCGACCACCCCGTCGGCCCGGGCGACCAGGTCGGCGGTGTCGGTCTGGGTGGCCGGGATGGTGGCGACACTGGTGACGTCGAGCAGGTCCGGGCCGAGGTCCTCGACCAGGGCCGTCTCGACGATCCGGCGGACCTGCGCCGGGTCGAGACCGTTCTCGTGCAGCAGCCGTGCCGTGTCCGCCATCAGCTCTCCTCCCACCGGGTCGTCAACCGGCCCTGCGCGCCCACCGCGCCGACCAGGTGTCCCTGCCATCGCTCGTCGGTCGTCCCATAGTCCTCCCGCCAGTGGCAGCCACGGGTCTCCTGCCGCGCGTACGCGGCGGCGACCAGCGCGGCGGCCACCGTGAGCAGGTTCGTCGCCTCCCAGTCGGCGGTACGCGGGGTGCCTCGGCCGGTGCCCAGCTCGACCAGTTCGGCGGCGGTCGCGGCGAGCGTGCCGGCGGAGCGGAGCACACCGGCGCCCCGGGTCATCGCCGCCTGCAGCGTCGGGGTCGTGGCCGCCGGCGCCACCCAGCCGGTGCCGCCGCGCCACGCTCCGGTCTCCGCCGGGCGGGCCTGCTCGGGCAGACCGGATGCGATGTCGTCGGCGATCCGCCGGGAGAAGACCAGCCCCTCCAGCAGCGAGTTGCTGGCCAGCCGGTTGGCGCCGTGCACTCCGGTGCAGGCGACCTCGCCGCAGGCGTACAGGCCGGGGATGGAGGTCCGGCCGCGCAGGTCGGTGCGTACCCCGCCGGAGGCGTAGTGGGCGGCCGGCGCGACCGGGATCAGGTCGACCCCCGGGTCGACGCCGATGGCCAGGCACGAGGCGACGATGGTGGGGAATCGTCGGGCCAGGAAGTCCCCGCCGAGGTGCCGGGCGTCGAGGTGGACGTGGTCCTCGCCGGTGGCCAGCAGGACCCGGTGGATGCCCTTGGCCACCACGTCCCGGGGGGCCAGCTCGGCGAGTTCGTGCTGGCCGAGCATGAACCGCTTACCGTCGGCGTCCACCAGGTACGCGCCCTCGCCGCGCAGCGCCTCGGAGACCAGCGGCTGCTGGGCGTGCCCGGCACCGGGGACCCGGGCGGCCGGCGGCACGATCAGCGCGGTCGGGTGGAACTGCACGAACTCCACGTCGGTGACGGCCGCGCCGGCCCGCATGGCCAACGCCACGCCGTCGCCGGTGGAGACGGCGGGATTGGTGGTCGCCGCGAAGATCTGCCCCATCCCGCCGGTGGCCAGCACCACGGCGCGGCCCAGGATGGCGCCGACACCGTCCTCACTGCCCTCGCCGAGCACGTGCAGGGTGATGCCGCACGCCGGACCGAGCCCGTCCGGCCCGTCGCCGGGGGCGCGGAGCAGGTCCAGCACCAACGCGTGCTCGACCAGCCGGATCCACGGGTCGCGGCGTACCGACTCGTGCAGGGCACGCTGGACCTCGGCACCGGTCGCGTCGCCGCCGGCGTGCACGATCCGGTCGGCGCGGTGCCCGCCCTCGCGGGTGAGCATCAGCGAGCCGTCCGGGTGGCGGTCGAACTCGGCACCGATCCGCATCAGCTCGCGCAGTCGGGTCGGCCCCTCCTCGACCAGTACCCGCACGGCCGCCGGGTCGCAGAGGCCGACACCGGCGATCTCGGTGTCCGAGGCGTGCATGGCCGGGGTGTCCGCCGGGTCGAGGACCGCCGCGATGCCACCCTGGGCCCAGCGGGTCGAACCCTCGTCGATGTTGACCTTGGTGACCACCGTGACGTGGAGACCGGCCTGGCGCAGGTGCAGCGCGGCGGTCAGTCCGGCCACCCCGGAGCCGACCACGATCACGTCGGTGGTCTCCACCCAGCCGGGCGCCGGAGCGGCCAGCAGGCTCGGCAACGTGGGCAGGCCGACGGTCGGTAGCTCCATGCCCCCAGTCAACCCGAATGCTTCTCGGCTCGGACGGCGGGGGCCGGACGAGTGGTTCCGGCTACTTCGTCCGGACCGGCAGGCCGGCTGGGCCGACGCCCTTGAGCGACCCGGTCACCTTGCGGTCGCCGAGCCACAGGTAGCAGCGCACTCCCCGGTCCCCGGCCCGCCACCGACCGGCCCCGGGTGGCCGGACCACCAGGTCGCTGCGGAAGACCAGGTACGCGTCGTCCGGTACGCCCGCGTAGCGCGCGATCACCGAACGGCAGCCCTCGTAGAACGGCGCCCACTGGGCGCTGCGCGTCGGGTACGCCCGCTCGGGCGACTGCCACACCCCGACGAACTCGGCGTCGTGGCGCGTGGCGCAGTCCACCGCGACCAGGGTCTGCACCACCCTGTTCCGGTCGATACGCGTCTGCTGGCAGCCCAGCCGCAGCGGCGACGGCGTCCGGAGCGCGTCCCGCAGCGAGCCGGTACGCAGCACCACCGTGGCCGCCGCCTCGGTCGTGGTGACCTCCATCAGGTCGCAGCGGTACCAGCGCGAACCGGCGGCCCAGCCCGGCTCGGACGGCACCGCCACGGCCAGTCGCAGCCGACCGGCCCGCCAGTTGTCGCCGACGAAGCCACTGGCCCGCTTGTCGCACTCGGCGAAGGCGGTACGCAGCTCGGCGGAGCCCACGGCGGGCGGCGCGGCACGCTCGGCCGGCAGCGCACCGACGTGCACCGTCTCCACCCGGTGCGGCTGCGCGCAGTCCACCGGCGCGTACGCGGCCAGCGAGACCGTGGGGGTGAACTCGGGCTCGTGGCAGACCTCGGCGGCCGGGGTGAACGGACCCGGCGGCGGCAGGGCGCCCCAGTCGTCGGTCAGGTCACCGTCGAGCCCACCGGACCCGCTGCAGCCCACCAACAGGGCCGCCACGGCGAAGGCCGCGACCAGGCTTCTCGTCGCACGCTGCATGACGCCGCCCCCCCCCCCCCAGCCAGCGACCGTCTCCCGACGGCGCCCCAAGGGTAACCAAAAATGACCTTCCGGTGACAGACCGGATTCCCCGGCCTGGGTGTGAGGAAGGGACCCTTCCTATACACGAGGCGTTAGTAGGGGACCCTTCCTTACACCGTGAGCGGGTTGGGGACGGGTGCGCCGGCGGTGCCGGGAGCGGCGGTCGCCGGGTCGGCGTCCAGCTCGACGATCCGGTTCTCGGCGTCCACGTGGACCACCCGGGGGTGGTACACCCGCGCCTCGGCGTCGTCCATCTGCCCGTACGAGATCAGGATCACCAGGTCGCCCGGGTGCACCAGGTGGGCGGCGGCGCCGTTGATGCCGATCACGCCGCTGCCCCGCCGCCCCGGGATCACGTACGTCTCCAGCCGGGCGCCGTTGGTGATGTCCACGATCGCCACCTGCTCGCCGGGCAGCAGGTCGGCGGCGTCGAGCAGGTCCTCGTCGACGGTCACCGAACCGACGTAGTGCAGGTCCGCCTGGGTGACGGTGGCTCGGTGGATCTTCGACTTGAGCATGGTGCGGTACATCGGGAACGCCTTTCGCGAGCTGCGGGGTCAGGAGGTCGGGGCGAGCCGGACCGGAGCGTTGTCGATCAGCCGGGTCTCGCCCACCCAGGCCGCGACGAGCAGCCGGGCCGGACCCTCGACCGGGCCGGGCGCCAGGTCGGGATCGGTGAGCACCAGGTAGTCCAGCCGGACACCGGCGGCCTCGGCGCCGAAGGCCGCGTGCGCGGCGGTCAGCACCGCACCGGCGTCCCCGCCCGCCTCGGCGGCGTCGGCACCGGCGCGCAGCGCCCGCGACAGGCTCAGCGCCGCCGTCCGCTCCGGGGCGGAGAGATACCGGTTGCGGCTGGACAGCGCCAACCCGTCCGACTCCCGGACCGTCGGCACGCCGACCACCTCCACCGGCACGTCCAGGTCCCGGCACATCCGCCGGACCAGGGTCACCTGCTGGTAGTCCTTCTCGCCGAAAAAGGTCAGATCCGGCCGGGTGATCTGGAGCAGCTTCATCACCACGGTGAGCACCCCGTGGAAGAACCCGGGCCGGCTGAGCCCCTCCAGGTCCTCGCCGAGCGGCCCCGGATCGACCCGGATCGTCGGCTGGCCGCCGGGGTACATGTCCGTCACCGAGGGCGCGAAGACCAGGTCGGCCCCGGCCCGCCGACACACCTCAAGATCACTTTCCAGCGTACGCGGATAGCGGTCGAAGTCCTCGTTCGGCCCGAACTGCAACGGGTTCACGAAGACCGTCACGATCACGTGGTCGGCGCGGTCCCGGGCGGCCCTGATCAGCGTCTCGTGCCCGGCGTGCAGCGCCCCCATGGTCATCACCACCCCCACCGTCCCGGTGAGAGCGGACCGCGCCCGGGCCAGGTCGCCCCGGCTGTGCACCAGTTCCGTCATCTCGTCCACCCTCCCTGACCTCTGCCGGACCGCCCCGCCGCCCGACGTCACACCGCCACTCCGGTCTGGTCCCGACCGAGCACGCCGAGCAGCGACTCGGCGTCCACCGGGCGCAGCCGACCGGCAGCCACCGCCCGGTCGGCGGTTCGCCGGGCCAGCGCCAGGTACGCGCCGACCGACTCGGGCGCGGTGGCTGCGAGCACGGCCAGGTGACGCTCGACGGTCCCCGCGTCGCCCCGCGACACCGGGCCGGTCAACGCGTCGTCGCCCAGCCGCAGCGCGTTCTCCAGGGCGGCCCGCAACAGCGGGGCCAGCACCTTCTCGGGCCGCCCCACCCCGGCGTCCCGCAGTCGGTCGGCCGCCTCGTTGACCAGGGTCACCAGGTGGTTCGCGCCGTGCGCCAGCGCCGCGTGGTACAGCGGCCGGTCGGCCTCCCCGATCCACTCGGGCACCCCGCCCAGATCCGTCACCAACCGGGCGGCCAGCGGCCGAAGCTCGGCCGGGGCGGTCACGCCGTACGAGATGCCGGGCAGCCGACCGAGGTCGTCCGGCGTACCGGTGAAGGTCATCGCGGGATGCAGCGCCAGCGGACGGGCGCCGACCCGAACCGCCGGTGCCAGTACGGACAGGCCGTGCGCGCCGGAGGTGTGCGCGACCACCTGGCCCGGATGCAACGCGCCGTCGGCAGCCAACGCGGCGACCACCCCGGCGAGCGCGTCGTCCGGTACGGCGATCAGCAGCAGGTCGGCGGCGGACCGGGCGACCGCCTCGGCGGGCCGACAGTCGGCGGCCGGCAGCAGCAACGCCAGCCGGGCCTGGGAGGCCCCGGAACGCCCGGTGGCGGCGACCACATGGTGCCCGGCGGCGGCGAGCGCGGCACCCAGGGTGGCACCGACCCGGCCAGTGCCGATGACGCCGACGGTGAGCACGGCACGGTTGGCGACCTGGGCCGACGGCCCGGTCGCGGGCCGCCGAAGGGCGGCCGGATGGTGGCGCAGCGGTGCGCTCATGTCACGATCCAGTCCTCGAGATGGGGTACCGGTCGGGGCAAGTATGCGTCGCTGACACGGATCTCAAACAAGGATGTGTGAAATCGTTCACCGGCACCGAGGAGGTACCCCGATGTCGATGCCTTGGCGGGCCGCGATGCAGCAGGCGCTCTACGGGCCTTCGGGCTTCTTCGTCTCCGGTGCCGGGCCGGCGGCGCACTTCCGCACCAGCGTGCACGCCTCCCCGGTCTTCGCCTCGGCGCTGCTCCGGTTGATCCACCACCTCGACGCGGTCCTCGGCTTTCCAGAGCGGTTCGACGTGGTGGACGTGGGGGCGGGGCGGGGTGAGCTGCTTTGTTCCTTGTCTTCTTGGGTTGCGGTGGGGGTTTCCGGGGAGCCCACCCGCTCCGGGCGGTCAGGCTTGATCCCTGCGCGGGTGGGCTCCCCCGGAAAACC
>NZ_JBSFSO010000081.1:0-10927 GCF_053589795.1 Micromonospora sp. NPDC003241 | reverse complement strand
ACCCGGCCGGCGGGATCGTCGGGTCAGGCTTGATCCCTGCGCCGGTCGGGCTGCCCGGAACCCCTGACGTGGTTGGCGTTCGCATCGCTTCGCCAGGTGAGGGTTCGGCTGGGGTGGTTGGGGTTCGCGTTGCTCCGCCGGGTGGGGGTGCGGCTGGGGTGGTGGGCGGTCGTGTTGCTTCGTTGGGTGGGGGTGCGGCTGGGGTGGTGGGCGGTCGTGGTGCTTCGTTGGGTGGGGTTCGTCTGTTGGTGGGGGTGTGGTGTGGGGGGTGATGGGGGGCGGGTGGTTGCCGGGAAGGCGGTGCCTCGGGGGGCCTTTCCGCATGTGAAGGTGGCCGGGGGGTTCGTGTTCGTGTCCGGGACGTCGTCGCGGCTGCCGGACAACAGCTTCGCCGGCGTGTCGGTGGACGAGTTCGGGACCACCGACCTGGACATCCGGGTGCAGACGCGCGCGGTCATCGAGAACATCGGTGACCTGCTGCGATCCGTCGGCGCCGAGTTGACCGACCTGGTGCAGGTGACGTCGTACCTGGTCAACATGAATGACTTCGGTGGGTACAACCAGGTGTGGGCGGAGTTCTTCGACGCCACCGGTCCGACCCGGACGACCGTGGCCGTGCACCAGTTGCCGCATCCCCACCTGCTGATCGAGATGCAAGCCGTGGCCCTGCTTCCCGGAGGAGGTAGTCGTGAGTGAGATCGCCGAGCCGTTCAGCTTTCCCGGCTGGATCGCCGACAACCAGCACCTGCTCAAGCCGCCGGTCGGTAACAAGGAGATGTTCCCCGGCTCCGACGACTTCATCGTCATGGTGGTGGGTGGGCCCAACCAGCGCACCGACTTCCACGTCGACCCGTACGAGGAGTTCTTCTATCAGGTCAAGGGCAACATGCACATCAACCTGATGACCCCGGAGGGGCCGCGTACGGTGCACGTGCGCGAGGGTCAGATGTGGATGCTGCCGCGCAACACCCCGCACTCGCCGCAGCGGCCCGAGCCGGGTTCTATCGGGATGGTGGTGGAGCGGGTACGCGCCGAGGGGACGCTGGAGAAGTTCCAGTGGTACTGCCCCGAGTGCGGGCACAAGGTGCACGAGGTCGAGTTGCAGGTCCGCGACATCGCCGCCGACCTGCCGCCCGTCTTCGGCGCGTTCTACGCCGACGAGGCGGCGCGGACCTGCGAGCGGTGCGGCACGCTGCACCCGGGCAAGGGCTGACGATGGCGGCACCCACCGTGGTGGACGTGCACACCCACGTCGTACCCAAGGGATGGCCGGACCTCGCCGCGGCCTGCGGCGGGTCCGGCTGGCCCTGGCTGCGGGTCGACTCGGAACGCGCGGCCATGATCATGGTGGGGGAGACGGAGTTCCGGCCGGTCGGCGCCGAGTGCTGGGACGCGCCGACCCGGCTCGCCGACATGGCCGCCGACGGGGTGGACGTGCAGGTGGTCTCGCCCACGCCGGTGTTCTTCGGCTACGACCGCCCGGCCGAGCAGGCGGTCCGGGTGGCCCGGATCTTCAACGACCTCACCCTGGAGGTCACCTCGGCCGGCGGCGACCGGCTGCTGCCGTTCTGTCAGGTGCCGTTGCAGGACCCGGACGCGGCCTGCGCCGAACTCGACCGCTGCCTGGCGGCCGGGCACGTGGGCGTGGAGATCGGCAACCACGTCGGCGACCGGGACCTGGACGACGCCGGCATCGTGGCGTTCCTGACCCATTGCGCCGAGGTGGGCGCGCCGGTCTTCGTGCACCCGTGGGACATGCCTGGCGGCCCCCGACTCGACCGGTGGATGGCGCGTTGGCTCACCGGCATGCCCGCCGAGACGCACCTGTCGGTGCTGTCGATGATCCTCGGCGGAGTCTTCGACAGGGTGCCGCCGACGTTGCGGATCTGCTTCGCCCACGGCGGCGGCAGCTTCCCGTACTGGGTGGGGCGGGCCGACAACGCCTGGCACCGCCGGGGCGACCTGGTACGCGGTGCCTCCGCCGCCCCACCCAGCAGCTACCTGGACCGGTTCTACGTCGACTCGGTGGTCTTCTCGACCCCGGCGCTGCGCCTGCTGGTCGACACCATGGGCGTGGACCGGGTGCTGCTCGGCAGCGACTACCCGTACCCGCTGGGCGAGCGTCCCGCCGGCCGAGTGATCCACCAGGCCGACTTCCTCACCGACGCCCAACGCGCCCGCCTGCTGGCCGGCAACGCCCTGCACTTCTTGCAAGGAAGGGCACCTTATTAACGCCTCGTGCATAGCAGGGGTCCCTTCCTAACGCCAAGCCCCCGGCGCTCGGCACGCAGCGCTCGGCGTCCGGCACGCAGCCGCCTGGGCGCGTTCCGGCGCGTGACGGGTGCGAGCGGCGTACCGGCGCGGCAGGATGACGACATGGCCGAGCCGCACGACCTGACCGCGCTGGAGCAGGCCGCCGCGATCGGTCGCGGCGAGCTGACCAGCCTGGACATGGTCGAGCACTACCTGCACCGGGTCGACGCCCTCGGCGACACGGTGGGCGCCTTCGTCACGGTCACCGCCGAGTCGGCGCGCGAGGCCGCGCGGGCCGCCGACGCCACCCCGGCCGACCGGCGGGGACCGCTGCACGGCGTGGCCACCGCGATCAAGGACCTGACGTTGACGGCCGGCGTGCGCACCACCTTCGGGTCGGCCGCCTTCGCCGACCTGGTCCCGCCGGTCGACGCCGACGTGGTGCGGTTCGTCCGGTCGGCCGGCCTGGTCAGCCTCGGCAAGACCACCACGTCCGAGCTGGGCTGTTCGCTCTACTCCGAGGGACTGGTGGCGCCGCCGGCCCGTAACCCGTGGGACCTGGCGTACACCGCGGGCGGCTCCAGTGGCGGCGCGGCGGCTGCGGTGGCGGCCGGGCTGGTGCCGGTGGCGCAGGGCTCCGACGGCGGGGGATCGGTACGCATCCCCGCGTCCCTGTGCGGTCTGATCGGCTACAAGCCGAGCCGGGGCGTGGTCTCCGGCGGTCCGCTCGGCTCCGGCGCGTTCGGGCTGCCCACCAGCGGCCCGATCGGCCGTACCGTCGCCGACGTGGCCGCCCTGCTCGACGTGCTCGCCCAGCCGGTGCCCGGCGAGCCGTACCTGCCGCCACCGCCGCCGGCCGGCGGCTACCTGGGCGCCGCCCGCGCCGCCGACCCCGGACGGCTGCGGGTGGGCCGGTTCACCGCGCCGATGCTCGCCGACGAGCCGGTCCACCCGGACTGCGTCGCCGCCGTGGACCGGGCCGTGACGCTGCTCACCGCCGCCGGTCACCAGGTGGTCGAGGTGCCACCGCCACTCGGGCCACAGGTCTGGCCGCTGTTCGAGGTCGTCTGGTACGTCCTCGCGCTCGCGCCGGTGCCGCCCGAGCGGGAGGCCGACCTGCTGCCGTTGACCCGCTTCCTGCGGGCCCGGGGCGGCGAGATCTCCGCCGGTACGCTCAGCGCCACACTCGGGGAACTCCAGGCGCAGGTACGCCTCGGCGCGCGCCGCACCGCCGACTGTGACCTGCTGCTCTGCCCCACGTTGGCGGCCCCGCAGGCACCCGTCGGCTGGTTCACCGAGGGCCGTACGCCGGAGGAGGATTTCGACCTGCAACGGCGGTTCTCCCCGTACTGTGCCGTCTTCAACGTCACCGGCCAGCCGTCGGTCTCGTTGCCGGTGGGGGTGACCGCAGAGGGGTTGCCGGTCGGGGTGTTGCTGACCGGTCGGTACGGCGACGACGCGAGACTCATCGCGACGGCTGCGCAACTGGAGGGTTCGAGTGGCGGGTGGGATCGCCACCCGCCGGTCTGGCGGGGCGTGGGCTCCGCTAACGTGAATGGCAGCGGAGTCGGGAGGTCACCGCGGTGACCCGCCACCCGGCCCGGTCGAAGTTCTCTCTTTCCGCCTGGGGGCGTTGGGATTGTCTGTAACCGACACCTTGCTGGTCTTCGTCGGCATCCCGGTAGCCGTCGTGCTGGTGATCGCCGGCCTCGTCTACGCGGGCAGCCGCAGCGGTAGTGGCGGCGGCGGTGCCAAGCGTTACCGGCCCGGCCGACCCTTCAGCTTCACGCCGGTGTGGTTCCTCGGCAAGCCGGAGGAACTGGCCGACTCGGCCGGCACCGCGCTGGCAGCGGGGGCACAGGCGCCCGCGCTGAGCAGCCGCAAGCAGGAGCAGGCCGGCGTCGAGGCGCCGGCCGGTGGGACCGGAGGCGCAAGTGACCGTTGGTGAGAAGCAGCCCGAGACCGGTACGGGCACCCCGCCCGACGTGCTCGACGGCCCGTTCTCGACCCGCCAGCTGCTGCGTATCGACGAGGCGCTGCGCCTGGCCGACCAGACCACCGGCCTGACCTTCTCGGTCTTCGTGGGTGGCCTCGACGAGCCGGTCCGCGAGCACGCCGAGCGGCTGCACCGGCAGCTCGCCGACCCCGACCGTTCGGTGCTGATCGCGGTCTCGCCGAACCAGCGGCAGCTGGAGATCGTCACCGGCCGGCACGCCCGCAAGCGGGTGCCGGACACGTACGCCAAGATCGCCGCACTGTCGATGGTGGCCTCGTTCGGCGGCGGTGACCTGGCCGGCGGCATCATCCAGGGGCTCGACCAGCTCTCCCGGTACGCCGGCAACGCCTGACCGTTCGGCTACGACGAAGCCCGGCCCCACCTGAGGTGGGACCGGGCTTTCTCGTGTCCGGGCGGGGGTGCGCGCCCGTGCGGCGGGCCGGTCGGCCCGCCGCACCTTACGGGGTCAGGCGCTGCGGGCGTCCCGGGCGCGGGCCGCGAGCGCCCGCACCACACCGTCGCGGCCCTCGGCCACCAGCCGACGCAGCGGCCCCGGGTGGCCCTCCTGCGTCAACCAGGCGTCGGTGGCCTCGACCGTGTCGTCGTCGACCAGGTACGCCGGGTACACCAGCATGGCGAACTCCTGCGCCGGCTCGCTGTCCCGGCGCGCCCAGACCTGCCCGACGGTGTCGAAGTACCGGTCCCGGTAGGGCGTGACCAGCTCGACCTGGGTGGGGTGGGTGAAGCCCTGCAGCAGCGCCCGGTTCCGCCAGTTCGGCAGCGCCTCGGCACCGGTGAGCTGGGCCCAGACCGCGGCCTTGTTCTCCGCGGTGGGCAGCAGAGCCTGCGCGTACGCGGCCTCCCGCTCGCCGCTGGAGGTCTTGTCCCTGGCCAGCTCGGCCTCGATCTCGGGCACACCGGCCACACCGTTGGCGACCAGCGACTGCAACACGCTCCAGCGCAACTCGGTGTCGATGGTCAGCCCGGTGGTCACCTCGGAGCCGTCCAGCCAGCCGCGCAGGACCGCCAGGTCCTCCCCGGAGCGGGCCGCCGAGACGTACGCCCGGGCCCAGGCCAGCTGGAAGCCGCTGCCGGGCTCGGCGGCGGCGAGCGCGGTCCGCGCGGTCCGGGCCAGGTCGGCCCAGCCGGTCGGCGCCCATTCCGGGTCGGCGTAGAAGGTGATGGCCGTGCTGACCTGGCGCAGCGTGGCGGTGACCAGGTTGATGTCCCGCTCGGCCGGCAGCCCGGCCAGCACCAGCGCCACGTAGTCGCGGGTGGCCAACTCGGCGTCGCGGGTCATGTCCCACGCGGCCGTCCAGCACAGCGCGCGCGCCAGCGACGACTCGAAGCCGGCGATGTGCTGCACCACCGTCGACATCGACCGCTCGTCCAGGCGCAGCTTGGTGTACGTGAGGTCGTCGTCGTTGAGCAGCAGCACGTCGGCGGCGCGCACCCCGGCGAGTGCGGTCAGCTCGGTCGACTCGCCGTCGACGTCCACCTCGTACCGTTCGCGGCGCACCAGCCGGCCGTCGGTGAGGTCGTAGAGGCCCACCCCGATCCGGTGGGTCCGCAGCGTCGGGTGTCCCTGCGGCGCCTCCTGGCGGACCAGGACCCGCTGGTACGTGCCGTCCTCGCCGATGGTCAGCTCCGGCCGCAGCGTGTTGACCTGCGCCGTCTCCAGCCACTGGGTGGCGAAGGTGCGCAACTTGCGCCCGGAGGCGGTCTCCAGCTCGGTGAGCAGGTCGTCGAAGGTGGCGTTGCCCCAGGCGTGCTTGGCGAAGTACGCCCGCAGACCCGCCAGGAACGGCTCCTCACCGACGTACGCCACGAGCTGCTTGAGCACGCTGGCGCCCTTGGCGTAGGTGATGCCGTCGAAGTTGACCTCGACCGCCTCCAGGTCCGGCATCTCGCAGTACACCGGGTGGGTGGAGGAGAGCTGGTCCTGCCGGTATCCCCAGTTCTTCCGGATGGACAGGAACGTCGTCCACGCCTCGGTGAAGCGGGTGGCGTGCGTGTTGCACCAGTGGCTGGCCCACTCGGCGAACGACTCGTTCAGCCACAGGTCGTTCCACCAGCGCATGGTGACCAGGTCACCGAACCACATGTGCGCCAGCTCGTGCAGGATCGTGTTGGCCCGCTGCTCGTACTCGTAGTCGGTGACCTGCGAGCGGAACAGGTAGTACGACTCGGCGTGCGTGACGCAGCCGAAGTTCTCCATCGCGCCGGCGTTGAAGTCCGGCACCCAGACCTGGTCGTACTTGGGCAGCGGGTAACGCACCCCGAACTGCTCGTGGAAGAAGTCGAAGCCCTGCGTGGTGATCAGGTTCAGGTCCTCGGCGTCGAGGTACTGCGCCATGCTGGCCCGGCAGAAGTAGCCCAGGTCGATGCCGTCGTGGACGTACCTGACCTCGTGGTAGGGCCCGGCGCAGAGCGCGGTGATGTAGGTGCTCATCCGCGGTGAGGTGGTGAAGTGCAGGGTCTTGAGACCCTCACCCGCCGCCTCCTCGCGCTCCACCGGCATGTTGGAGACGGCCTTCCAGTGCTCCGGGACGGTGGCGTGCCAGGTGTAGACGCTCTTCAGGTCGGGCTGGTCGAAGCAGGCGTACGTGCGCTGCGCGTCGGCGGTCTCGAACTGCGAGTAGAGGTAGGTCTCGCCGTCGACCGGGTCGACGCTGCGGTGCAGGCCCTGCCCCGAGCTGGAGTACGCGAAGTCGGCGTCGACGACCAGCGTGTTCTCCTCGGCCAGGCCGGTCAGGGTCAGCCCCTTCTCGGCCGACCAGTCGGTGAGGTCGACCGGGTCGCCGTTGAGCGTCGCCGAGCGTACCGAATCCGCAGCGACCTCGATGAACGTGCTGGCGCCCGGCTCACTGCACCGGAATCGCACCTCGGTGGTCGATCGGAAGGTGCGGCCACCGGCCGCGTGTACGGCGCTGGACAGGTCCAGGTTGATGTCGTACCCGGTCACGTCGAGCAGTCGGGCCCGCTCGGTCGCCTCGACCTGTGTCAGGTTGCGCACTCCCGGCACGTTCGTCTCCATCCCACTATCGCCGCACGTCACGGTCACCTCAGCCGTCGACCGCTTGTGACGGCCGGTCCGAGCCTGAGTCTTCCATGCGTCAAGACCCGTCGGTGGGCGAGGTCACGCGGTCCAATACCGGCCGATCGCACCCGTGCGGAGTAAAGATGCGTGATAGGCCGGTCGAATCGGCATCTCCGTTGCGAAGGGACCTAAACGTGAACGAGCGTGTCAGTGTCGACATGTGGTTCGACCCGATCTGCCCATGGGCGTGGATCACCTCCCGATGGCTGCTGGAGGTGGAGCGGGTCCGCGACATCGACGTCCGCTACCACGTGATGAGCCTGTCGGTGCTCAACGAGGGGCGGGAACTGCCCGAGGCGTACCAGGAGATCATGAAGACCGGTTGGGCTCCGGTCCGCGTCTGCATCGCCGTCTCGCAGCGGTACGGCCCGGACGCCGTCCGGAACCTCTACACCGCCATGGGCACCCGGATCCACCTCGGCAAGGAGGAGCGCGGCCCGGAACTGTACGCCGCCGCGCTGACCGACGCCGGACTGGACCCGGCGCTGGCCTCGGCGGCCGACGACACCACCCTGGACGCGGCCCTGCGGGAGAGCCACGAGGCGGGGATGCGCCCGGTCGGCACCGAGGTCGGTACCCCGGTGGTGCACGCCCCGGGTCCGGACGGCAAGCAGGTCGCCTTCTTCGGCCCGGTGGTCACCCCGGCCCCCAAGGGCGAGGCCGCCGGCCGACTCTGGGACGGCGTGATGCTGGTCGCCGGCACGCCCGGCTTCTTCGAACTCAAGCGCAGCCGCGACATCGACCCCATCTTCGACTGAGGTGTAAGGAAGGGCCCCCTGTTAACGCCTCCGGTAGAGCAGGGGTCCCTTCTTAACAACAAGCACCGCTGCCGCCGCCGTGCTGTCGGTGCCGCCGCCGTGCTGTCGGTGGCTTGGCGTCACCGTCGGCTCCGTGGGCTCGTTTGACCAGTGTCCGCAGCGGCGATCCGGCGGTCCGTGACGGCTGCCGACCGCTCACCGCAGCACGTGGAGGTAGCCATGGCCAAACACCGTGCGCCCGTCGACGACCTGCAGTGGTGGGAGGAACGCGGGAGCGGCGTGGACCGGAAGGCGATCGACCTGCGCTGGCCGGTCCCCAGGAAGGGCCCTGCCGACGGCCTGGCCCGGGTGTCGACCGGATCGGGTGTGGTGGGCGTGGCCCGGGTACCCGCCACCTCCCGCCTGACCCCACCGGACCGGGACCTGCGCGACCAGGGCCCACGGCCGGAACGGGCTACCCGCCGCGCTGTCGACGCCCGCCAGCCGACACCCGGCGCTCGTCAACCGGCATCAGACGCCCGCCAACCGGCACCAGGTGCTCGCCAGCCGGCGTCCGACGCCCGGGGTCGGCATCTACAGAGCACCGAGCCTGAGTGTTAACAAGGGTCCCCTGCTCTACCTGAGGCGTTAATAAGGTGCCCTTCCTTGCGCCAACTGGTGGACGGAGTGCGGGTCGGCGGGTGGGGCTGTCATCGCCGCCGGTAGCGTCAGCGGACATGACGGTCGTGCACCCGATCAACCGGGCCTGGATCACCACGGGCGGCACCGGCGCCCAGAACTACGACGAGTTCGCCGACGACGCGGAGATCACCGCGATCATCGAGGCGAACCCGCACAGCGCCCTCGGCATCGAGATGCCGCACCGGGCTCCGGAGAGTCTCGGCAAGTCCTTCGCCGACGCCCTGCCGGACGCGGTGACCCGGCTGGCCGAGGCGAAGGCCGACGGCAGCTACACGCCGGCCGAGCAGGTGGTGGTGCTTTACCGCATCAGCGCGCCTGGTGAGGACTCCGCGTACGGGCTGTGGGCGATGGTCGACACCGACCAGATCTCCACCCGCGCCGACGAGCCGGGCCTGGTCATCCGCAACGAGGACGTCTTCATCGCGAAGGTGCGCGAGCGCGTCGCGCTGGCCGAGACGCTGGGTCACCTGCTCTCGCCGGTGCTGCTGTTGCAGACCGGGCAGGGCGACCAACTGCACGCCGCGCTGGCCGCCGCCACCGACGCCGCCGGTGCGCCCGCCGCCACCGACACCGACCAGGCCGGCCGGACGCACGCCATCTGGCTGCTCGGGCCGGGGGCGCGCCAGGACGAGTTGACCGCGCTGGCCGGCGGCGGCGAACTGGTCGTCGCCGACGGCAACCACCGCAGCCTGGCCGCCCAGACCGGCGGCCTGCCGCGCTTCCTGGCGGTCGTCACCACGCCCGCCTCGGTGGCCATCCAGCCGTACAACCGCCTGGTCAGCGAGCTGACCACCACCCCCGACGAGCTGCTCGACCGGCTGCGCGCCGCAGGCGCCGAGGTCACCGAGGTCACCGGCCCGGCCGAGGTCCCGACCACCGGCGGCACCGTCGTGCTCCAGCTTCCCGGCCGGGCGTACGCGGTGACGCTGCCGCACACCGGCGCCAACCGGCTGGAGAACCTGGACCACGCCCTGGTCGAGCGGCTGCTGCTGCGCGACGCCCTGGGGCTGGACCCGGGCGACAAGCGGATCACCTATGTCGGCGGTGACTACCCGGCGAGCTGGCTGACCGGTGAGGTCGAGGCCGGCCGGGCCGAGTTGGCCGTGCTCGTCGCGCCGGTGACCGTGGACGACTTCGTCGCGGTCAACCTGGCCCGGGAGAAGATGCCGCGCAAGAGCACCTGGTTCACCCCGAAGGCACGCGGCGGCCTGGTCGTCGCCGAGCTGGCCGACCGTTCCTGACGCGACACCCCATCCCGCCCGTCACCACGGCACGACCGGCCCCGCACCGCCCGCTGTCACGTGACCTCGGCCCCGCCCGGCCGCCACGGCCGGGCGGGGCGGCGTGCGTTGCGGGGCGGCGTGCGTTGCGGGACTGCGCGCCGTCGTGACCGGCGAAGGACGGCAGGCGCCCCGCAGCGGGCGGGCGAGGAGTCGGTCCCGCACCGGGCCGGGGCACGGGCTCCCGCTCAGCGGGTCGGGGCACCGCCCCCGCTCGGTGCGCCCCGGCGGGCCTGACAGACTGCCCGGTATGCGCGTCTACCTGGGATCCGATCACGCCGGTTTCGAGCTGAAGGTGCACCTGGCCAACCACCTCGCCAAGGAGGGCTACGAGGTGGTGGACGTGGGTCCGCACGCCTACGACCCGGACGACGACTACCCGGCCTTCTGCCTGCACGCCGGCACCCGGGTGGTGGCCGACGAGGGCAGCCTGGGCGTGGTGATCGGCGGCTCTGGCAACGGCGAGCAGATCGCCGCGAACAAGGTGGCCGGGGTACGGGCGGCGCTGGCCTGGAGCGTGGAGACCGCGCAGCTCGGGCGGCAGCACAACGACGCCAACGTGGTCGCCGTCGGCGCGCGCCAGCACACGCTGGACGAGGCCACCGCGATCGTCGAGGCGTTCCTCACCACCGCGTTCTCCGGCAGCGACCGGCACGCCCGCCGGATCGCCCAGGTGGCCGACTACGAGCGCACCCGCGAGCTGCCCGACCTGCCCTGAGCTGGTGCGGTGTCCAGAAACGTTTACCGGGCCGCGCCGGGTCCAGACGACGACCGGCGGCGTTGCACCGTGTTGCGCTGCGTCACCGGCCTGACCGACCCCACCGCGGGCCGGGTCCGGGTCTTCGGGGCCGCGCCGGAC
>NZ_JBSFSO010000080.1:0-11136 GCF_053589795.1 Micromonospora sp. NPDC003241 | reverse complement strand
ATCGTCCATTGTGGCCAACGGATCGGCAACGGCGCCGGCCCAACGCCGTGGTTCCTCCGGGAGCCTGACGGAGCGGTGACCGAGGAGATACATCATCTTCACCTCCGGCTCCACCGGCGAGCCGAAGGGCGTGGAGATCACCCACCGAGCCGCGCTGAACACCATCGACGACAGGCTGAGAAGAACGAAGGCATGCCATGTTGGATTCTGTCGCCCGCCTGCGGGTTATCGTGTCGACCGCAATGCTCGCCGCGGTCTTGCTCAGTGGTTGCGGCAGCGGCGAGGAAGTGAACAGCCTCGACGCCTACGTCAGGTCCGAGTGTGAGATCACGATGCGCACCCAGACCCGCTTGCATGATCTGAGCCGCCGGATGATGGAGGTGGGCGGCCCGACCATCCAGACCGACCTCGCCACCATCATCGCGGAGATGGCGCGTGCCTACGAAGACCTGCTGGCCGATGTGGAGAAACTGGGCGCACCACCGAACGGGGAGAGCTCGGGCACCGATGAACAGGCTGTGGCCGCCACCCGCCTGTCCGCGCGGGAACTGGCGGACAGCGCGAACCGTATCCGCTCGGCCACGTCACAGGAAGCGCTGGACTCGGCCTTCGAGGACTTCCAGCAGGTGCTCGCCGCAATCGCCACTCGCGGGCTCGAACTCCAGCAGCAGCAGAAGCAGCCGACACCGGAGCTGGACAAAGCGCGCGCCGCGGTCCCGGGCTGTGCGGCGGCCATGAACCCCACGGCGCCGGGCGGCGGCTGACGCAGCACGACGCCCCCGGCGCCGGAGTGGCGACGGGGGCGTCGAACAGGGGCCGGGGTCAGCTCTGGAGGCCGACCTCGATCTCGAGGGTGAGGGTGATCTTGTCGCCGATGACGGCGCCGCCGTCGGGGAGCGGCATGTCGATGTCGAGGCCGAAGTCGCGGCGGGAGACGACGGTCTTGGCTTCGAAGCCGGCGACCGGGCCGTTGCCCATGCCCTCGTTGACGCCGAGGAACTCGACCTCGAGGGAGACCGGCTTGGTGTTGCCGCGGACGGTGAACTCGCCGTCGACGACGAAATCGCTGCCCTCGCCACGGAATCCGGTGGACTTGAAGGTCATCACCGGGAACTGCTCGGCGTGGAAGAAGTCGGCGGTGCGCAGGTGGCCGTCGCGCTGGGCGTTGTCGGTGGTGAGGGAGTCGACGCGGATCTCGGCGGTGGCCGAGGCGGTGCCGTCTTCGCCGATGACGAGGGCGCCGTCGAAGTCGGTGAAGCGGCCGCGGACCTTGCTCATCAGGAGCAGGATGGACAGTTCACCGTGCGACATCAGGGGCCTTCTCCCACCCGGCGCGGCCGGGGCGTCACGTGTGCGGGGACGGTGGCGAAGCGCAGCCCACGGGCGATCAGCCCGGGCAGCACCTCGGCCAGGGCGGCGACGGTCTGCGACCGGTCGCCACCGCCGTCGTGGCAGAGCATGATCTGCCCGGGCCGGGTACGCGACAGCGTGCGGGCGATCCGCGTGACACCCGGACGACGCCAGTCGCTGGGGTTCACCGTCCAGTCGACGGGGGTGAGGCCGAGCTCGGCGACGGTCCGCAGGACCGTCGGGGACCAGTTGCCGCCGGGCGCGCGGAACAGTCGCGGGGACACGCCGAGGGCGTCCTCGATGTCCCGCTGCGTCTGCGCGATCTCCGCGACGATCTCGGGTCGGGACAGCGCGGCGAACGGCTGCGGGTGCGACCGGGAGTGGTTGCCGATCAGGTGACCGGCGGCGAGCACCCGCCGGGCCAGGTCCGGATGCTCCCGGACCCGGTCGCCGATGAGGAAGAAGGTGGCGCGGACCCGGTGCCGGTCGAGCAGGTCCAGCAGCGCGGGGGTCCACTGCGGGTGTGGCCCGTCGTCGATGGTGAGGGCGATCTCCGCACCGGCCAGGCCGAACACCGGCCAGTGCGGGCCGCCGAGGGCCGCCCGGCGGCGCAGTGTCTGCCCGCCGCGATAGGCGAACAGGAGGTAGTGCAACGCCTGTGCGTGCAGGTGCGCGCCGAGCCGGGTGACGGGTCCTCGGCGGCTGCTCATCGGGACGGCTTCGCGACGGTCGTCCGGCTCGGTCCGAAGTCGCGGTCGGCGAGGTGCCGGATCCCGCCGACCACGGCCCCGGCGACGACGGCGAGCTGGACCAGCAGGTGCACGGCGAAGAAGAAGAGCGTGAACGGCAGCCCGCGTCGGCGCAGGACGAACCGCAGCAGCGCCGGTTCGGCGACCGTGAACAGGACCAGGAACAGCAGCGACAGCACCGGCCAGCCGCCGGTGAGCAACGCCGTCGGCAGCAGCGCCGGCACCGCCGCCGCGGTGAGCAGGCCCGCCGCGCTGTTGGCGCGGATGCCGGCCGGTCCGCGTTCGGCCCGGGCCACCGGGATCAGCATCTGCGAGCGGCGGAACTGTTTGGCCAGCAGCGCGCCGAGCCGGCTGTCGTCGTCGTGTCGGCACACCACCGTGTCGGTGAGGACGATGCCGTACCGTTCGCCCATCCGGTCGCCGAGCTCCACGTCCTCGGAGGCGCGCAGCTTCTCGTCGAAGAGGCCGACCGTGGTGAAGACCTCGCGGCGGATGAGGCAGATCGCGAAGAGGGTGGTGCGGACCCGCCCGACGTGGCGCAGTCGCCAGTAGTGCCCGTGCGTGAGCCGGTACGCCTCGATCGGCCCGTCGTCGAAGAGCGGTTCCAGCGCGTAGATGCCGTGCACACAGGCGACGTCGGGCTGCTCGCGCAGGACGGCGAGGGCGTTGCCCAGGGCGTCCGGTTCCGGGGCGCAGTCCGAGTCGAGGAAGAACATCAGGTCGCCGGTGGCGGCCCGGATGCCTCGGTTGCGGGCGGCGGCCGGTCCGGCGTTGTGGTCGGTGACCAGCAGCCGGCACGGGAAGCGTCGGGCGACGGCCCGGGTGTCGTCGGTGCTGGCGTCGTCGACCACGATGACCTCGGTCACCGGGTGCCGTTGTCGGTGGACCGCCGCGAGGCACGCACCCAGGGTCTTCGCGCTGTTGTGGGTGGGGACGATTACCGACACCGTCGGCGGCATGACGGACACCTCAACGAGTGTTGGCTAATGTGCAGATGAATTGACCGGCGGCAATTGTGTTGCGCCTGGACCAAGTTATCCATGCCTCACCCGCCGTGGCAAGGGTTGCCTTGCGTAGTCAAGGTTGCATCCAGCCTCGGTCCAGGAAAGATCGCGAGGCAATAGATAGCGTCGCGGCATGCCAAATCTCGTCAGTGTCGAGGAATGCGAGCGGTTCACCGTTCGCGAGGTGCACGACCTCTATCGGCGGTACGTGAACGCGAGCCAGGTCAATCTGATGACGTCGTTCGGGTTCGGTCGGGAATTGGTGGAGCGGGCCGAGGGCGCGTACCTGACCCTGCGCGACGGCCGGCGCGTCCTCGATCTGACCGGCGGGGTGGGGGTGCTCAACCACGGCCACAACCATCCACGGATCGTCGCGGCCCGGCAACGCTTCGCCGAGCGTCGGCGAATGGAGGTGCACAAGACGTACTTTTCGCCCTACCTCGCGGCGCTCGGCCACAATCTGGCCCAACTGCTGCCCGGCGATCTGTCCATGTCGTTCCTGCCCAACTCCGGCGCCGAGGCGGTGGAGGGTGCGGTGAAGCTGGCCTACAAATACCACGGTGGTCGACGGGGCACCATCCTTCGCGCGGACTGCGGTTTCCACGGAAAGTTGCTCGGTTCCGGTGGGCTCACCGGGCAGCCGCACTTCAACTTCCCGACAATTCCGGGAATCGTCCCATTCGCGTACGGGGATCTGGAATCCGTCCGGTCCGCTATCGAGCGGCATGCGGGCGACGTGTACGCCCTGATCATCGAACCTTTCAGCGCCTCCACCATTCAATGGTGCGACGAAGATTTCCTTCGGGGCGTTCGTGAACTCTGCGATCGACACGACATCGTACTCATCTTCGACGAGATCTACACCGGCTGGGGCAAGACGGGCAGCCTCTTCTACTTCATGCGTTACCCGGATCTGATACCGGACGTGCTGACCACGAGCAAATCGTTCGGCGGCGGCAAGTCGTCCATATCCGCCTTCGTCGCCCGCAAGCCGGTGTTCCGGAAGGCGTACGACAACCTGACCGACGCGCTGTTGCAGAGCACCAGCACCACGTACTACGGCATGGGGGAGGAGTGCGTCACCGCCATCGAGGCGATCAACATCGTGGTGGAGGACGACTACCCGGCGCGGGCGCGGGCGCTGGAACGGGTCCTCGAACCGGGGCTGCACCGGCTGGCCAAGGAACATCCGGAGGCGGTCGGCCGGGTGGCCGGCGCCGGGGCGCTCTGGGGCGTGCACATCGACGGCGGGCCGAAGATCCTCGACCTGGTGGGCCGACTCGCCCCGGCCGGGGTGGCCCGCGACCCCCGCTTCAAGGCCAAGCTGGTCACCTGCGCCGTCATCAACGCGCTCTACCGGGACCACGACATCTTCACCTACTACACGCTCAACGGACGCAACCCGCTGGTCGTCGGCCCGTCGTTGGTCACCGAACCGGCCGACGCGCAGCGGGCGGTGGACGCCCTGGGTGAGGTGCTCGACCAGGGGCTGACCCGACTGGTGACCCGGTTCGTCACACAGAAGGTGGGATCGCTGTGGTGATCGCGATCACCGGTGCCGCCGGCATGCTCGGCTCCCGGCTGGCCGACCGTCTCGCCGCCGACGGCCACCAGGTCCGTGGCGTCGACCTGCGGCCGGAACCCACCGTCGGGTACGTCGGCGACATCCGCGACCCGGCCCTGCTCGACCGCGCCTTCACCAGGGCCACCGTGGTGATCCACTGCGCGGCGGCGCTGCCGAGCTATCCGACCGACGAGATCCGGTCGGTCATCGTCGACGGCACCCGCGGAGTCTTCGACGCGGCACGCCGCGCCGGGGTGGAGCGCGTCCTGCACGTCTCCTCGACCGCCGTCTACGGCCTGCCGAAACAGGTGCCCACCACCGAGGCGTACCCGCGCAGTCCGGTCGACACCTACAGCGCGGCCAAGGCCGCCGCCGAGGAGATCGCCGAACGGCACCGCGCGGACGGCCTGCCGGTGGCGGTGCTGCGACCCAAGACCTTCGTCGGCCCCGGGCGGATGGGACTGTTCGCCATGCTCTTCGAGTGGGCGGAGGAGGGCCGCAACTTCCCCGTCCTCGGGCGCGGCGACGTACGGATCCAGATGTTCGCCGTGGACGACCTGGTGACCGCCGTGGTCACCGTCCTGCACGCCGCCGACGACGTCGCCAACGACACGTACAACCTCGCCGCCGAGCAGTTCGGCACGCTGCGCGAGGACTTCCAGGCGGTCCTGGACGCCGCCGGTCACGGTCGACGGGTGGTCTCGCTGCCCGCCCGCCCCGCGCTCGCCGCGCTCAGCCTGTTGGAACGCAGCCGACTCTCACCCGTCTACGGGCGCCTGCTGCACAAGCTGATGGCCGACTCGTACGTCAGCATCGACAAGGCCCGGGACCGGCTGGGCTTCCGGCCGAAGTTCTCCAACCAGGACGCGATCCTGCGCACCTACGAGTGGTGGCGGGCGCAGCGACAGCGTCACCGACCGGCCCGGGACGGTCGGACCAGCCGCGATCCGTGGCGGCAGGGCGCCCTGGCCGCCGCGAAGATCTTCTTCTGACGGGCCCGCGATGACCGCCGCCGAGACCGTGGTGGAGCCGGTCGCCCCGGTCGCCCCCGACCGGGTCGTACGCCCGCTCCTGCTGCCACGCCACCTGCTCGCCCTGGCCCGACCGGGGCACGTCGTCAAGAACCTCCTGGCCGTCCCGCTCGCTCTGGTCGACACCCCGGTCTGGACGGCGTCGGCGCTGTGGCGGTGCCTCTGGGCGATCGTCGCGTTCACCCTCGCCTCGTCGGTGATCTACGTGCTCAACGACATCGCCGACCGCCACCTCGACCGGGAACACCCCGACAAGCAGCACCGACCGATCGCCGCCGGGCACGTCCCGGTCCCGGTCGCCTGGGCGTACGCGGTGCTGCTCGCGGTCGGCCTGGTCGCGGTGACCGTCACCGGTCCGGAGATGACCTGGTGGCCGCTGATCACCTACCTGGCCCTGAGCGCCGCCTACAGCCGGTGGCTCAAGCACCTGCCGCTGCTGGACGTCTGCGTGGTCTCCACCGGCTTCGTGCTGCGCGTCCTGCAGGGGTACGCGGCCACCGAGACGGTGCCCGCCAGTCTGCTGCTGACCGCCGTGTTCAGTGGCTGCCTGGTGCTCATCCTCGGCAAGCGACGCCACGAACTGGCTGCCCTGGGCACCCCGCACCGGCCGGCCCTGCACGGGTACAACCTGCTGCTCGCCGACCACCTGCTCGGCCTGACCACCTCACTGGCCGGCACCACCTTCCTGCTGTACCTGCACCTGGACGCGCCGATCGCCGCCTATCCGCCGGTCGTGCTGGCCCTCGTCGTACCCCTCGGGCTGCTGGCCGCGTTCCGCTACCTCCAGGCGGTCCTGGTGCTGCGGACCGGCGGCGACCCGATCCGGATCCTGCTACGCGACCGGACGATCGTCGGCTGTGCCGTCCTGATCGGCGTCGTGCTGGCCGTGGCACAGATCAACGCCCGTTATCCCCACCTGCTGATCTGGATGGACTGATGAGCCCTCCCCTGGTGTCGGTCATCGTGCCGAACTACAACTACGCCCGCGCGCTGCGGCTCTGCCTCGACTCCCTGCGGGCGCAGACGTACCCGCGCCTGGAGATCATCGTGGTGGACGACTGCAGCACCGACGACTCGGTGGCGGTCGCCGAGGCCCACGGCGCACGGGTCGTCCGGACGCCGAGCAACAGCGGTCCGGCTGCGGCCCGTAACCTCGGCGCGGCGGTCGCGGCGGGTGAGATCCTGTTCTTCGTCGACTCCGACGTGGCGGCCCGACCGGACGCGGTCGCCAACGCGGTCGACCTGCTGACGTCGGACCCGGAGATCGGGGCGGTGTGCGGCAACTACGACCCGGTGCCGCTGATCCGGGACAGCCTGCTGGAGGAGTACCGCTGCCTCCAGCAGTCCTACTGGCTGATCGCCGACGAGGGACAGATCATGACGCTCTACACCGCGCTGCTGGCCGTGCCGGCCCGGGTGTTCGCCGAGATCGGCCCGTTCAACCCGCGACTGCGGGAGACCGAGAACGCCGACTACGGCATGCGGCTCGCACAGCGCTACCGGATCCTGCTCTCGCCGAGGGTGCGGGGCGTGCACGACCACGACCACGAACTCGGCGTCCTGGTCCGCAAGGTGTTCACCCGCACGGCGCTGCACATCCCGGTGTACGCCAGCAAGCCGGAGTTCCCCGGCGGACTGCGCAGCGGCCTCCGGGCCTGGGTCAGCATCGCCGCCCCACTGACCCTGCTCACCCTCGTGCTGCCGGTGCTGCTCGGCCCGGCCTACCTGCTGGTGCCGTTGGCCGCGTTCGCCGCCTTCGTCGCCGGCGACCTGCCGATGTACCGCTTCGTGCGCGCCGAACGCGGCTGGGGGTTCCTGGTCTACTTCGTGGCGATGCACTTCTTCCTGAACCTGGTCATCGCGGTCGCCGCGGCCTGCGGCGTGCTGGCCTGGCTGACCTCCGCCCGCTTCCGTCGGCTCTACGACCGCCCGGAGGTCGCCACCCGATGAACGCCCTTCCGCTGGTCTCGGTGATCGTGCCCAACTACAACTACGCCGAGTCCCTGGACCTCTGCCTGCGCTCCGTGCTCGACCAGACCTACCCGAACATCGAGGTGCTGATGGTCGACGACTGCAGCACCGACCAGTCCGTCGCGGTCACCGAGGCGCTCGGCGTACGCGTGGTCAGCACCGGCGCGAACGGCGGTTGCGGCACCGCCCGCAACGTCGGCGCCGCGCACACCCGGGGCGAGCTGATCTGCTACGTCGACTCCGACCTGGCGCTGGCCCCCGACGCGGTCGCCCACGCGGTCCGCCTCCTGCGGGAGGCGCCCGACGTCGGAGCGGTCTGCGGGATCCAGGACGCCGAACCACTGATCCATGACACGCTCGTGTCCCGCTACCGTGGGCTCCAGTACCACTACTGGTCGATCAGCTCGGAGGGCGACGTGTCGTTCCTCTTCCCCGCCGTGTGCGTGATCCGACGGGCCGTGTACGACGAGATCGGGCCGTTCAACCCGGCCCTGCGGCAGACCGAGGAGGTCGACTACGGCTACCGGCTGACCCGCCGGTACCGGATGCTGCTCACCTCCGAGGTCCGCGGCCGGCACGACCACGACCACGAGTTGCCCGGACTGCTGCGCAAGCTGTTCCACCGGGGACGGTTGCGGATCCCGCTGTACGCCCGCGCCCGGCGCTTCGGCAAGGGCTTCGAGACTGCCTCCCGGGCGTGGGGCAGCCTCGCCGCGTTCCTCGCCCTGCCGGCGCTGGCCGTACCGCTGCTGTGGTGGCCGTGGGGCGCGGCGCTGCCGGCGGCCCTGCTCGTCGCGTCGCTGGCCTGCGACGCCGGGATGTACCGCTTCGTCCTGCGGCGACACGGACCGCTGTTCCTGGTCGGCTTCGCCGGGCTGCACTTCCTGGTCAACGTGACGATCACGGCCGGCGTGGCGACCGGCGCCGCGCAGTGGCTGCTGTCCCGGCCGTTCCGGCAGCTCTACGACGCCTCGTTCCCGATCGACGGCACGCCCCGGTGGGAATCGGCGTGACCACCGCCGTGCCGGTCGCCGCCGACACCGCGTCGCCACCCGGGCGCGCGGTATGGCGGCGCTGGCCGACGGTGCTGTGTCCGGCCGCCGCCGGGCTCTGGCTCGCGTTCACCGTCGCGCACCTGGTGCTCAGTGGGCGGTGGTGGCTCTGGCTCGCGGTGGACATCGTGCCGCCGCCGCTCTTCCTGTTGGTGCCCGTGGTGCTGGCCGCCGGAGCGGTGGTGAGTCGCCGTCGTCGCGTGGTGGCGGTGCTCGCCGCCCTGGGCCTGCTGCTCGGCGCCGGGCTCAGCGGCGTCAACGTGCGCGTGTGGCAGGGTGGTGACGGCCCCGCCCCGGCCGACGCGGTACGCGTCTTCTCCTGGAACACCGGCTACTGGGACTCCGGCGGCGAGACCGAGACGATGTACCGCGTGCTGCGCGACGCCGACGCCGACGTCTACCTGTTGCAGGAGTACTGGTACGAGCAGGGGCGGCCGACGGAGGCGACGCTCGACCGGCTGCGCGCCGAGTTCCCCGGCTTCCAGGTGGTGGTCGTCGGCGAGCTGGTCACCGTCTCCCGGCTGCCGGTGCTGCGGCAAGCGCCGCTGGAGCCGGTCGGCCTGCCGCCCGAGGTCGCGGCGGCCGGTGACGAGTGGCGCTACAAGACCCTGCGGACCGACCTGGACCTGGGCGGCGGACGGGTGCTATCGGCGTACAACCTGCACCTGCCGGTGCAGATCTCGCCGCAGCACGGCCCCGTCGACGCCGCCTTCTATCGCATCCTGCGTGAGCAACGGGCCCAGCGGGAGCCGCAGTGGCGCGCACTGGCCCGCGACGTCCGCGACAACCCGCACCCGGTGCTGATCGCCGGTGACCTGAACACCACGCCGGCAATGGGCGACCTGCGCAAACTGCCCGACGGCCTGCGCGACGCCGCCCACGCCATGTCGACGCCGTACCCGGCCAGCTTCGCGGCCCGGCCCGGCTGGCCGCACTGGTGGCGACTCGACTGGGCGCTCGCCTCGCCGCAGGTCCGGGTGCACTCCTACCACCTCGGCGACGCGCGGGGCGTCTCCGACCACCGCACCCAGGAACTGGTGGTGTCGCTCGGCGACCGGTGATCGAGTCGCCGCTGGCCCTCAGGCGTGCGGGTCGAACGGGATGCCGGCGGGCTTGGCGACGCCGAGCAGGTACTCGAACGCACCGTCCTTGATCTTGATGCTGGCCGCGCCGAAGTCGGCCGCCATCAGACTGTTTCGCAGGTCCAGGCTGGGCCAGCCGTTCCAGTCCACCACCGGCGGGTAGTGCCAGGTGCCGTAGTGGTTCTCCGGCGGCTCGTCGTTGGCGTTGGCGAGCCGGAAGAAGTGCGTCGACGCGCCGTCCTTGTGATAGACCACCTTCGGATGCGTGCCGTCGAAGCGCACCTGGGCGCGCGGGTAGGTGCGCCGGCTGCTGTGCTGCGTGGTGGTCACGTACTCGACCCGGTTGGTCGCCTGGTCGACCCAGGAGATCACGTGCTCCCAGTCGTGCCGGTGGCCGCCGAGACCACTGCCGTGCACCGCCTGGTCCTTCTCGAAGTAGCTGGCGTAGACGATCGCGCACCAGCCGTTGTTGCACGCCGACCGCGCGTACGTCTGCGACATGTCCAGGTCGGACCGGTCCCGGCAGCTGCCGTTGATCGCCCCGGTGGTCCGCAACCCACCGTTGATCCGCCCGTCCGGGCTGATCGCCGAGACCGCGTAACAGCCGTCGGTGTCGTAGTCGTAGGCGGGGGAGAAGGAGGACTCGTACCCGCCTGCGTGGTGCGGCAGGTTGGGCAGCGAGTTGGCGTACGCGGGCGCGGCGGGCACGAGGACCGCGAGCGCGGCCAGTCCGGCCAGCACCCGGGTCAGCGGGCGACCCCGCCGCAGGGGCGGGTGTGCGTGCGGTGTCATGTCTCGCCTTTCCGGACGACGGCTCCGGGCTGCCGGCATCTCCATCGACGTGTGGCCATGTATCTCACGGTCGACGGTGCGAGTCAACGAAAACGCGAGGAATCCTCGCCAGGCTGTCCGGGTGCTGTCCGGGTGCTGTCCGGCGGCGGCTGTTCCGCCGGCTCGGGGTAGCGGCGCGGCCGAGCGCTCCCGGTGGCACCCCGGAAGGGTTGGCCTGCTCGCCTGCCCGCCTGCCCGCCTGCCCGCCTGCCCGGCTGGCCGCCGGGCCGCCGGGCCGAGCGGGCTCGGGCCGGAGGGAGACTGCACGCTCCACTGCGGTCACCGCCCGTGTCGCAGGAAGGGGAATTGCGCGACGGTTCGACGCGGCGGCGCTGGGGCGCTGCTGCCCTGCGTCGCGTTCGTCGGTTCGGGCGCGGTGCGGCTGCGTCACTCGTGAGGTGGGGAGGTTTGTTGTCTGGGGTGGCGTTCGTCGGGGTGGCGTCGGGCTGAGCAACCCGCCCACCGACATCCCGCACCGCTTCCTCTGGCAGGACGGCGTCTT
>NZ_JBSFSO010000079.1:0-12990 GCF_053589795.1 Micromonospora sp. NPDC003241 | reverse complement strand
GGACGCCCCACCGACGGACCGGCATCCCCGCGAGGCCGAACGCCCCGACGGCGCCGGACCGGAACCCGACGTCACCGGTGGCGACCCCTGCTATGCACGAGGCGTTAGCAGGGGACCCTTCCTTACATCAGAGCCAGGTCGGCAGCTTCGGCTCGCTGCGCAGCGGCACCAGCGGCGGCGCCTCGTCGGCGGCCGGGCCGGCCGAGCGGCCCCGAGCCTCGTCGGACTCCGTGCCGGGCGGCGGCGCTGCCGCGCACCGCGTGCCGTCCGCCGGCACCACCAGGTCGATCAGGTACGCCTCGATCGCCTCGTCGGCGCAGGCCACCCGGCCGTAGACGATGTGTCCCCAGCCCTCGTAGGTCAGCAGCTCGGCATGGTCACCGAACTGTGCGGCGGCACCGAGCGCCCAGTTGTAGCCGGTCGCCGGGTCGTGCAACGAGTTGACGAACAGCAGCTTGGCCTGGTTGGTCGGGGTGATCGGCCGCTGCGGGTTGTCCGCCGTGCTGGGCCAGCCGAGGCAGATGGCGCCGATAGCCGCCCGGGGCAGGTCCGGCAGGTCCGGCGAGGCGAGCTGGGCCGCGTCCACGATCGTCCGCCACTGCCCGATGTTCTGCGCCCCGAGGTTCCAGTCCTCGCAGAGCACCGCCTGGTACGCGAAGGGCACCACGGTCGGCGGCTGCTCCTCGGTCGACTGGCGGGCCGCCGGTACGCCCCACGGACGGCCGGCGTCGACCCGCTCCAGCTCGGCCGCGATGTCGAGCCAGTACGGCTGGTAGTTCACGTTGCCCAGCACGAAGTTGACCAGATCCCGCTTGGTGATCTTGTAGCTGTGGTTGTCCGGGTCCGGCAACTCGCCCCGACCGGCGCGGTCGAGCAGGCGCTGCCAGAACTGGCGGATGTCCCGTCCGTGGAGCGCGCACTGCGGCAGCCGGGCGCAGCCGGCCACGAACTCGTTGAACGAGTCCTGCCCGGCGGCTGCCTGGGTGACGGCGAAACCCTGGGCGTCGAGGCTGTGGTCCATGCTGCTGTCGGCGACGATGGCGCGTACCCGGGTCGGGAACAGTTCCGCGTACTGCTGGGCCATCAGCGTGCCGTACGACATTCCGAGGAAATTCAACTGCGGGTCGCCGACCGCAGCCCGGATCGCGTCGATGTCCCGGATCACCTGGAGGGTGTTCACATGGTCGAATACCGGCCCACTCCGGGAGCGGCAGTCGTCGGCCAGCGCCCGACTCGCGGTGACCATTTGGGTGAAGTCGGCAGCCGTCTTGATGGGGCCCGCCGGCAAGGCCGAGATCTTGTCGAGCGCACACATGATAGGCGCGCTGCGAGCCACTCCACGCGGGTCGAAACCGATAATGTCAAAATGACGACGCAATTCGTCGCCGTACGTGGCCCGCAACGCGGAGTCCACGCCCGACCCACCCGGGCCACCCGGATTCA
Source organism: Micromonospora sp. NPDC003241 (assembly GCF_053589795.1). Taxonomy (NCBI): domain Bacteria; kingdom Bacillati; phylum Actinomycetota; class Actinomycetes; order Micromonosporales; family Micromonosporaceae; genus Micromonospora; species Micromonospora sp. NPDC003241. The sequence goes on along the minus strand of NZ_JBSFSO010000079.1, from coordinate 11,547 downwards.
CCAGCAGCGATCCGCGTCGCACCTCGGGATCGGTCGCCGGCCGCTTGGCCAGCGCCAACTCGATCGTCGGGCCGAACGGATCGGCCCAGTCGACCGGCACTTCGAGGGTGCCGCACAGCGCATTGTCATCCTGCTCACAGGGCTCCCACTGCACCTGCGACACGGGTGCCGCCGAGGCCGGCGACACCACAACCGGCACCAGCGCCGCCCCCACCGCGATACCGACGAGTAATTGCCGGATCAATTTCTTGCGCATGCGCCCTCTCCCCGATTATTTTCCCGGCCCCCTGCCGGGCGACGCTCAAGTTAGCGAATCCACCGAGGCTCGGGGTTACCGGAAAGTGTCAGCGGCAATACCGTTCGAACAGCCCCGGCCAACAATGATCCGGAACCACTTGTGATCCATTCCGGAACGCCGACGTGAATAGAGAGGTCACCGCCGTCGCGGAGACGGCGAAGGTGGCGTGAATGAAGCGGCGCCGAGGACTGTCAACATGGTGGACGTCACAGGGGTCGGAATTATTGGAATTTACCTACCCGGTGCTTTCCCGCAACGCCCGCCAAAACTGCGTGACGGATTCGAAACGTCGCCGCGCCACGGTGGGCCCGGGCGGCCGACAACGTACGGCGCACCGCTCGCGGTAGGTTGCCGAGTCATGGCCACCACTGCCGCCGACGTCCGGCACGACCTCGCCCAGCTCGCCGACCCGGCCCGCGCCACCGGTGTGAGTCGGTACCTCAAGATGTTTCCCGGCGGGTACGGCGAGGGCGACCGAGCCATCGGCGTCACCGTGCCGCAGCAGCGCCGGGTCGCCGGCCGACACTGGCGCGGCCTCGATCTGGCCGAGACGGCGACACTGCTGACCAGCGAGGTGCACGAGGAGCGGCTGACGGCGATCTTCATCCTGGTGCGCAAGTTCGGCAAGGCCGACGAGCCGGAACGCGGCCGGATCGTCGAGCTGGTCCTGACGCACAGCGGTCACCTGAACAACTGGGACCTGGTGGACTCCTGGGCGCCGTACGTCCTCGGGCCCTGGCTGCTCGACAAGGACCGCGACGTCCTGGACCGACTGGCCGGATCGGACCTGGTCTGGGACCGGCGGATCGCGGTGATGGCCACTCTCGCGTTCATCAAGGCCGACGACTACGCGTGGACGTTCCGGCTCGCCGAGCGGCTGCTGCGCGACCCGCACGACCTGGTGCACAAGGCCGTCGGCTGGATGCTGCGCGAGGTGGGCAACCGGGACCTGGCGGCGGCGGAGGAGTTCCTGGTACGGCACTACCGGGTGATGCCGAGGGTCATGCTGCGGTACGCGATCGAGAGGTTCCCTCCGCAGCGGCGGAAGGACTACCTGTCCGGGACGGTCTGAGGCCGCCCCGGACGGCTCGGGCGGGTCGACCGCCCGGCTGTCGTCACATGACGTAAGACCAGGTACGCGACGACGCCGCTGAGGGGCGCGACCAGGCCCACCACGGCGGGCAGCCAGACCGTCGCGAGGTACGGCATGAGCAGGAAGCTCGCGACGACGCCCAGGGTCACCCCGCCCGCGACCAGGACGGCGCGCCGGCTCCCGGCGCCCCGCCGGAGCACGAGATAGGCGAAGAGCGCCGTGCCACCGATGACGATCGCGAGCGATGAGTCCACAGTGCCTCTTGCGAGAGGGGTCGGCGGGTCGCGCCACGCAAGATCGTAGTAACGCCGCACCACCCGTGCTGACGGTCGGCACGGCGCGGGTCAGGGCCGGGTCGCCCGCAGATAGATCGTCACGGCGTCCACCGCGTCCAGGTCCACCAGCAGGCGACGGTACGTACCGCCGGGCCCCGGCGCCTCTTCGACCAGTCCGGAGACGCGGGCCGCGCGCTCGGGGTGCCAGGTGTCCCCACCGCCCACGTCGTCCTCCCGCGTGACGGCGCGGAGGCCGGGGGTCAGCTCCGCGCCGAAGCCCCCGTCGGCGACGAAGGTGTCGAGGGCGGCGCGGGGAATCCGGAACTTCGCCGACAGGTGGGTCTCCAGCCCGTTGCTGCTGACCGCCGAGAGGAACACCGTGCCGGGCGGGAACGTGACGTGGGCGACGGCCTCCACCTCCGACGCGGTCGCCGGTCGCGGCGGTGACTGGAGCGCGTCGTCGGTGTCGCCGAGCTGCGCCACCGCCACCACGCCGCAGGAGATCAGCGACAGCACGAGGCTCAGCCCGGCCAGGACGAGGGCGTACGTGGAGGTGCGGCGGGGCTTCCGCGTCGGCTGGTCGGACACGGGCAGGACCCTACGCGACGGGTGCCGTCAGGCCGGAGTCCACGCCGACAAAACATCGACGGTCTTGCATGTATCGCCGCAGCTCGTGTATGAAGACTGAGCAATCGTTAAGGTTCCGGTCTCCTGGGAGGAGCGACGATGACACACGCCCCGCGCCGTCTGCGCACGCTGGCGGTCATGCTCAGCGCCTGCACACTCGGGCTGAGCCTGCTGTCGGCACCAGCCAAGGCGTACTCGGCGCCACCTCTCGCGCCGCAGTCCGCGCGCGCCCCCGAGTCGGAGCAGTTCGTGGCCGAGGGCGTGACGACCGTCGGCGAGCTGCGCACCGTCGACGGCGCGTTGTCGTACGCCCGCGACGGCCGGACGCAGGTCATCCACCACCCCGGCGCCACCTACGTCAAGGTGCACTTCGCCTCGCTGCGGCTCGGCCCCGGCGAGTACGTCACCGTCGCCAGCCCGGACGGCCGGGAGAGCCACCGGTACGACCGCCACCTGAACCGGGCCACCGGCTCGGACTACACCACCGACGGGCGGGCGGGCTTCTGGGCCATGTCCGTCGAGGGCGACACCGCCGTGGTGACGCTGCACAGCACCCGCGCCAGCCGGGGCAGCGCCGCCACCATCGACCGGTTCTGGCGCGGCTACGACCGCACCGAGATCGCCGCGCACAACTTCTCCACCCAGTCCGTGTGCAGCACCGACGCCCGCCGGGACGTGGTCTGCTACCAGAGCAGCCACCCGACCGAGTTCGCCCGGGGCAACGCGGTGGCCCGACTGCTGATCAGCGGCGGCGGCATGTGCACCACCTGGCGGGTCGGCAACACCAACCGGATGCTGACCAACAAGCACTGCTTCTCGACGCAGTCGGCGGTCAGCGGCAGCGAGATGCAGTTCAACTACCAGTGCGCCACCTGCGGCGGTGCCAACCCCGGCCCCGGCACCAAGGTCAGCGGCGCCACGCTCTACCGGGTCAGCAGCGGCGGCTCCAACCAGCTCGACTACGCCCTGTTCTCGGTGAACAACTTCGCGACCATCCAGGGCTTCGGCACGCTCTACCTGGCGACGACCGCCACCACCACCGGCACCCAGATGTACATTCCCGGCCACGGTGACGGCAGCCCGAAGCGCCTCTCCATCTTCGAGGACACCCAGAACGGCGCACGTTGCACCGTCCGTAACGCGAACTACAACACCTGGAACATCAGCTACAGCTGCGACACCTCCGGCGGCAACTCCGGTTCACCGGTGCTGAACAGCAGCCACCGGGTGATCGCCCTGCACCACCTCGGCGGCTGCCCGTCCAACCAGGGCGCGAAGGCGCACCTGATCTACAACGAGATCGCCAGCCTGATCGACAACGGCTGACCCGAGCAGCACCGCAGTCACCACCGGCAGGCCGCCGCCGACACCGGCGGCGGCCACGCCGTGACGCGCATCGCGCAGAGGCTCTCGGGAGCGGCAGAAGTGACGACCTCCCGTCCGTGACCCCGACTCGTCCGCCTCGGCGACGAAGATCGAGGTCAGGGGTTGCGAGCAGGGCATACGATCCGGCGCATGAAGGCTTACCGCGCCTTGCCCCTGGCCCTCCTGTTCCCGCTCCTGGCCGCGTGTGTGGTCAGCCCGGTGGAGGAGGTCGCGGCGTCGACGCTCACCTACTCCTGTTGCGAGACCGCCGACGTCGAGAAGTCGTACCAGCCGGGGCAGACCTTCACCCTGAACTGGCTCGTCGAGTCACCCGACGAGCCGCCGGTGACGCCGACGCCCGGGCCCGGCGTCGAGCTGACCGCCCACCTGATCGGCCCGTTCGAGTCGGTCGAGCAGCTCACCGCGCACGCGATGGGCACGCTCACCGTCCCGGGGCTGGTCACCTACCCGGCCGAGCCGGTACGCCCCGCCGACGCGCCCGACCGACGTCCGGTCAGCACCATCGTCATCGCCCCGGACGCCGGCCCCGGCTACTACAACCTGATCAGCTCGATGGCCGACCAGGGGAACGCGGTCGGTGGCGAGAGCATCATCCAGGTCGTACCCGCGAGCTGAGGTCCCCGCTCAGCACGCCTTACGGACGTACGTGCGGGAGCCGGGGGCCGAGACGGCGAGGTCGCGCAGCACGACCGAGAGGGTGCTGCCGTGCGACCCGCACGCCTTGCTGAAGCCGCTCTCCGTGTACTCGATGACGATCACGTTGGCGCCGTAGGTGCGGGTGTACGCGTCACACTCGTTCCAGGTGCCGCACTCCTCGGCGACGGCGAAGTCGAACCCGGCCTTGCGGGCGTTCGAGGTGCTCAGCTCCGCGAGGTTCTTCTGCGCCACGGCCAACCCCTTGCCGTGCGCGTACGCGCTCAGCGACGCCGCGTACGCGACCGCCTGCGACTCGGTCAGCAGGCCCTTGGACCGGGTGAACGAATCCAGGTTGTCCGGCTCGATCGCCTTGAACCCCTTGCTGGCGCACCGGTCGATCCACCCGCCCACGATCGTGGTCAACGCCGTCCGCTTCGCGGCGGTCGAGAAGTCCAGCATCAGCTCGTTCCAGTCCTCGTCGACCACGAGGTTGCCCTGCGCGTCCCGCAGCAGCAGGTCCGGGTGGTTGGTCTTCCACCACGACTCCGCGCCCGGCTGCGCCTGGAAGGCGTTGACGTAGCAGATGTTGTACAGCCCGGCGGCCGGTGACGCCTCCAGGTCACGGCTGACCACGGTGAGGCCGGACGGTGGCGCGTACACCCCGCCGATCTGGTAGTCGAACCCGGCGTTCGCGGGCGGCGGCGCCCACGTCGGCGCGGTCGTGCGGTTCCCGGTCGGCGGGGTCGTCGCCGAGGCCGACGCGGCGGGGCTGCCGGAGGCCGACGGGGTCCGCGAGGGCGGCGGCGTGGTCGCGGGCACGCTCGGGGACGTACTCGCCGACGGCGCCGCCGTGGTCGGCCCGGCGCTCACCGGCGCGCCCAGGGCGGACGGCGCGTCGGAGGTCGGGGCGTCGCCCGGGGTCACGCTCGGCGTGGGCGCGGGCGTGGCCTGTTGCCCGAGGCCCCACCAGGGCTGCCGGCCGCTCGCGCCGGCGGCACCGATACCGACACCGAGTACGACGACAGCCACCGCCGCCGCCGTCAGCCCCACCCGGGCCCGCCTGCGCTTCGATCCCATCGAGCCCAACTCCTCCAGGTACGTGTGAGCGCACCCTACGAGACCTGGTCGGGACCGGGACACCCCCCGCTTCGAGGGGTGCGGACACCCCCTCCGACACGGTGGTTGTCCACCACCGACGGATCGCTGTCGACCGTTCCCGTCGTCCGGTGCAGCGCCGCCCAACGCCCAAGGCCGACCGCGTCACACGGACGCCCCCTGACCGCGAGGCGCAGGGGGCGTCCTGCCGCAGGGTCTACTCGCAACCGATACCGTCACCGTCCCGGTCCAAGTGGCGGCCGTAGCCGGGCTCGCCGCGACGGATCGGTGCCTTACCTGCGGCCCGCACTGCGGCACAGTTCTTGTAATACACGTTTCCGCCGCCGCTGTCGTTACCGCTGCTGCTGCCACTACCACCACGGGAGGGCTCGCAGGCAATTCCGTCGCCGTCCCGGTCCAGACCCGCCCGGTAACCGGGCTGCCCACGCTTCAACGGCGCCTTACCGGCAGATCTGACGGCGTCGCAGTTGCGGTAGTAGACGTCGGGTTTGGGGGTACGACTGGGCGTCGGTGACGGCCGCCGACTTGCTGTCGCGGACGTTTCGACGGTGGGACTGGCAGTGATCGTCGCCAGGTCAGGCTCCGGCGTCGGTACGTACTGCGGCTGCCTCTCGGCGATGGGTTTCACGCTTGCGGACGCTGCCGCCTGACCGGGGGCGGACGTGGAGTCGTCGTCATCGAAGGCGGCGACAAGGCCGCCACCGCAGCACAGTAGGACAAGAGCAATGGCGCCGCTGAGTAGCGGGCTGGGATTCTTGGCAGGCTTAGTTTTCGCATTCGGGAAGAGGCTCACCCGTGGGATTCTGGTGACGACACCCGTTGATCGTTATTGGCTGATTGGTCGGCGCGACTGTCAGGTAGGCGACCGTCAACCCGCTCGCCCTCGAAGCGGGAACAGTATTGCGGTGGCCCCCTGGATCAGCGAGAACGTGGACGCACGCGCCTTACCCACAACTCGGGTCCGCTACCGCGACGGGGTAGCCGACGTTATCCGATCTCGACGCACACGGTGTGCGACATCGGATCGGGGTCGACATCGATACGATGCCTCGGTGGATCGGGGTAGTTTCGTCGGCCGAACCGGTGAGCTCAAGCACCTGCGAGCGGTAGTGGAGGGCATCGGCCGACGGGGCGTCCTCTTCAGCGGCGACGCCGGTGTCGGCAAGAGCCGGCTGGTCCGCGAGGCCGTGGCCGAGCTTCCCGCGAGCCGGTACGTCGTCTGGCCCATCGCCGCCGGCCATCCGAGTACGGCGCTGCCCTTCGGTGGCCTGGCCCAGGTGCTTCCCGTCGCGCAACCGGCGGGTCTCACCCCCGCCGGGGTGCTGCGGTGGGTGGTGGACTCGCTTCACGAGCAGGCCATGGGCCGCGCGATCGTGCTCACCATCGACGACGCCCACCTGCTCGATCCGCCGTCGGCGGCGCTGGTCCACGTGCTCACCCGGCAGGAGGACGTGGTCCTGCTCGGGACGGTGCACGACGGGGAGCAGGTGCCGTTGCCGCTGCGGCCCCTGTGCGTCGACGATCTGGTCGAACGCGTCGAGCTGACCCCGTTCGGCCGGGGCGAGACCACCGAGTTGCTCGAGGCCGTCCTGGGCGGGCCGGCCGAGGCTCGGTCGATCGACCGGATGTTGCGCCTCTCGGCCGGTAATCCGCTGCTCCTCCACGAGCTGCTGCGCAGCACGACGGACAGTGGCGAGTGGGCCTGCTCCGGTGGCGTGTGGCAGTGGACCGGCCACTCGACACGGCCGCTCGACGTGACGGACGTGATCGGCACCCGGATCGACCACCTCGCTCCGGGCGTCCGCAAGGTGGTGGAGCTGGTCGCCCTGAGCGAGCAGATCGGCCTGCACCTGCTCACCACGGCGACACACGCCGCCGACGTCCGGCAGGCCGAGGATCACGGCCTGGTCGCGGTCGTCCGGCGTGACCGGCGGGTCGACGTGCAACTGACGCATCCGTTGTACGGGGAGCTGCTGCGCCGCCGTTGCCCGCCGGCCCGGACCCGGCAGTTGCAGGCGGAACTGGCCGACCTGGTGCAGGCCACCGGTGCCCGCCGACCCGGTGACCTGCTACGGGTCACCCTGTGGCGGCTCGGCGCCGGCTCCGCACAGGAGCCCCGGCTGCTGCTCGCCGGTGCCGTGCAGGCGTTCGCCCGCTACGACGTACCGCTGACGGTCCAACTGGCCCGGGCGGCGCTGGACGCCGGTGGTGGTTACGATGCCGCCGAACTGCTCGCCACCATCCTGATGCTCTGCGAACGCCCACACGAAGCCCTCCAGGTCCTCGACCACGTCCGCGACGAACTCGCCGACGAGCGGCGGCGGAGCCGCTGGCTCACGGTGCGGGGCATGGTGACGTACTGGAGCCTCGGCGACGAGTCCACCATCGACACCCTGGCCGAGGCCGCCGTCTCGTTGACCGATCCCGGTCACCAGGCGCGGGTCTGGGCGTTCGAGGCGCTCATGCGGATGCACCGGATGGAGATCACCGCCGCGTTGCGGTTGAGCCAGTCGGTGCTGGCCCAGCCCGCAGCCGGCCCGGGTGCCCGAGGGCTGGCCCGGTGCGTGGTCGCCTACGTCGACGCGACGCGCGGTCTGTTCCGCCGCAACGCCGACACGATCGCCCGGGTCGAGGCGGACGTGGCCGCCTGGCGGGGAGACGTGCCCTACCTCCAGGCGATGGTGGAGTCGACCCGGGCCGCCCGGCTGGCGCTCACCTGCGACCTGCCCGGCATCGACGCGATCGCGGCCGACGAGTTCGCCGACCTGGTCAGCTCCGGCGGCCTGCGACTCGGCAGCGGCTTCCTGACCGTCCTCCAGTCCTACGCCGCGCGGCTCCGAGGGCGCACCGACGAGGCGGTCACCTTCAGCAACACGGCCGGCGCGATGCTGGCCACCAGCCGGCTCTACGGCAGTCTCGCCCACGGCGAACGGGCACAGGTGGCGGCCTGGCGCGGCGACGCCGACACGGCCTCGGCGGCGATGGCGGCGGCAGACCACGCGCACTCCCCGTGCATCGCGGTGTTCTACCCCTGGCTGGAACTGGCCCGTGGCGCGACGGCCGCCGCCTCCGGCGACCTACCCGCCGCCGTCGGACACCTGGCCGCGCTGGTCGACCGGCTACGCTCCGACGGCCTGACCGGGTACGAGGTGCTGGCCCTGCATGACCTGACCCGACTCGGTCAGGCGGCCACCCTGATCGGTCCGACCTGCGCCGACGGCGCACGGCGCTCGGTGGCCCAACGCCTTTGCGAGCTGGCCGAGCGTACCGACGGGACCCTGTCACCACTGCTGGCCCGGCACGCCCGCGCGTGCGCCGCCGAGGACGGCGCCGGCTTGTTGGCGATCGCCGACGCCTTCGCCGCGGCGCAGCTCACCGTCTGGGCGGCCGAGGCCACCGCGACGGCGGTACGCGTGCTGCGCCGCGAGGGCGATCCGTTGGCGGCTGACGCACGTCGCCGTCTCGGCATGCTGCTCGCCACCTGTGACCAGGTCCGCACCCCGACGCTGGACGCCGCCCGGGATTCCTGACCCAGCCTGATCAGCGGTCAGGCAGCGCGTAGGCCGGCGGAGAACGAGTTCCGCGCGGGCTGGATGACCGGGAACGTCACGCCGGTGAGGTCTTCGGAGACGGTCCAGAGTCGCTTCTGGACGGCCATATCGTGCGACTTCGGGCTGGACGTGACCAGACGGGGGTGGCCCATGACCTCGTTGCGTCCGCCGGGGCCGTAATACTGGCCGCCGAGCACGGCGGGGTCGGTGGCGGCGCGCAGGGTCGGCAGCGCGCCCATGGCCGGCGTCTGGGTGATCACCGGTGCGAGCCAGGTGAGCGGGAGCCGGAGGGCTGCGGGGCTGTTGCGGGCCAGTTCGGTGCTGGACATGCCGGGGTGCGCGGCGACCGCGACGGTGGTGCCGTGCGGGGCGAGGCGGCGCTGCAACTCGTAGGTGAACATCAGGTTGGCGAGCTTGGACTGTCCGTAGGCGGCGGCCCGCCCGTACGACCGCTCCCAGTGCAGGTCGTCGAAGTGGATGTCGGCCCGGATGCGGTGGCCGGTGCTGCTGACCGTCACCACCCGTGAGCCGGGCACCGGCAGCATCAGGTCCAGCAGCAGCCCGGTGAGCGCGAAGTGCCCGAGGTGGTTGGTGCCGAACTGGAGCTCGAAGCCGTCGCGGGTGGTCCGCTTCGGGGTGTACATGACACCGGCGTTGTTGATCAGCAGGTCGATCCGGTCGAGCCGGGACCGCAACTGCTCCGCTGCGGTCCGGACGGAGTCGAGCGAGGTCAGGTCCAGCGCCTGCACGGTGACGTCCCCGGTCATCCGCGCCGCGGCCTGCTCGCCCTTGTCGACGTCGCGTACGGCGAGCACCACGGAGGCCCCGCGCTCGGCGAGCGCCTTGGCCGTCTCGTACCCGAGTCCGGTGTTGGCGCCGGTCACCACGGCGACCCGCCCGCGCTGGTCCGGGATGTTCGCCGTCGTCCACTTCTCGCTCATGCCAGGCTCCCGATCATATTAAGTACCGAAGGCATCTTGTGCCGACGACATTAAAGTACTTCCGGTACGTTGTCAACGTACCGGAGGTACCTAAGCTAGGCTGGCGGTCGTGACCTTTCAGCGAGCACGCACCGAGGAGCAGCGGGAGATCCGCCGACGGGCGATCCTCGACGTGGCGTCGGCGATGCTCGACGAGATGCCCGTGGCTGCGGTCACCCTGAACGAGTTGAGCCGCCGGGTGGGTCTGGCGAAGCCGAACGTGTTGCGCTACTTCGAGTCCCGCGAGGCCGTGCTGCTGGAACTGCTCGACCGCTACCTCCAGGAGTGGCTGGCCGACCTGGCCGGCGAGCTGGCCGACGGAGTCGACGACAGCCTGCCCACGGCCGAGCGGGCGACAGCGGTGGCCGAGATCCTCAGCCGCTCACTGGCCAGCCGGGTGGTGCTGTGCGACCTCTACGGCGCACAGGTCGGCGTCCTGGAACACAACGTCTCCGTCGAGGTCGCCATCCGTCACAAGCGCGCCGCCATGGGGCATCTGGCCACCATGACCGCCCTGGTTCAGGAGCGCCTGCCGGAGCTGGGCGAGAACGCCGCGCTGTTCAATCTGCACACCATGACCATGGCCGGCGCGCTGTCGGCGTACAGCACGCCTCCGCCCAGCCTGGAGGCGGCCTACCAGGCCGCGCCCGAGCTGGCCCGCTTCCGCATGGAGCTGAAGGACTCCCTGAAGCTGGCGCTGACCGGGACCCTCCTCGGCGTGCTACCCCGCCACTGACGCCCGGCGTGACGGGATCGGACATGATCGAGGCGTGGGTGACCTTGTGATCAATCTGCTGGCGAGCGTCATCGCCGGTACGGCCGTCTGGCTCTCGGGGTTTCTGTTGCGTCGGCGCAAACTGAACCGCGCACGCGCCTTCTTCGGCCTGACCGCCGGAGCGAGCTGCCTCCTGGTGGTCTCCCGGCACGCGTCGTCGCCGCGCGAGTTCAGCGTCCACCGTCGCGACGTCGCCGCGCTGGTGGAGCTGGCGACCATCGCCCGGGAGTGCGGCGCGCACGCGGACCGGGTCGGCGAGGACCAGCCGACCGGGGAGATCGGCCGGCTGACCGAGTTCTGCGTCGGCGGTCCCGGTGGCGCGAGCCCGCGCAGCGTCACGCACCTACGCGCGATCCTGCGCGGCGTGACGTACGAGATCTTCGACGAGGAGAAGCGCCGGAGGGCGTTCACCGTCGGCGGCACCGAGTACGTCTACAGCCCGGAGATCAGCTACGTCCTGCTCGCCCGGTTCTGGGGTCCGGTCGGTGGACGCCCGGTGTTCTTCATCGGCGGCCTGACCGCCGGCAGCAACCTCGCCGCCGCCCGCTACCTGACCACGCACCATCCGGAACTCGCCCGCACCTACGGTGCCGACCGACCGTTCGCGCTGGTGCTGCGCATCATCGAGCCGGCCGCGTACGGCACCGACTTCACCGAGCTGGTCGCCGACGTGAGCGACGTGGCGTTCCAGCCGGAGCCGCAGCCGGCGACGTAGTGGGCGGCTCCAGGTTCGGCAACGCGCGGTGTCGGATGTAAGGAGGGGTCCCCTGCTATACACCAGGCGTTAGCAGGGGACCCCTCCTTACAAAC
>NZ_JBSFSO010000078.1:0-13059 GCF_053589795.1 Micromonospora sp. NPDC003241 | reverse complement strand
GGTCGGCCGGGTGATCAGGGCCGGTCGACGCCTTCTCCGGATCGGCGGGGTGCCTCGCGCCGGTCGAGTGGGGCGGCTCGGCGGTCGGTGGCAGGTCCAGTTCCGGGGCGTGGGTGAGGATCGCGGTTTCGAGGGCGGCCAGGGCCGGGCCGGGGCGGACGCCGAACTCGGTGTCGAGGTAGGCGCGGACCCGGCGGAGAGTGGCGAGGGCGTCGAGCTGGCGGCCGAGGCGGTACTGGGTGAGCGCCAGGAGGCGGGCGGCGTGCTCGCGGTCGGGGTGGTCGGTGACGTGGGGATGCAGCAGCGCCAATGCCTCGTCGGGGTGGCCGAGGGCCAGTGCCGCTTCGGCGCGGCGTTCGACGGCGACACGGTGGAGTTCGTGCAGGCGGGCGGCTTCCGGGAGCACCCAGTGGGCCGTGGCGAAGGCGGCGTACGGCTCGCCGTGCCAGCACGACAGCGCGTCGCCGAGCACCCCGTAGCGCCGCGCCGGGTCGACGCGATCGCTGTCGGCCAGCAGGCGTTCGAACTGCCACGCGTCGACCGCGGACCGGTCGAGGCGCAGGGCGTAACCGGGGGCCTCGGAGATCAGCACGGTGGCCGGGGCGCGGGGCGGGCTGGGGTGCTGGAAGACGGGGTACGCCCACAGGGGCTCGCCGTCGGCGTCGGCGATCTCGGCGAACAGGTGTGCCAGCGACGCCGTCCAGCGCGCCTGCACCTCGGAGGCTCCGGTGACCCGCCCGGCGTGGTCGAAGCCCCACCGGGTCCGCAGGACGCAGATCAGCAGCAGACCGTGCCGATAGATGTGGTAGTCGTACACGCCCGCCTCGTCGAGCAGGGCGGCCATCTCCGGCCACAGCGCGACGTGCCGGCGCTCGTACTCGGCCTCCGCCCCGGGGCGCAGGCGGTACAGGTGGCACACCTGCACGCCCGGCCCGCGGGCCGGTCCCGCCCCCGATCCGGTGCCGGGATCGGGGACGGGACCGGGGTGACCCGCGCTCGGACATTGAGGAGTATCCGGGTCGGGTCGGTCGGTCGGCGTGCTCACTTGCCGGAGCCGGCGAGCGCACCGGAGACGAGTTGACGCTGGAACACCAGATAGATGACGAGCACCGGGAGCAGGGCCACGATCAGGCCGGCGCTGACCAGCGGCACCGACACGTCGTACTGGCCGCTGAGCAGGGAGACGCCGACCATCAGCGTCTTGGAGTCCGAGCCGCCCATGATGACCAGTGGCAGCAGCAGGTCGTTCCACATCCAGACGAAGTTGAAGATGGCCAGCGCCGCCAGGGCGGGGGTGGCGATCGGGGCGAGCAGCCGGAACAGGATGGTGAAGTGTCCGGCCCCGTCGACCCGGGCCGCCTCGATCAGCTCGTCGGGCACCTGCTGGAAGTAGCCGGCGAGCTGGTAGGTGCCCAGCGGCAGACCGAAGGCCGCGTACGCCAGGATCAGGCCCTGGTACTCCCCGGACATGCCCAGGTCCAGCACGGTCTGGTAGAGCGGGTAGATGATCGCCTGGCTGGGGATGGTCAGGGTGATGATGATGAACAGGAAGACCAGCTTGCCGCCCCGGAAACGCAGCTTGGTCACCGTGTACGCGATCAGCATCGCGGCCAGCACCGACAGCACCAGGCCACCGACCGTGGTGATGATGGAGTTGAGCAGCAGTCGGGGCATGTTCATCCGCTTGAACGCCTCGACGTAGTTCTCGAAGGTGATCCCGGCGGGCAACCCGAGCGGGTCCTGGGCGAACCCGGTCTGGGTCTTGAGCGAGCTGACCACGGTGAACAGCAGCGGGTAGAGCGCCGCCACCGCGACCACCACCAACGCAAAGACCAACAGGTAGCGCCCGATCTGGGCGGAGTGTCGCCGGTTCATCGCGGCTTCCGGGTCCCCTCTTTGAACATGTGCCGCACGCTGAAGATCGACAACACGGCGACGAAGACGAACAGGGCGATGCCGATGGCCGAGCCGTACCCCCGGTCGAGGAACTGGAAGGTGGTGAGGAAGACCAGGTACTCGGGAAGCATGGTGGCGTTGCCGGGGCCACCCTGGGTCAACGCGTAGATCAGCGGGAACAGCCAGATCAGCACGCCGGAGGCGCAGAGCACGCTCCAGTACGCCACGGTGGGGCGCAGCATCGGCACCACGACCGAGAAGAGCCGCCGCCAAAAGTTGGCCCCGTCGAGGTACGCGGCCTCCAGCACCTCCTCGGGGATGGTGGCGAGCCCGGCCAGGTAGGTCATCACGCCGAGGCCGAAGAAGCTCCACAGCGCCACCGCGACCAGGGAGAAGAGCGCGCTGTTCTGCCCGTTGAGCCACTCGATGGCCAGCGGCTCCAGCCCGACCGCGCGCAGCAGGGCGTTGATCGGTCCGTCCGGGCTGAGGATCTGCCGGAACATGATGCCGACCACGATGGGCGCGATGGTGTACGGGACGAAGTAGACGGCCCGGAAGAACTTCCAGCCCGGTGCCCGTTGGTGGATCAGCACCGCCAGCACCAGCGGCAGCACGATCCAGACCGGCAGGGTGGCCACCACCAGCAGGGCGTTGCGGAAGCTGGCCAGCACCACCGGGTCGTCGAACATCCGGGTGTAGTTGTCCCAGCCGGCGAACGAGCTGTCGCCGAACCCGCTGGAGGATTCGAAGCTGGTGATGACGCCCCGGATCAGCGGCACCAGTTTGAAGGTGACCGCCAGGGCCATCCCCGGCAGCACCAGCAGGGCGCCGAGCCACCATTCCCGGGCGTGCCAAGGTCGCCGGTTGCGGCGTACCGGCGGGGGTGGGTTCGTCGCGACGGCCGCATCGGCGGCCGACGCGGTGGAGATGCTCATCGGGCTGTCCTCCCCGGAGGCTGGCGGGTGGGGTGGCGCCCGGCCACCCCACCCGGTGCGACTAGTTGCCCTGCTTCTTCGTCGGGCTGCGCTCCAGCGCCTGCTGCATCTGGTCGGCCCACTTGTCGACGGTGAGCTGACCGAGGGTGATCTGCTGCCAGCCTCGGGCCAGCGCGTCGGCCTCCGGGCCGGAGAGCATGACACCGGCGTGCAGGGTCGGCTCGGCCACGAACTCCTGGATCTTCTTGAAGGCCGGCGACGAGGGCAGCAACGCGGGGTCGACGTTCTTGTTCAGCGGCTGACCCTTGGCGTGCTTGACCCACAGCTCGCCGTTCTCCTTGCCGGCCAGCCAGGTGATGAACTCCAGGCCGGCTTCCTTCTTCTCGCTCCACTGCGTCACGCCGTAGACGGCACCCTCGATGCCGGAGAACTTGCCGGCCAGCGGCGCGGACTGGTTGATCACCGGCCACCGGGTGACGCCGAGCTTGTCGTCGCCGAGGGCCTTGCCGAACGCCTCCCAGTTCACCGCGTCGGAGATGATGGTGCCGGCGAAGGCGGCGTCACCGCGCTGGAAGATGTCCGCACCGTCGGGCAGCATCGTGATCGACGGGGCGTTCTTGTTCGTCCAGCCCTTGGTGGTGATCTCGGCGAGCTTCTCCAGGACCTGGACCAGCTTCGGGTCCTTCCAGGACAGCGTGCCGGCGAGCAGGCCGCGGATGTCGTCCTCGGTCAGGTAGTTACGGGCGATCTCCGGGAAGTCCCAGTACGCCGGGAAGGTGCCGGACAGACCCAGGGCCAGGCAGGTCTTGCCGGAGTTCTTGATCGCCTCGCAGGCGGCGCCGAACTCGTCCCAGGTGGCCGGCGGGTTCTCCGGGTCCAGCCCGGCGCCGCGCAGCACGTCCTTGTTGAAGTACAGGACGTTGCCCTGGTAGGAGAAGGGCACGCCGAAGCAGGCCTTGCTGGTGTCGAAGCCCTCGCAGGCGCCGCTGTAGGTGACCAGATCCTTGTTGATCTCGGCGGCCCGGTCGCCCAGCGGCACGTACGCGCCCCGCCGGTCGAACAGCTCCAGCCCGGCGTTGTTGGCCATCACGTCCGGCCCGGACTGCGAGGTGATGTACGGCCCCTGCACCTCGGGGTACTTGTCGAACGGGACCGACTGCAGGTCCAGCTTGATGTTCTGGTGGCTGGCCTCGAAGGTGGTCTTCACCTGCTGCCAGTACTCGGAGCCACCCGGCTCCCAGGTGAGCACCTTGAGGGTGACCGGGCCGTCGGCGGCGTCGCCACCGCCCCCGCATCCGGCCAGCATCGCGGCGGTGGCCACACCGGCGGCGAGGACGCCGGTCAATCTACGACGAAACATCGGCGCAAGCTCCTGTCAGGAGAGGGGTTCGAGGGAGATCCGACGGGGTTCGCCACCGGAGGCGGCGCTGTCGGCCATGGCCGTGGCGACCTGCACCACGTGCAGTCCGTCGGCGAGCGGGACGACCGCCGACGACTCGGTGCCGGTCACCTGACCGACGAAGTGGCGCAGTTCGGCGGCGAGCGCACCGCCGCCGTCGACCGGCGAGAGCAGCCAGTCCGGCGCCTCGGTCTGCTCGGCCTGGACGAGCAGCGTGGGGTGGCCGAGGTCGACGTGGGCGACCCCGTCGGTGCCGTACACCTCGACCAGGTCCGAGGTGTGGTTGGGCGTGGTGTCAGGCAGCAGATAGCTGTTGCGGATCGACGACACGACGTCGTTGGCGTGCCGAAGCTCCGCCCACACCAGGACCGGCGAGGCCGGTCCCGGTCGGGTCCGGGCGGTCGCACGGACCTCGACCACCGGCGACTGGGCGTACCAGATGGCCAGGTCGACGTCGTGCACGGCGGTGAGCAGGGCCGGGTGCTCGTCGGGGAAGAGCCGGCTGAGCGCGCGCGGCCGGTCCCGGCGGGAGGAGACGGCCAGCACCTGGCCGAGTCGGCCGGCGCGGACCGCGTCGTACAGCGCCCGGTGCGGGGCGCTGTGGCGCAGGATGTGTCCGGGCTGGCAGAGGACCTGGTGGGTACGGGCCGCCGCGACGATCGCGGCGGCGTCGGCGATCGTGGCCGCGAGCGGCTTCTCGACCAGGACCGGCACCCCGGCGGCGAGCAGCGCGACCGCGACCGCCCGGTGGGCGGGTCCGGGCACGCAGACCGAGGCCGCCTGCGGGGCACCGGCGGCGAGCAGGTCCTCGACGGTGCCGAAGGTCCGGGCCACGCCGTACGCGGTGGCGGCCCGGTCCCGCACCTCGGGGTCCGGGTCGACCAGCACGGTCACCGGTACGCCGAGCGACCGGTAGGCGGCGACGTGCCGCAGCCCGAACGCGCCCGCGCCGACGACGGCGACCTCCGGCGCGGCGGTCATGCCGCGCCTCCACCACGCGGTGTGTCCTGGACGGACGTGGGGGCAACGCACCTGACGACGCGGTTCATGCCGTCACCGCCGCGACGGTCGCGTCCGGCCCGGCGGGCGTCGGCACGCTCGCCGCAGCGCTGCCGTTCGGGCCTGCGGTGAGTCGGCCGTCCAGCACGGCTCGGGTGAGCCGTTCGAAGGCGGTCACGCCGACGTCGAGGCACCGCTCGTCGACGTCGAACGAGCCGGAGTGCAGGGGCGCGCCCCCGCGCTCGCCGGTGACGCCGAGTTTGACGTACAGGCTGGGGCCGAGCGCGCCGAGCAGCGCGAAGTCGTCGGTGGTCAGCGGTGGCACCGCGATCTCCGTCACCTGCATCAGGCCGGGCAGCTCGGTGTGGGCGAGCGCGACGAGTTCGGCCGCGTTGCGCACCGGCGGCATCTCGTTGGCCCAGGTGAAGCGGACGCCGAGGTCGAGCGCGGCGGCCTGCTGGCGGGCGACCCGCTCGATGACCGTCTTGAGCCGGTCGCGGACGCCCTCGTCGAGGGTACGCAGGGTGCCGGTGGCCTCCGCGTAGCCGGCGACCTGGCTCTGACTGGCACCGCCGGAGATGGTGCCGATGTTGAAGGCCACCAGTTCGTCGGCGTTGCGCGACCGGGCCACGGCGGCGTGCAGCATGTTCACCATGCCGCTGAGCCCGAGGATGGCGTCGCGGCCCAGCGCCGGGGTGGCGGCGTGCGCGGCCCGGCCGAGGACCTCGACGCGGAACGCGTCCTTGGCCGCCATGGCGGTGGTGCGGTCCACGCCGAGTGTGCCGACCGGCAGGTCGGGCCAGCAGTGCAGTCCGAGTACGGCGTCGAAGCGCCGGCCGCGCAGTGCCTCGTCGACGAGGACCGCGGCGGCTCCGGAGGTCTCGCCGAACGGGATCTCCTCGGCCGGTTGGAACAGCACGGTCACCGAGCCCCGGGCCGGCGGATCGGCGGCGAGCCGGGCGGCGGTGCCGTAGGCGACGGTCATGTGCACGTCGTGTCCGCAGGCGTGACAGACCCCGGCCGCCGTGGACGCGTACGGCTCGGTCTTGGCGTCCTGCACGGGATAGGCATCCATATCGGCCCGAAGAAGGACCGATGGCCCCGGGAGGTGACCTTCGAGTTCGAGGAGCAGCCCGGTACCGGCGATACCGGTCCGCAACCGCCCGAACGGCTGAAGCTTCTCGGCCAACGTCCCAGCCGTACGGTGTTCAGTAAACCGCAGCTCGGGGTGGCGATGGAGCTGACGCCTCAGCCGTACCAGCTCATCAACCCCGTCGTGTCCCCGCGCCACTCGGCCCACCCCTCGCTCACGACCTGCAATCCGGACCTAATTGAGACAAGAACCTAAGTCAGGGGGGTGGCCGCGTCAATAACCCGCCAGAATTTGGGTTATCGTCCGTGACCATGGACCGCGCTGACGCCCATCTGCACCTGTTCGCCGACGGCTACCCGGGCCGGTACGGACGCTCCCCGGCGGGCGGCCAGGAGATCGCCGCATATCAGGACATCCGCCGTGTGCACGGCATCGATCGGGCCCTCGTGGTCGGGTACGAGGGCGAGCCGCGCTTCACCGGGAACAACGACTACCTGGCGGGGCTGGCCGCCCGGCATCCCTGGATCGCGCCGGTCGCCTACGTTCCACCAGGTGGACCGGCGGCCGGGCAGTTGACGCGCTGGTGGGCGGCGGGCTTCGTCGGACTGGCCGCCTACCTGGCGGACGCCGGGGCCGCCGACCGCTTCGCCGACTGGGCGACCGGCCGCGCGGCCGACCTCGCCACGGCCGGTGCGGTGCTCAGCCTCAACGCGACCCCGGTCGCCACCCGGCGGCTCGGCCCCGCGCTCGCCGCCCTCGACGGGTGCCCGGTGTTGTTCAGCCACCTCGGGCTGCCCGGCAGCCGACCCGCGCCGCCGACCCCGCAACAGGCCGCCGAGGCCCTCGCACCGCTGCTCGACCTCGCCCGGCTGCCGCACGTCGGGGTGAAGATCTCCGGCCTGTACGCGGTCAGCGAGCCGTCGCACGCCTGGCCGCACGCGGCGGCCCGGCCCCACGTCGAGTTGCTCCTGGAGCGTTTCGGCAGCCGGCGACTGTACTGGGGCTCGGACTTCCCGCCCAGCCTCGACCACGTGTCGTTCGCGCAGACGCTGGAGCCCGTCGGGCTGGACGACCTCTCCCCCACCGAGCGGGCGGACGTCTTCGGCGCCAACCTGCGCCGCATCCTCGACCGGGCGACCGTCCCGGGAGGCGACGCGTCAGCAGCCGGGCCGTCCTGAGACCGTGGTGGCCCCGGCGGCGAACTCCGGCAGGCGGGCCAGGCGGCAGATCGACCAGGATGCCTCCCGGCGCGCCCCACCGGGGCCGCCGGGAGGTGTCGGGTCAGAGCACCGACGCGTACCACTGGGCGCCGGTGACGCGGATCCGCTGGGACTGCTTGCGGTTCCACTCCACCCGCAGGCCGTGCTCGCGCAGCACGGGGAAGACGAGGTCGTCCAGGAGGCGTTCCAGGTCGGCCTGGTAGCCGGCCTGCTGCTCGGCCTCGGGAAGGGCGGCGTAGGCGGCCTCGTCGAAGTCCACCGGCGGATAGGCGCCGTAGCCGAGCCAGACCTGGCCGTCCGCGCTGTCGACAAGCGACTCGGTGTCCTGCTGGTGATACCAGAGGTAGCCGTGCCAGTGCCGGGAGTCGTCCCGCTCGTCGTGGATCTCGCCCGCCGCGCAGGTGCCGCAGCAGCTGAAGTTCTCCCTGGCCACCACTCCGCGTCGGTGGAGTTCGGCGAAGGCGCGGGTGAGGTTGCCGCTCACCTCGCCCCAGCCGCGTTGCTGCTCCCGCCGCGCCGCCAGCGCCGTCTCGTACGCCGCGCGCAACTCCTCGTCGGTGGCGCCGTGCCGCTGCCCGTCCTGGTCGAAGAAGTCCACGAACTCGTCGGCGTCCGTCTCACCGCGCACGATCCAGGCCCAGATCTCGGCCTCGATCTCGTCGCGCCCCGGTGCCCCGATCCGCTCGGTCAGGAACCGTACGCCCGCCGGACGCTCGTTGTAGATCCATTCGGTCACGGCGAGGATCCTCACACGCCCCTGCGACAACCCGCGCCCGCTGCCGCGCTCAGGCGGGGACCGTCGCGGGGCCCATCTGGAAGTCCGGATCGATCTGCGTGGTGAGGTCCACGCCGGTACGGTCGTTGGCCCAGGCCACCGCGTTGCGCCGGTGGAACTCGTGGGCCCAGCGGGTGAACGTCGCCCGGTCCTGGACGGTGGCGTCGACGACCTCGGCCAGCCGGCCCAGCGCGGCCCGATTATCCGCCTCCACCTCGTCCAGCGGTCCGAGGACGCCACGCTCGGCCCGGCGCACGTACGCCGAGCGCCCGACCCAGGTCAGCAGGTCGTCGCCGACGTGCTCGCGGAGGAACTCCACGTCGGTGGCGTCCTCGACCTTGTTGCCGATCACGGACAGGGCCACCCCGTAGTCCCGCGCGTAGCCGGCGTACTGCTGGTAGACACCGACCCCGCGGACGGTCGGCTCACAAACCAGCACGGTGCGGTCGAAGCGGGTGAACAGCCCCGAGGCGAACGAGTCGGCACCGGCGGTCATGTCCACCACCACGTACTCGCCGGGGCCGTCGAGCATGTGGTTGAGCAGCAGCTCCACCGCACCGACCTTGGAGTGGTAGCAGGCCACCCCCAGGTCCTCGGCGGTGAACTCGCCGGTCACCGCCAGCCGCACCGCGCCGACGGTCGTCACGCAGGTCGCGTAGATCGGGTTCTCCTCGTGCACCCGGAGCAGACGCGACCCTCGGCCCGGCGGGGTGGTCTTCACCATCTCGGTGGCGGAGCCGATGCGGGGGTTGTCGCCCCGCAGGTACTCCTTGATCGCCGGCAGGTGGGCGCCGAGCGGCACCGGCGTGGCGGCGTGCTCCGGCCCACCGAGGGCGACCGCGAGGTGCTGGTTGATGTCGGCGTCGATCGCCAGCACCGGCCGGCCGGTGGCGGCGAGGTGGCGGGCGTAGAGCGCGGTGAGCGTCGTCTTCCCACTGCCACCCTTGCCGACGAACGCTACCTTCACCGCGACCACCCCTTGATGCCAACGGAAACCGTTTCCATGAGCGCGATGGTAACGGGTGGTGCGGCACCCACCGCGGACAACCCGCTGATTGCGTCAGAAACAGGTCAGCGAACGGCCGGCTCGGTCACGGGGCGCTACCGCCGACAGCTCACGCCGCCTCCGGCTCGGGCTGCGCGGCCGGCAGGTCGAGGACGTCCACGGCGAGCCGGTGGATGGTGTCGAGCGTGGCGTCCCGGCCACCGGCGGCCTCCACCATGAACAGCAGATGCCGTACGCCCGGCAGGGCCGCCGCCCGGGCCACCATTTCCCGGCAGCGACGGGGCGAGCCGACCGGGTGGATGTCGATCAGATGGTCCACATAGCGCTCCGGATCACCACGCCCGCCCGCCGCACCGTTCAGGCGGACGTACTCCCGGGTGCCGGCCAGCAGCGCGGGGAGACCGGCGCGGACCGCCCGCGCCGCCGCGTCGTCGGTCGCCGCCACCTGGGCGAGATGGGCGCTGGCATGGTGGATGCCGGCGGGATCGTGCCCGTGCGCGGTGGCCACCCGCGCGTGGCGGGCCACCAGTTCCGCCTTCTCGGCCAGGTCGGCGTGCAGGCCGAGCAGGAGCGGAAGGCCGTACCGGGCGGCCAGGTCGACCGTGCCCGGGGTGGTCGCGGCCACCCAGAGCGGCACCCGGCTACGAGGTCGCGGCACCACCGGCACCGGCCGGAACGGGAAGCGCGCGTTGCCGGCCACGGTCGGCTCCCCGGAGAGCCACCGCAGCAGCAGCTCCACCGAGTCGCCGAAGCCGTGCCGGAACCGGTCCAGGCCGGTGCCGAAGACCTCCAGGTCGACCCAGGGACCGCCCCGGCCCACCCCCAGCCGGAACCGGCCACCGGAGAGCTCGTGCAGCAGCACCGCCTCCTCCCCGAGCGCCACCGGATGCCGGTTGGACAGCACGCAGGCGGCGGTGCCGACCGCGATGCGCCGGGTGGCGCCGAGCAGATGCGCGGCGAAGGCGACCGCAGAGGGACAGACGCCGTACGGGATGAAGTGGTGCTCGGCCATCCACACCC
The DNA here is from genome assembly GCF_053589795.1 of Micromonospora sp. NPDC003241. Classification (NCBI taxonomy): domain Bacteria; kingdom Bacillati; phylum Actinomycetota; class Actinomycetes; order Micromonosporales; family Micromonosporaceae; genus Micromonospora; species Micromonospora sp. NPDC003241. Next base: position 2,716 of record NZ_JBSFSO010000078.1, on the reverse strand, counting down.
CGTCGAAGCCGGTGGCCTCCGCCGCGCGGCCGTACCGGTGGGCGTCGGCGAGCGCCTCGGCATGGGTGTCACCGGGCCGCTGCCCGGCGAGCAGGAACAGGTGCGCGTGCACGCCCGTTCCCGCTCGCCGGGTGCGGAGGAACTCAGCAGTCACGCAGCTCGGGCGACTGGTTGAGCAACTGGCCCCGGGTGGAGACGAACCGGCGGTAGGTGTCCGAGTCGACCGCCGACGGCCGGAAGGCCGCGACCCGGTGGCAGTTCTGGAAGGCCAGCTTGACGCCGAAGTGACGCTCCAGGCTGGACCGGATGGCGTCGCTGGCCAGTGCCCGCAGCAACTGCCCCCGCTCCGCCTCGCTGGGCGGCGGGAGCACGTTGTCGGCGAACTCCTCGCCGGAGGTGGCCAGGTCCGCCGCCACCTGGCTGACGGTCTGCCAGGCGTACGGCAACGACTCCCGTACGCAGGCCACGAACTCCTCGTCGCCGACGGGACCGGACTCGGCGGCCCGCAACAGGTCGGGCGGCACGGTGAGAGACATGCTCCTCCTCAGTTAACGATCACGGTTTTCGCTTTCGTTAGAGTGAGCACACCATGCCAGTGACCGCCCGTCAATGCCCGAACACGGAAAGCCACCATGGAGTCCGGCAAGCCACCTCGGTCAGCCCCGGAGGAAGCCGCGCTACCGGGCCGCGCAGTCGGCGCAGACACCCACGATCTCGAGCGTGTGGTTGAGGTCGGTGAACCCGTGCTGGGCCGCGACACCTTCGGCCCACTCCTCCACCGCCGGGCCGACGACCTCCACCGTGCGACCGCATCCGCGACAGACGAGGTGATGGTGGTGGGTCCGGCTGCACCGGCGGTACAACTGCTCACCGGAGGGCAGGCGCACCGTGTCGACCTCGCCCGCGTCCACCAACGCCTGGAGGGTGCGATAGACGGTGGTCAGGCCCACCGACGCCTTCTGGTCCCGCAACTGGGCGTGCAACCCCTGGGCGCTGCGGAACTCGGTCAACTCGTCGAGCAGCCCGACGACCTCGGCCCGTTGCCTGGTGTTGCGGGCAGCACCCGGAATCGATTTGATCGCCATCGCCACTCCCCTTCGTCCGGGCCTCGGGCCGGCGTGGCACCCTCGCGGCCCACCTGCGGCCGGGCCGACGACGCGAGGCACATCGGCTCGCCGCCGGGCCATCATGATAGCCACCGTTGTGCCGGCCTCCGGCCACGGCAACTACGCCGGTCGCACCCGGCCGCGGTCTGCCGGAGGACGCCGGCCCGGAGTGGCGTCGACTCCGCACCGTCGCGCCGGTCCACGATTCCACCTGCGTGACGTGGGCAGAGGTCGCCCGGATCGACTGGACGGCGAGTGCGCCCCGGATGGACGACCGAACTCACCCCTGACCGTCGGCACGGCAACTCCGGCGCGGGGTGTCGAGTCGGGAACGTTACGACTTGACGAACGGCATGTTATCGCTCACAGTCGATGCCTAAGGACGGCGCCTGCGGCTTACCGGGCGAGCCCGCTGTGCCGGATCTGGGATCGGGCGCGCCCTGGGATAGCGGCGATCATGTTAGCGCTGCCATACCGCGATCGCGTTCGACCCGTGCGTCACGGTGCGCCTGACTCCGGGCGGACCGTTCATCTGTTGGTCATTGAAGGAGGATCATGTCTGCCTTCGGTAGATCTCCATCGATCGCACCGCCGTCGCGGCGGCGCCGGTGGTTGCCGCGGGTCATCGCTGCCGGCGTGGCAGCGGTGATGGTCAGTGGTGCCGCTGCTGCGGTGCTGGCGACGCCCGCCGCTGCGGCCACGGTCGACACCAGCGCCTGGTATGTGCTGGTCAACCGCAACAGCGGCAAGGCCCTGGACGTGTACAACCTGGCCACGAGCGACGGGGCGCGGATCACCCAGTGGACCCGGAACAACGGTAACCAGCAGCAGTGGCAGTTCGTCGACTCCGGCGGTGGCTACTACCGGTTGAAGTCGCGGTTGTCCGGCAAGGTGCTGGACGTCTACAACTTCTCGACCGCCAACGGCGCGAACATCGTGCAGTGGACCGACGGCAACGGGTCCAACCAGCAGTTCCGGCTGGCGGACTCCGACGGCGGGCACGTCCGTCTGATCAACCGCAACAGCAACAAGGCGGTGGAGGTGCAGGGCGCCTCGACCGCTGACGGCGGCAACATCGTGCAGTACGACGACTGGGGCGGCACCAACCAGCAGTGGCAGCTCGTCCGCGTCGACGGCGGGACCACGCCCACCACGCCGCCACCGTCGGGTACGTGTGGTCTGCCGTCGTCGTACCGGTGGTCCTCGACCGGCGCGTTGGCGCAGCCGCGTGCGGGTTGGGTGTCGTTGAAGGACTTCACCCACGCCCCCTACAACGGCCAGCAACTCGTCTACGCCACCACCCACGACACCGGCACCAGCTGGGGCTCGATGAACTTCGGCCTGTTCTCCAACTGGAACCAGATGGGCTCGGCCAGCCAGAACCAGATGCCGTTCTCCGCTGTCGCGCCGTCGCTGTTCTACTTCGCTCCGCGCAACGTCTGGGTCCTGGCCTACCAGTGGGGCGGCCCGGCGTTCTCCTACCGGACGTCGACCAACCCGACGAACGTGAACAGTTGGGGACCGGCGCAGACCCTGTTCACCGGATCGATCTCCAACTCGAACACGGGCCCGATCGACCAGGCGCTCATCGGCGACAGCCAGAACATGTA
>NZ_JBSFSO010000077.1:0-13937 GCF_053589795.1 Micromonospora sp. NPDC003241 | reverse complement strand
GGTGCCGGTCCGCAGGCTGGAGTGCCGGATGTTAGGAAGGGTCCCCTGCTATGCACGAGGCGTTAGCAGGGGACCCTTCCTTACATCAGCTCACGCAACCATCAGCTCACACGCGACGCACCGCGACAGTCACCTGCTCGCCCTCGCCGACCTCACCGGCGAAGCCGTCCAGATCGTCGGCGAAGTCGACGCTGTCCGCCAGCACCTCGCGGGCCACGAACTCGGCGTACCCGGACACCGCCGCGCGCACCTCCGCCGAGGCCGACACCGACACCACGATCCGGTCCGAGACGTCCAGGTCGGCGTCGCGGCGGGCCTGCTGGACCACCCGTACGACGTCCCGGGCCAGCCCCTCGGCGGCCAGCTCGGGGGTGACCACGGTGTCCAGCACCACCACCCCCTCACCGCCGGGCAGCGGGGCGGAGTGCGCGGCGTCGGCCGCGACCAGCCGCAGCTCGTACTCGCCTTCGGCCAGGGTGACCCCGGCGGCGACCGGGGCGCCGTCGACCAACTCCCACTCCCCCGCCTTGACCGCCTTGATCACCTGCTGCACCTGCTTGCCGACCCGGGGCCCGAGCGCCCGGGGCACCACGGTGAGCACCTGCTGGCAGTACGCCGACACCTCGTCGGTGAAGACGACCTCCTTCACGTTGACCTCGTCGGCGACCAGGTCGGCGAAGGGTCGTAGCTGCTCGGCCGCCGGGCTGGCCACGGTCAGCCGCGCCAGCGGCAGCCGGACCCGCAGGCCCTTGGCCTTGCGCAGCGACAGTGCCGCCGAGGCGACCGCCCGGGTGGCGTCCATCGCGGCCACCAGCTCGTGGTCGACCGGGAAGTCCTCGGCGCGCGGGAAGTCGGTCAGGTGCACCGACCGCTCGCCGGTCAGCCCGCGCCAGATCTCCTCGGCGGTCAGCGGCGCCAGCGGCGCCACCACCCGGCACAGCGTCTCCAGCACCGTCCAGAGCGTGTCGAACGCCTCGGTGTCACCCGCCCAGAACCGGTCCCGCGAACGACGCACGTACCAGTTGGTCAGCGCGTCCAGGTAGGACCGGACGGTGGCGCAGGCGCCCGAGATGTCGTACGCGTCCATCTGCACGCCGACCGTGTCGACCAGCTCGTTGGTCTTGGCCAGCACGTACCGGTCGAGCAGGCTGCCGGCGTCGGTCGCCACCGCGTCGGTCTTGCGCCGCGCCTGGTAGCCGTCCGCGTTGGCGTACAGCGAGAAGAAGTACCAGACGTTCCAGAGCGGCAGCAGCACCTGCCGCACGGCGTCCCGCACGCTCGACTCGGTGACCGGCATGTCCCCGCCCCGCAGCACCGGCGACGACATCAGCATCCAGCGCATCGCGTCCGACCCGTACGAGTCGAAGACGTGGTAGACGTCCGGGTAGTTGCGCAGGCTCTTGGACATCTTGCGCCCATCCGAGCCGAGCAGGATGCCGTGGCTGAGGCAGTTGCGGAACGCCGGCCGGTCGAACAGCGCGGTGGCCAGCACGTGCATGGTGTAGAACCAGCCCCGGGTCTGCCCGATGTACTCGACGATGAAGTCACCCGGGTAGTGGTTCTCGAACCAGTCCCGGTTCTCGAACGGGTAGTGCACCTGGGCGAACGGCATCGAGCCGGACTCGAACCAGCAGTCCAGCACCTCCGGCACGCGGCGCATCATGGACCGGCCCGTCGGGTCGTCCGGGTTGGGGCGGACCAGCTCGTCCACCGCCGGCCGGTGCAGGTCGGTCAGGCGTACGCCGAAGTCCCGCTCGATCTCCTCCAGCGACCCGTACACGTCGACCCGGGGGTGGTTCGGGTCGTCCGAGCGCCACACCGGGATGGGCGAGCCCCAGAACCGGTTGCGGCTGATGGACCAGTCCCGCGCATTGGCCAGCCACTTGCCGAACGAGCCGTCCTTGATGTGTCCGGGCGTCCAGTTGATCTGCTGGTTCAGCTCGACCATGCGGTCCTTGAACGTCGTCACCGCGACGAACCACGACGACACCGCCTTGTAGACCAGCGGGGTGTCGCAGCGCCAGCAGTGCGGGTACGAGTGGGTGTAGGTGTCCTGCCGCAGCACCACCCCCCGTTCCTTGAGCTCCCGGATCACCGGCTTGTTGACGTCGAAGACCTGCTCGCCCTCGTAGGGCGGGACCAGCCCGGTGAACCGGGTGTGGTCGTCCACCGTGACGATGGTCGGGATGCCGGCCGCGTTGCAGACGTTCTGGTCGTCCTCGCCGAAGGCCGGGGCGAGGTGCACGATCCCGGTGCCGTCCTCGGTGGTCACGAACTCCGCGCCGAGCACCTGGTACGCCTGCGGTCCGGCCTGCTCGGTGAGGAAGTCGAACAGCGGGGTGTACCGCCGCCCGACCAGGTCGGCGCCGCGTACCGTGCCGACCTGCTGGTATCCCTCCAGCTCCTTGGCGTACGCGCCGAGACGCCCGGCGCCGACGACGTACCGCTCGCCGTCGCGTTCCAGCACCGCGTACTCGATGTCCGGTCCGACGGCCAGCGCCAGGTTCGACGGCAGCGTCCACGGCGTGGTGGTCCAGACGCCCAGCCGGACCGGCCCCCGGAGCAGTTCCGGCGCGGACTCGTCGGCGGTCAACGCGAACCACACGGTCAACGTGGGGTCGTGCCGGTCCCGGTAGACGTCGTCCATCCGGGTCTCGGTGTTCGACAGCGGCGTCTCACACCGCCAGCAGTACGCCAGCACCCGGAAGCCCTCATAGATCAGACCCTTGTCGTGCAGGGTCTTGAAGGCCCACATGACGCTTTCCATGTAGTCCAGGTCGAGGGTCTTGTAGTCGTTGGCGAAGTCGACCCAGCGGGCCTGCCGGGTGACGTACCGCTCCCAGTCCTGGGTGAACTCCAGCACCGAGGTGCGGCACGCCTCGTTGAACCGGGCCACGCCCAGGTCGAGGATCTCCGCCTTGCTGGTGATGCCGAGCTGCTTCTCGGCCACCACCTCGGCGGGCAGGCCGTGGCAGTCCCAGCCGAAACGCCGCTCCACCCGCCGGCCGCGCATGGTCTGGTAGCGCGGCACCACGTCCTTGACGTACCCGGTGAAGAGGTGGCCGTAGTGCGGCAGACCGTTGGCGAACGGCGGGCCGTCGTAGAAGACGTACTCGTTGTCGGCGGAGCCGCCGCCGGCGGCGGACGACTGCCGGCCGGAGGCGGGACGCTGCTCGACGCTGGCCTCGAAGGTCTTGTCGGCCGTCCAGTGCTCCAGCACCCGGCGCTCGACCGCGGGCAGGTCCGGGCTGGCCGGGACGCCGGTGGCGGTCGGGTCGTGCAACGGATAGGCCATCGGGGGTCGCTCTCCTCGCTGACGCTCACTGTCGTGTGGGTCTGCGAGGACGAGCCGTCACCGGTACGCCGTCACCGACGCCCCGGGCCGGGCCCGCGGTACCACCCCGCTTGGTGGTCGGAGTGCGACCACCCGCTCGTTGGCCGGCTGTGACGGGCCGGACCCGTCCGGTTCTACTGAGCCGGGGCGACCCGGCCGTTCTTCCGGAGGCTCACCGGTGATAGCCGGATCATCGCCATACCCACCCATGATACCCACGCCGCCCGTCACCCTCCTCCCGATAACCCCGCCCCGCCGAGCGTCACCGAGCGCATGACGGGCGTCACAGCGTCGACCTGTCACGCCCCGGCACGCCCCGCCCGTCGTGGCGGTGTCGGAGCGAGATACCGGGAGGGTTGTCATGCAGCGGATGAACGTGGCCAAGGTGGCGCCGGAGGCGTTCGGCGCCGTGATGGGGCTGGAGAAGTACGTCCGGGCGAACGTGGACCACACCGTGCTGGAGCTGGTGAAGCTGCGCGCGTCGATCCTGAACGGCTGCGCGTTCTGCGTCGACATGCACAGCCAGGAGGCGCTGGGCGCGGGTGAGTCGAGCCGGCGGCTGTTCGCGGTGGCCGCCTGGCGGGAGGCGCCCTTCTTCGACGAGCGGGAACGCACCGCGCTGGCGCTGACCGACGCGGTCACCCGGCTCGGCGAGCACGGGGTGCCCGACGACGTGTGGGAGGACGCGGCGAAGGTCTGGCCGGAGAAGGCACTCGCCGATCTGGTCCTGGCGATTGCCACAATCAACGTGTGGAACCGGATCGCGGTGACCTTCCGCAACGATCTCCCGTCGGACGACTGAACCCGGCCGAGGCGGCGGAGGCGGCCGGTGCGCTCGACGCGCATCGGCCGATGCTGCTCGGCCTGGCGTACCGGTTGCTGGGCAGCCGGTACGACGCCGAGGACGTGCTCCAGGAGACCTACCTGCGCTGGGCCCGCGTCGACCGGAGCCGGGTCGCCGAGCCACGTCGCTACCTGTCCCGGGTGGTGACCCACCTGTCCATGGACCGGCTGCGGGCCCGGCAGGCCAACCGGGAGGCGTACGTCGGGCAGTGGCTGCCGGAGCCGGTACCGACGACACCGTCGCCGTTCGGTCCGTTGGAGCGCGCCGAGCTGCGCGACTCGCTCTCCACCGCGCTACTGCACCTGCTGGAGCGGCTCACTCCGCCGGAGCGCGCCGTCTATGTCCTGCACACCGCGTTCGAGCTGCCGTACGCCGAGATCGCCGAGCTGCTCGACCGTTCCGCCGAGGACTGCCGGCAGTTGCACCACCGGGCCGCCACCCGGATCGGGCGCGAGCAGCGCCGGTTCACCGCCGACCGGGCGGAGCAGGAGCGACTGCTGGAGGCGTTCGTCGCCGCCGCCGGTGAGGGCGACCTGCGGCGGCTGACCGAGCTGGTGGCCGCCGACGCGACCGCGTGGAGCGACGGCGGCGGTCGGGTGAGCGCCGCCCGCAACCCGATCACCGGGGCGGACCGGGTGGTCCGGTTCCTGCTCGGCGTCCGGGAGAAGGGCTGGCCGCTCACCGTGCACCGCACCGACCTCAACGGTCAGCCGGCCGCCGTGGTGGTCACCGCCGGCGGCGCCCGGTACGCGATCACGCTCGGCACGGCCGACGGTCGGATCACCGACATCTTCCTGGTGGCCAACCCGGACAAGCTGCCCTGGACGAGGTGAGCCGGCCCGGCGACGGGCCGGCTCGCCGCTGTCGTCGGCCCAGCTCGGGGAGGCTGTCGTCAGCCCAGCTCGGGGAACCAGAGCGCCAGCTCGCGCTTGGCGCTGTCCGGTGAGTCGGAGGCGTGCACCAGGTTCTCCCGGTTGGACAGCGCGAGGTCACCCCGGATGGTGCCGGCGGCGGCCTTGCGTCCGTCGGTGGCGCCGATCAGGCCCCGCACCACGTCGATCACCTGGTCGCCGGAGAGCACCAGCGCGACCAACGGACCGCTAGTCATGAACGTCTTCAGCGGCGGGTAGAACGCCTTGTCCACGTGCTCGGCGTAGTGCTCGTCGGCCAGCGCGCCGTCCATCGTCCGGGACGCCATCGCGTCGATCCGCAGCCCCTTACGCTCGAAGCGGGAGACGATCTCGCCGACCAGGCCGCGGCGGACCGCGTCGGGCTTGATCAGTACGAGCGTGCGCTCGTCCGGGCTGCTGCTGGACACGCTGGGTTCCTCCTCAGGGCGGAAGCCGGTCGGGCTCGGTACGGTCAGCCTAGCGACCCGGTCCCGGCCCCGGCGCGGTGGTCGGACCTTCCCCCGGCCCCCGATCCGGCCTAGCCTGGCCCTGACCACCCGGGAGGTCCACTGTGGCGAACGGCGGGAACCGACCCATCGCACCGGTACGCAAACTGATCGCGGCGGTGCTCGGCACCGTGGCCGCCTTCGTCGTGCTGTTCGGGCTGGGCATGACGAGCTGGGCCATCGTGGCGCTCGGTGTCGCCCTGCTGGTGCTGGCGATCGCGCTGGCCACCGTACGCGGCGGCGGGCGCACCTGGGTCGTCGGCGCCGGGCACGTGCACAGCGCCTCCGAGCCACCCACCCAGTACGCCTTCGGCCGCTGCGAACTCCAGCTCGTGATCGACGCGCCCGGGCTACCGCCCCGGTCAAAGAAGATCATCGAGCCTCGGGTGCCGGTCGCCAAGTGGCCGTCGCTGGGCCAGACGCTCCCGATCCGGGTGGCGCTGGACGACCCGCGACACGTGCGGGTGCTCTGGGACGAGGTGCCCACCCACGCCGAGGCCGGCACCGCCGACCTGCCGCCCGAGTTCGCCGACGAGTTCGTCGGGCAGGTCCCGCCGGACGAGGTGTTGATCGGGCAGCAGGCCCCGCCGTGGGCCGACCGGCCGCCGGAGGACGACTTCCACGACCCGCTGGGTGACCCGCTCGGCGCTCCGCTCCGCGACGACCCGATCGAGCCGGTCGAGCCCCGGGACCCGATCCGGGTCCGCCAGCGCCCCGGCGGACCGGTGGTGCTGGAGGGCACCGTGGTCGAGCAGAGCAGCGACAGCCCGCTGCCCCGGCGCGCCACGCCCGCGCCGCGCACCCCGGCCGAGGAGCGGTTCGCCGCGACCGCCACCGCCCCGGAGGAGACCGACCTCTTCGCCGACCTGCCGCTCGACGACCGCCCCGACACCGCGCCAACCGTCGGGCGACCGGCCGCCCCGACGGGCCCCCTCGACCCGCTGGACCTGCCACTCGACGACCCGTACCCGGCGACCGGCGAGCGCACCCGGCCGGCACCACGCGCCGACGAGCCGATCCACGCGGCGGCGACGACCCCGAGCACTGCGTCCACCTCGGGCACGGCAGCGACGCCGAGTACGCCGACCGACGAAGGCACGGCGGCCGACGCCGGGGACACCACCGGGCCCGACGATCTGCCGGTCGACGACCGGGAGCTGGACGAGGCGATCTTCGGTTTCGACCCGGACGCCGCCGACCCGGCCGCCCCGATCAGCGGCGTGGGCATCACGCTGCTCGTCACCGAGCTGCCCCGATCGTTGGAGTTCTATCGGGACCGGCTCGGCTTCCGCGAGGTCGACCGGGGCAACGGCAACGCGGTCCTCGCCTCCGGGGCCACCCGGCTGGTGCTGCGCGAGGTGACCGGCGCCCAGCCGATGAACCGGCGGCTGGTGCACGTCAACCTGGACGTCGACGACATCCAGTCGGCCTACGAGCGGATGCGTGACTCGGGCGTCCGCTTCACCTACGCGCCCCGGGTGGTCAACCGGGGCACCAAGCTGGAGGTGTGGGCGGCGGCGTTCCGCGACCCGGACGGGCACGGCATCGCGCTGACCCAGTGGCGGGAACGCGCCGAGGCGTGACCCGCCGGCCGGCACGGACGCCGGTCAGCCCAGGATCACCCGGCGGACGTGCAACGCGTACGCCCACACCAGTGCGAAGATGACGCCCAGCGCGAACAGCGCCCAGTGCAGCAGCCCGGACAGCAGCAGCAAACCCTGCAACACGGTGCCGGCCTGCCACGCCCAGGGCCGACGCATCAGCCCGGCCAGCAGCGCCGCCAGCACGGCCAGCGTCACCACCGCCGCGAGCGCCGGACCGCCGAGGTCACCGCCGACCACCCGGATCGGCTGGATCGCCAGCAGCAGCACCAGCGCCTCCAACGCGAGGGTGCCCGCGCCGAGTCCGCGTACCGCCCGCTGCGGATCACGCAGCCCGGACCGGCGCTGCCCCGGCGGGCCGTCACCGTCCGTCCCGGGAACGCCCTCGGGCTGCCCCGATCCGGCACCGCCACCGGTGATGGTCTCGGGGGTCTCGTCCGGGCGGGCCGGGCCTACGGGCCCGCTCATCGCTTCAGCAGTCGGCGGGCGTCGGCCACAGTCACCACCGAGCCGGTGACCAGCACCCCGACCCCGGCCAGTTCACCCGGTACGTCCTCCTCGGCCAACGCCACCGCCGTCTCGATCGCGTCCGGCATCTCCTCGGCGACCTCGACCCGGTCCGGCCCGAACACCTCGGCGGCGAGCGCGGCCAACTCCTTGGCCGGCAGCGCCCGGGGCGAGCTGTTGCTGGTCACGACCACCTGGTCGACCACCGGTTCCAGCAGTTCCAGCAGGCTGGCCGCGTCCTTGTCGGCGAGCGTGCCCACCACCGCAACGAGCTTGCTGAATGCGAACTCCTCCTGCAACGCGGTGACCGTGGCCGCCATCCCCTGCGGGTTGTGCGCGCCGTCCAGCAGGATCGTCGGGGCGGTCCGCACCCGTTCCAGGCGGCCCGGCGAACTGGCCGTGGCGAAGCCCTCCCGGACCGCCTCCAGGTCCAGTTGCCGCCGCGCGCCGGCGCCGAGGAACGCCTCGACGGCGGCCAGCGCCAACGCCGCGTTCTGTGCCTGGTGCGCGCCGTGCAACGGGACGAACACCTCCTCGTACACCCCGCCCAGACCTTGCAGGGTCAGCACCTGCCCGCCGACGGCGACCGCCCGACGCAGCACGCCGAACTCGGAGCCCTCGCGGGCGACGGTCGCGCCCACCTCGGCGCAGCGTTGCAGGATCGGCCGGGCGGCCTCCTCCTCCTGCGCCGCGCAGATCACCGTGGCTCCCGGGTGGATGATGCCGGACTTGGCGACCGCGATGTCCTGGAGCGTGTCGCCGAGCCACTCGGTGTGGTCCAACCCGATCGGGGTGAGGACGCACACCCCGGCCTGGATCACGTTCGTGGCGTCCTCGGCACCGCCGAGCCCCACCTCGACCACGGCGATGTCCACGGGCGCGTCGGCGAACGTGGCGAACGCCAACGCGGTGGTCATGTCGAAGTAGGTCAGCGGCTCCGCCGACCGGTCGTCCACCAGCTCGGCCAGCGGCTTGATCTCCTGGTAGACCGAGGCGAACCGGGCCTCGTCCACCGGCTCGCCGTCCAGGCTGATCCGCTCCCGGACGCTCTCCAGGTGCGGGCTGGTGTACCGGCCGGTGTGCAACCCGAACGCCCGCAGCAGCGAGTCGATCATCCGGGCCGTGGAGGTCTTGCCGTTGGTGCCGGTCAGGTGGATCGACGGGTACGCCCGCTGCGGGCTGCCCAGCAGGTCGAGCAGGGACGAGATGCGGTCCAGCTCGAAGACCATCCGGGTGAAGCCGCGCCCGGCCAGCTCCGCCTCCGCCTGAGCGAAGGCGGCGTGGGCGGCCCGGTCGCCACGGACCCGGCCGCGCTCGGTGTTCTCGGTACGGTCGTCGCTCACGAGGGCAACGCCTCCAGTGCGGCGTCGATCCGGGCCAGGTCGGCCTCGGCGACGGCCAGTCGTTGACGGATCTTGGCGACGACCGGCTCGGGGGCCTTGCCGACGAACGCCGGATTGTCCAGCTTCGCCCGGGCCTGCCCGGCCTCCTTCTCCGCCGCCGCGCGGTCCTTGGTCAGCCGCGCGCGTTCGGCGGCCACGTCGATCGAGCCCCGGGTGTCCAGCGCGACGCTGACCTCCCCCGGCATGGCCAGCGTGGCGCTGGCCTGGAAGTCGTCGCCGGCCGCATCCAGCCGGGCCAGGGACCGGATCAGCGGCTCGTGCGCCGCCACACCGGCGCCGGCCAGCCCGTCGAGCCGGGCGGCGACCCGCTGGGTCGGGCGCAGGCCCTGGTCCGAACGGAACCGACGGACCTCGGTGACCACCCGTTGCAGGGTGGCGACCTCCGCCTCGGCGGCGTCGTCGACGAGCGCCCGGTCGGCCGCCGGCCAGGCCGCGGTGAGCAGCGTCTCGCCGCCGGTCAGCGCGGTCCACAGCTCGTCGGTGACGAACGGGATCACCGGGTGCAGCAGCCGCAGGAGGTGGTCCAGCACGTGACCGAGGACCCGGCGGGTCACCTCGGCCGCCTCACCGCCGCCGGCGAGCACCGGCTTGCTCAGCTCGACGTACCAGTCGCAGACGTCGTCCCAGGCGAAGTGGTAGAGCAGGTCACAGACCTTGGCGAACTCGTACGCCTCGAACTGCTCGTCGACCTCGGCGGTGACGTGCGCCAACCGGGACAGGATCCACCGGTCGACGGTCGACAGCTTGTCGGCGGCCGGCATCGGCCCGCTGGCGTGCGCTCCGTTGATCAAGGCGAACCGGGTGGCGTTCCAGAGCTTGTTGCAGAAGTTCCGCGAGCCCTGGCACCACTCCTCGCTGACCGGCACGTCCCCGCCCGGGTTGGCGCCCCGGGCCAGCGTGAAGCGGGTCGCGTCGGCGCCGTACCGGTCGATCCAGTCCAGCGGGTCGACCACGTTCCCGAACGACTTGGACATCTTCTTGCCGTGCTCGTCACGGACCATGCCGTGCAGGGCGATCACGTCGAACGGCTGCTTGCCGTCCATCGCGTACAGGCCGAACATCATCATCCGGGCGACCCAGAAGAAGAGGATGTCGTAGCCGGTCACCAGCACGCTGGTCGGATAGAACTTGGCCAGGTCCGGGGTCTGCTCCGGCCAGCCGAGCGTGGAGAACGGCCACAGGCCGCTGGAGAACCAGGTGTCCAGCACGTCCTCGTCCTGGTGCCACCCCTGACCGTCACCGGAGCTGCTCGGCGGTTCTTCATCGGGTCCGACGCAGACCACCTCGCCGTCCGGGCCGTACCAGACCGGGATCCGGTGACCCCACCAGAGCTGGCGGGAGATGCACCAGTCGTGCATGTTGTCGACCCAGGCGAAGTAGCGCTTGGCCAGCTCCGCCGGCTCGATCCGGACCCGCCCGTCACGCACCGCGTCACCGGCCGCCTTCGCCAGCGGCGAGGTGTTCACGAACCACTGCAACGACAGCCGGGGCTCCACCGTGGTGCGGCACCGGGAGCAGTGCCCCACGGCGTGCACGTACGGCCGCTTCTCGGCGACGATGCGGCCCTGCTCGCGCAGCGCCGCGACGATCGCCGGGCGGGCCTCGAACCGGTCCAGCCCCTGGAACGGGCCGGGCGCGGTGATCACACCCCGCTCGTCCATCACCGTCAGCGCGGGCAGGTCGTGCCGCTGCCCGATCTCGAAGTCGTTCGGGTCGTGCGCCGGGGTCACCTTCACCATGCCGGTGCCGAAGGACGGGTCGACGTGGGCGTCCCCCACGATCGGGATCCGCCGCCCGGTCAACGGCAGCTCGACCTCGGTGCCGATCAGGTGCCGGTACCGCTCGTCGTCCGGGTGCACCGCCACCGCCGTGTCACCGAGCATCGTCTCGGCCCGGGTGGTGGCCACCACCACGTCGTCGCTGTACCGGATCGAGACCAGCTCGCCGTCGTCGTCGGAGTGCTCCACCTCGATGTCGGAGAGCGCCGTCAGGCAGCGCGGGCACCAGTTGATGATCCGGTTCGCCCGATAGATCAGGCCGTCGTCGTACAGCTTCTTGAACATGGTCTGCACGGCGCGGGACAGTCCCTCGTCCATGGTGAAGCGCTCGCGGTCCCAGTCCACCGAGTCACCGAGGCGGCGCATCTGGCCGAGGATGGCCCCGCCGGACTCCGCCTTCCACTGCCACACCCGCTCGACGAACTTCTCCCGGCCCAGGTCATGGCGGGACAGGCCCTGCGCGGCGAGCTGCCGCTCGACCACGTTCTGGGTGGCGATGCCGGCGTGGTCCATGCCGGGCAGCCAGAGCGCCTCGAAACCCTGCATCCGCTTACGCCGCACCAGGGCGTCCTGCACGGTGTGGTCCAGCGCGTGGCCCATGTGCAGCGAGCCGGTCACGTTCGGCGGCGGGATGACGATGGTGAAGGGCTGCCGCTCGCTCTCCGCCGACGCCCGGAAGCGACCGTCGGCTACCCACTGCTCGTACCGTCGCTGCTCTACCTCGCCGGGCTGGTACTGGCCGGCTAGGGTCGGGGCATCGAGGCGTCGGGCATCCAGGTTCTCGGTCACCCTGGAAGTCTACGGAGCGCTTCGGCGGACCCGACGTGCGCCACCTGTGGTTCGCGTACGGTGTCGGCTATGTCCGACGCGCGCCGCAGCCTCCACCACCTCGACGACGGCACCCCGCTGGTCGACCTGACCGCCGAGCCCATCGAGCTGGACCAACCCGCGGCGGCGGCCGGCCCCGAACGGCGTGCCGTCCGGTCCCGGCGCTGGCGGATCGCGGTGGCCCTGATCGCGGTCCTCGTGTTCGCGGGCGTCGGGACCCTGGGCTCCTGGGGCTGGCGGATCATGCAGCAGAAGGACGCCCGGATCAGCACTCCGGCTGAGGTCGCCGGCTTGCGCCAGGACACCAGCGACCGCGCCGTCAGCACCGCCGACTACCTGCGTAGCGGCCTCGCCGCCGACATCCGGCTGGACAGCAGCTTCGGCGCGGTCTACCAGGATCCGGCCGACAGCGCCCGCTCGGTGCTCCTCTTCGGCGGCACCACGCTGCTGTGGCAACCGGAACGGGACCTGGAGAGCCTGTTCACGCTGATGGGCGACGAGACCGGCGCGATCGACGGCCTACGCACCGTCTCCCCCGGCCGACTCGCCGGGGTGATGAAGTGCGGCAGCACCAGCGGCGAGGGCGGTGACTTCGCGGTCTGCGGCTGGGCCGACCACGGCAGCGTGGTGCTCGCCATGTTCCCGTCCCGCTCGATCGACGAGTCCGCCGGGCTGCTGCGACAGATCCGCGAGGCCGTGCAGACCCGGCACTGACGCCCGCCGTCGGGTCACCGCCCGCCGGCCCGCGCCACCGGCGTGGCGAGCGCCGCGAGCCCGACCAGGACGCATCCAGCACCGGCGAGCAGACACACCAGAGGTACGCCGTACCCCTGCGCGCCCCACGTCACCACCGCCGCGCCGATCGGGCCGAGCGCGTA
Source organism: Micromonospora sp. NPDC003241 (assembly GCF_053589795.1). Lineage (NCBI taxonomy): Bacteria > Bacillati > Actinomycetota > Actinomycetes > Micromonosporales > Micromonosporaceae > Micromonospora > Micromonospora sp. NPDC003241. The sequence continues at coordinate 1,368 of NZ_JBSFSO010000077.1, read as the reverse complement.
GTGGGTCGCCCAGAACACCGAGGTGACCCGGCCGAGCAGATGATTCGGCGTCACCTCCTGTCGCAGCGACAACGAGCAGATCGCACCGATCGCCACCCCGCCGAGGTACACCGCCGCCAGGGCCGCCACCGCCGGCACCGTACCCGCCGACCCGACCGCCGCGACGGCCACGCCCGCGACCACCATGCTGCCCGACCAGGTGGGCCCGAACCCGATCCGTCGGCGTAGCGGCGCCACCACCAGCGAGCCGAGGACCGTGCCGAGCGCGGCAAGCCCCAACACCGCGCCGACGGTACGCTCCGACCCGCCCAGGTCGTGCCCGACGTGATAGATCAGCACGTCGTCGAGCCCGTAGGTGAGGAACAGGAACGCCGACAGCAGCAGCGTCAGGCTCCGCAGCACCGGATGCCGCCAGAGGAACCGGGCACCGTCCAGCAGCTCGCCCCGCAGCGCCGTCAGGGTCGTCGCGGTCCGTTCCCGGCGCGCCTGCCGCAGCCGTACGGCGGTCAGCCCGAGCGCCGACACGGCGAAGCTCGCGGCGTTCACCGCCACGGCGGTGGTGTACCCGAAGCGCGCCGCCACCAGGCCGGCGAGCAGCGGTCCCCCGATCCCGGCGACCGCATAGCTCGCCGACAGCTTGCCGTTGGCCTCGGTGATCCGCCCGACGTCGACGAGCCCCGGCACCGCCGCCACGTACGCGACCCGGAACACCATCCCCACGGCGGCACTCGCCGGCAGCACGAGATAGAGCAGCCAGAGCTGCGGTCCCCAGAGCCACGCCACCGGTACGGCCGTGAACAGCACCGCCCGTGCGAGGTCACCACAGATCAGCAGACGACGTCGGTCCACCCGGTCGGCCAGCACCCCGGCGAACACGGCCGTGACCACCGACGCCACCCCCGCGACCGCAGTGAGCAGGCCCATCAGCGCCACCGACCCGGTGACCTGGAGCACCAGCAGCGGTACGGCCACCGACGCGAACCCGTCGCCGAGCACCGACACGGTCTGCGCCGCCCAGAACACGGTGAAGTCCCGATTACGCCACAGCCCCGACCTCGTTCTTCCCGAGTGCGCCGTCTCCTCGGATACCGGCACTGGGTCCGGCATCGTCCGGTCGTGTGCTGGTGGCCCGGGGCGGTCGGTGGGCGCCGTCACTCGCGTGACGCTAACGGCCGGCGGCCCGACGCGCTGCCCCGGTTCACGTCGACGTGGTCGGGTCACAAATGCGTTTAGGGCCACCCCCAATGGGGGTGGCCCTAAATCGAGAAGATGTCCGGCGGTGTCCTACTCTCCCACACCCTCCCGGGTGCAGTACCATCGGCGCTGGAGGGCTTAGCTTCCGGGTTCGGAATGTGACCGGGCGTTTCC
>NZ_JBSFSO010000076.1:0-18171 GCF_053589795.1 Micromonospora sp. NPDC003241 | reverse complement strand
GGTGCAGGTGTGGGCGCGGGCCGTGGGCACTCCGGCGGCCGTCATCACGTCCTTGGCGAACGTCTTGGAGCCTTCCAACTGCTAACGCCTCGTGCATAGCAGGGGACCCTTCCTAACATCCGGCACTCCAGCCTGCGGACCGGCACCACCTCGCGCAGGTCGGTGTGCGACGGTCCGCTACGGTGACACCGCCCCTACCCCACTCGATCCGCCGGAGGACCAGTGCCGCTGCTCTACACCATCGGCAGGTACACCCTGGCCCCGGCACTGCGGCTGGCCTTCCAACCGAACGTGGAGGGGCTGGAGCACATCCCGGCGACCGGCGGCGCGATCTTCGCGGGCAACCACCTGTCCGTGGCCGACGAGTTGTTCCTCGGCACGGTGGTGCCACGGCACCTGGCGTTCTGGGCCAAGTCGGACTATTACAAGGGCACCGGGGCGAAGGGTGCGTTTCACCGGTTCGTCCTCAACGGCGTGGGTGCCATCCCGGTCGAGCGGGCCGGCGGGCGGGCGGCGTTGACCGCCTTCGACGCGGCCATCCCCGCGCTCCAGGGCGGCGACCTGGTCGCCATCTACCCCGAGGGGACCCGTTCGCCGGACGGCCGGCTGTACCGGGGACGTACCGGCACCGCCCGGCTGGCGCTGGCCGCCGGTGTCCCGATCATCCCGGTGGGCATGATCGGCACCGACAAGGTGCAGCCGATCGGCGCGCGGATGCCGCGACCCGGACGCGCGAAGATCACCGTACGGTTCGGCAAGCCGCTGGACTTCACCGGCCGCCCGGCGGACCGCACGTCGCTGCGGGAGATGACCGACGAGCTGATGGCCGAGATCCAGAAGCTCACCGGCCAGGAGTACGTCCCGCGCTACGCCCCGCCGCGCGCGAAGCCGCCGACGCCGGGCGAGCCGACGCCGGGCGGTCCTGCCACGGGTGGGTCCGCCACGGGTGAGTCGACTCCGGGTCAGCCGACGCCGGGTCAGTCGACGCCGGGCGAGCCGACCGCCGGCTGAGCGAGGGTCCGAGGCGGCCCCCGCTCAGCCGCCGTTCGTCGAGACGATCTGCCGCCGCATCGTGGCGAGCAGTTGCGCGCTGTCGTCCACCGAGAGACCGGTGAAGACCGCGCTGGTGATGCTGCCGTGGTCGACCGAGGTGCAGACCACCACCCCGACGCCGTCGACGGTGCCCACGGCGCACCGCTCGTGCCGTCCCCGTACGCCGGTCTCCACGATCTGCGCCTCGCCGAGCGAGTACTGCTGGGTGAGCCGTTCGATCTCGCTGTCGGCGTCGGCCGAGGGGGCGAAGCGGAAGCCAGTGCCGCCGAAGACGGTGACCTGCTTGCCGGCGCTGGTGGCATAGATACCGGCGAAGGTGCCGTCGGCGAGCAGGTGCGCCTGCCGCACCTGTGACTCCAACTGCCGGGCGGCCTGCGTACTGCGGTCGTCCTGGCGGAGCTCCAGGTCGGCGACCTGACTCGGCAGCGAGGCGTTCGCCGGGTACTGGCTGGCCATCGGGACCCCGTAGTAGGCCGGGCAGCCGCAGCAGCAGGCGATCGTCAGCAGCAGCACCCACGGCCAGCGGCGGCGCTTGCGGCGACGGGCGTACCCCGGGGGCGCCTGCCAGCCCGGCGGCGGCGCGGGAGGCCCGGCCTTGCGGCCCCGCCAGCCCCGGACCGGCGGTGGAGCGACCGGTGGCGCCGGTGGCGGAGAGTGTCGCACCGGCGGCTGCGCGACCGGCTGCGGACGACCCGGCGCCGCCGGCGGCCGCATCGGCGCGGCGGGCGCCGGCGGGGCAGGGCGGCCGGCCTGCGGCGGGTACGCGGCGGGCTGGTGTGCCGGTGGGGCGGACGACACCGGCGGCGGGTACGCAGCCGGTCGGTGCGCCGGTGGCGCGGGTGAGACCGGCGGTGGGTACGCGGCCGGCTGGTGCGCTGGCGGGGCGGGTGAGACCGGCGGCGGTACGGGGGTGTAGGACCGGGTCGCCGGCGGTGCGGGGTAGGACAACGTGGGAGGCGGCAGGGCGGGCATGTCCGACGAGGGCAGATGCCAGCCGCTGGTGTCGACGCCGGCCCACGGGTCCACCGGGGTCTGGTGCTCCGGCGCGTCGGCCGGCGCCACCGGCGGCAGCAGGGTGGGCTCGGCGGACTGGCCCCAGACGCGACGGCGCGGCGGTGGCGGCGGTACGGCGGCCGACCCGCTCCAGCGCGGCGCGGGCTCCTCCACAGCCGTCGCATCGGGCACGGGCGTCGTCTCGGGCATCATCCGGGTGCCCTGCGGACCGACCTCGGGAGGCGGTGCCACGGTGGTACGCGCGTCGTCCTCGGACGGCGTCGAGTCGTGCCGCCCGTCGACCTCGTCGACGGGCCGGGTCGAGTCGGCTTCGGTCACCGGCCGGGTCGAGTCGATCTCGTCCACCGGCCGGGTTGGGTCGGGCTCGGTCCCGGCCCGGGTGGGGGCGACCTCGGCCCGGGTCGGGTCGGGCTCGATTCGCGTCTGATCGGGCGCGACCTCGGCCCGGTTGGGCGCTGCCTCGACTCGGGTCGGGTCGAGCGGTGCGGCTGGTGGGGTGGGGCGGGACGGTTCGGCGGGACTGGTCGGGTCGGCGTCGCCGACCGGCTGGGTCTCGTCCGCCGCCGAGGTGGTGGCAGGCGGTGCGGGGTCGAGGGTCTGCTCCTGGGTGACCGCTGACTCCCCGTTCCGGTGTGTGTCCGGACGGTTCCCGTCGACCGGCCGGTCTGCTCCCGGCTGCGGCTCCGGCATCGCGGCAATCTCCTCTCACGCCGACCCGAGGTTAGTACCGGGGTGCCACCGGGGCCGAACCAGGCCGGTACCCACGCCCGTGCCCACGCCCGGTGACGGTGGCCGGTGACCACCGGCCGCCGGTGCGGACGAGGACCGATTCCGCTGGTGCCCTCCTCGGCCAGGTGTGGCGTGGTGGCCGGTGGGTGGGCGCGTACCCTTGGGCATCATGAGCGTCCCGTCCACCACTGAGCGTCCCGTCGCGGCCAATTCCGTCTGGCCTCGGCTGGAGCCGCTGCTGCCCCAGGTGACCAAGCCCATCCAGTACGTCGGTGGCGAACTGGGTGCGGTGGTCAAGGACTGGGACTCCGCGACCGTGCGCTGGGCGTTGATGTATCCGGACGCGTACGAGGTGGGGCTGCCCAATCAGGGCGTGCAGATTCTCTACGAGGTGCTCAACGAGCTCCCCGACACGCTCGCCGAGCGGACGTACGCGGTCTGGCCGGACCTGGAACGGCTGATGCGTACCCACGAGGTGCCGCAGTTCACCGTCGACGCGCACCGCCCGGTCGGTGACTTCGACCTGTTCGGCGTCTCGTTCGCCACCGAGCTGGGCTACACCAACCTGCTCACCGCGATCGACCTGGCCGGCATCCCGCTGCTCGCGGCCGACCGCACCGACGCCGACCCGGTGATCGTGGCCGGCGGGCACGCCGCGTTCAACCCGGAGCCCATCGCCGACTTCGTCGACGCCGCCGTGCTCGGTGACGGCGAGGAGGCGGTCCTGGAGATCACCGCGATCGTCCGGGAGTGGAAGGCGGAGGGCTCGCCCGGTGGCCGCGACGAGCTGCTGCTGCGGCTGGCCCGCACCGAGAGCGTCTACGTGCCGCGCTTCTACGACGTGGACTACCTGCCCGACGGCCGGATCCAGCGGGTGGTGCCGAACCGGGCGGACGTGCCGTTCCGGGTGCACAAGCGCACCACGATGGATCTGGACGCCTGGCCGTACCCGCGCAAGCCGCTGGTCCCGCTCGCCGAGACGGTGCACGAGCGGTACGCGGTGGAGATCTTCCGGGGTTGCACCCGGGGCTGCCGGTTCTGCCAGGCGGGCATGATCACCCGCCCGGTGCGGGAACGGTCCATCACCACGGTCGGGCAGATGGTGCAGCAGGGGCTGGAGTTCTCCGGCTTCCACGAGGTGGGCCTGCTGTCGCTGTCCTCCGCCGACCACTCCGAGATCGGTGACATGTGCTCCGGCCTCGCCGAGCAGTACCAGGGCACCAACGTGTCGCTGTCGCTGCCGTCGACCCGGGTGGACGCGTTCAACATCGATCTCGCCCAGGAGCTGTCCCGCAACGGCCGCCGGACCGGTCTGACCTTCGCCCCCGAGGGCGGGTCGGAGCGGATCCGCAAGGTGATCAACAAGATGGTGTCGAAGGACGACCTCATCCGCACCGTGGTCACCGCGTACACCAACGGCTGGCGGCAGGTGAAGCTCTACTTCATGTGCGGCCTGCCCACCGAGACCGACGAGGACGTCCTCGAGATCGCCGACATGGCCCACGAGGTCATCCGGGCCGGTCGGGCCGCCACCGGCTCGAAGGACATCCGCTGCACGGTCTCCATCGGCGGGTTCGTGCCGAAGCCGCACACCCCGTTCCAGTGGGCGTCGATGCAGCGCCCGGAGGTCATCGACCACCGGCTCAAGCTGCTCAAGCAGGCGATCAACGCGGACCGTTCGCTGGGCCGGGCGATCGGCTTCCGCTACCACGACGGTGAGCCCTCGCTGATCGAGGGCCTGCTGTCCCGGGGCGACCGCCGGGTCGGCGCGGTGATCCGCCGGGTGTGGGAGAACGGCGGCCGGTTCGACGGCTGGAGCGAGCACTTCTCGTACCAGCGCTGGGTGGAGGCGGCCACCGAGGTGCTGCCCGGGTTCGGGGTGGACCTCGACTGGTACACCACCCGCGAGCGCGAGGAGCTGGAGGTCCTGCCCTGGGACCACCTGGACTCCGGCCTGGACAAGGACTGGCTCTGGCAGGACTGGCAGGACTCCCTCAGCGAGTACGAGCAGGACGACTGCCGCTGGACGCCCTGCTTCGACTGCGGCGTCTGCCCGGCCATGGACACCGAGATCCAGATCGGCCCGACCGGCCGGAAGCTGCTCCCGTTGACCCCGGTCAACGGTCTGAAGCTGCCCACCGGCGCGCAACAGTGACCCCGGGGCCCCGGATGGGGCCCGACACCGAGGAGCAGGACGATCAGTAGGAAACCTCAGCCCGAGGGCGGCCAGGCGCCGGTCGTCCAGCGCGTCCGCATCCGGTACGCCAAGCGTGGCCCGCTGCGGTTCACCTCGCACCGGGACTTCGCCCGGGCGTTCGAGCGGGCGCTGCGCCGTGCCGGCGTACCGGTGGCCTTCTCCCAGGGGTTCACCCCGCACCCGAAGATCTCGTACGCCAGCGCCGCGCCGACCGGTGTCGCCAGCGAGGCGGAGTACCTGGAGATCGGCCTGCGCGAGCCGGTGGACCCGGCGCAGTTGCGGGAGGCGCTGGACACGGCGCTCTCGCCCGGCCTCGACGTGCTCGACGCGGTGGTGGCCACCGGCAGCGGCCTGGCCGACCGGATCCAGGCGTCCCACTGGCGGATCGAGCTGCCGGAGGTGGACCCCGAGGTCCTGGCCAAGGCGGTGACCGCGTTCCTGGCCGCCGACGAGGTGCTGGTGGAGCGGATGACCAAGCAGGGGCGGCGGACCTTCGACGCCCGCGTCGCCGTCACCCGGATCGATATGATCACGTCGTCGGCGACGCCTTCCGTGGCCCCGGCCGTACCGTGTGCGATACTCGAACTGGTCGTGCGGCAGGTCACCCCGTCCGTACGGCCCGATGACGTCCTTTCCGGCTTCCGCGTGGTGGCCGGCCTGGAGCCGCCGGTAGCCCCGAAGGTGACCCGGCTGGCTCAGGGCACGCTGACCGCGCAGGGTGCGATCGTGGATCCGCTGGACGCGGACCGCGACGGGGCAACCATCGGCGGGCGCTGACCGACGGTCGGTGCTCAGACAGGCAGACTTCGCCGGTCGCGCACGCCCGTGCGCCCGGGGAAACACCTTTGCGGCGACCCTGCGTGGCAGCGCTCACCCGCGCCCGGGGCAGCCAGAACTGGAGAACGTCCATGCTCGAGAACGAGCCCGAGGGCGGCGAACGGACCGGTGCGAACCCGGCCGGCGAGACCGCTGACGACAGCACCACCGGCACGGCGGGCGCCGCACCGGCGGCCCCCGACGCGTCGGGGGAGACCTCCGGCACCGTGAGCGGCGCGGCCGACCTGGGCAGCCCGTCCGCCGCCGAGGCACCGCCCCGCAGGCGGGCCACCCGTCGCCGGGCCACCCCGGTCACCCAGGCGGAGCAGACCGACGCCCCGATCGAGGCGTCCAGCACCCCGGCACCGGGCAGCTCGGAGGCCCCGCAGGCGGAGGTCTTCGCCCCGGTCTCCGGTGACCTGGACGAGGCGCCGAAGACGCCCCGGCGACGCCGCAAGGCCACCACCGCGTCGAAGGCCGCCGAGGAACCGCTGGCCGCCGCCGAGGTCGAGGCGGCCGGGGGGGACGTCGTACCACCGGTCAAGGTGACGCGTACCCGCCGGAAGAAGGCGACCCCGCCGCCGGCCGAGGTCCCGGCCGTCGCCGAGGAGACGGTGGCCGAGGAGCCGGCACCTGCGGCCGGTACCGACTTCGGCTCGGCCGCGCTGCCTTCCGAGGGCGCCGCACCGGTGGAGTCCACCGAGACCGACCCGGCCGAGCCGGTGACCCCGCAGGGGGAGGCCACGGCGGAGGAGGCCGCGACCGAGCCGGCACCGGAGCCCCGCTCCCGCCGCCGTCGTGCCGCGCTCACCGCGCCGACGGTGCTGTTCATGGCACCGGAGGAGGTCACCGCCGCCCGCGCCGCGAGTGCTGCCGCCGCCGCTGCGGCCGCTGCCGCACCGGCCGCCGAGGAGGAGACGACCGAGGAACCGGCCGAGCCGACCCGGCGTCGCCGTCGGGGTCGGCGGGAGCCCGAGCCGGAGCCCGCCGCCGAGGTGGAGGTCGAGGTCGAGGAGGAGCCCGCCGCGGAGGCCGAGGAGGCCGCCGACGACGAGGACGAGGACGGCTCGGGGCGGCGTCGCCGTCGGCGTGGCCGCCGGGGCCGGGGCCGGGGCAAGGGCGGCGCCGAGGACCTCGACGACGCCGACGAGAACGAGGCCGAGGAGGCCGTCCAGAGCGACGCGGACGAGGCCGAGAGCGAGTCTGACGAGACCGGCGACGAGGGCGACGGCGACGGGATGACCCGGCGTCGGCGTCGTCGCCGCCGCCGGGGGGCCGGCGACACCGACGGCGGTGCCGACGACGGCGTACCCACCGTGGTGAAGATCCGGGAGCCGCGCCGCACGGTCGACGAGGTGCAGGGCGTCTCCGGCTCGACCCGGCTGGAGGCCAAGCGGCAGCGCCGCCGGGACGGCCGCGAGCAGCGCCGGACCCGCCCGCCGATCCTGAGCGAGTCGGAGTTCCTGGCCCGCCGCGAGGCGGTCGACCGGGTGATGGCGGTACGCCAGCGCGGCGACCGCACCCAGATCGCCGTCCTGGAGGACGGTGTGCTGGTCGAGCACTACGTGACCCGCAACTCCGCCGCGACCATGGCCGGCAACGTCTATCTCGGCAAGGTGCAGAACGTGCTGCCGAGCATGGAGGCGGCGTTCGTCGACATCGGCCGGGGCCGCAACGCGGTCCTGTACGCGGGCGAGGTCAACTGGGACTCCACCGGCCTGGAGGGGCGGGCCCGCTCGATCGAGCAGGCGCTCAAGTCCGGCGACTCGGTGCTGGTGCAGGTCACCAAGGACCCGATCGGGCACAAGGGCGCCCGGCTGACCAGTCACGTCGCGCTCTCCGGTCGGCACCTGGTGTACGTGCCCGGCGGTAACGCCTCCGGGATCAGCCGCAAGTTGCCGGACACCGAGCGCAAGCGGCTGCGGGACGCGCTCAAGAAGCTGGTGCCGGACGGTGCGGGTGTGATCGTCCGGACCGCCGCCGAGGGTGCCAGCGAGGACGAGTTGGCCCGCGACGTCAAGCGGCTCCAGGCGCAGTGGGAGGACATCCAGGCCAAGTCCACCGAGGGCGGCGCGCCGGTGCTGCTCTACGAGGAGCCGGACCTGGTCATCCGGGTGGTCCGGGACCTGTTCAACGAGGACTTCCGCGAGCTGGTCATCGAGGGCGACCAGTCGTACGACATGGTCGAGTCGTACCTGTCGCACGTCTCGCCGGACCTGGTCGCCCGGCTGCGCCGGCACGCGGGCACCACCGACGTGTTCGCCGCCTACCGCATCGACGAGCAGATCCTCAAGGGGCTCGACCGCAAGGTCTTCCTCCCCTCCGGCGGTCACCTGGTGATCGACCGGACCGAGGCGATGACCGTGGTCGACGTCAACACCGGCAAGTACACCGGCGCGGGCGGCAACCTGGAGGAGACGGTCACCCGCAACAACCTGGAGGCGGCCGAGGAGATCGTCCGCCAACTGCGGTTGCGCGACATCGGTGGCATCGTGGTGATCGACTTCATCGACATGGTGCTGGAGTCGAACCGGGAGCTCGTGCTGCGCCGGTTGACCGAGTGCCTGGGCCGGGACCGTACGAAGCACCAGGTCACCGAGATCACCTCGCTGGGTCTGGTGCAGATGACCCGCAAGCGGATCGGTGCCGGGCTGCTGGAGGCGTTCAGCGAGACCTGCGACTGCTGCAAGGGCCGGGGCCTGGTCATCCACACCGAGCCGGTGCCGGAGAAGCCCCGCTCCGGCGGCACGGAGAAGGTGAAGGCGGTCGCCTCCGCCGCGCCGGCCGCCGAGCAGACCAGCGGCTCCTCGCGGCGTCGGGGTCGCAAGGGTGCCGCCGAGCGGACCGTGGTCGAGGTCACCGACACCGAGGAGACCACCACCGCCCCGGCCGACGCCGACTACCACGACACGATGGGCTACGACCTGTCCCGGTACGAGACGGACACCCCGGCCGCCCCGGACGTGGCCGACAGCCAGCAGGGCGAGTCGGCCCGGCTGGCCGCTCCGGACGACCCGGACGCGCTGGGCGAGAGCGACGAGGAGGAGGGTGCCGAGGGTGGCACCGGCCGCCGTCGCTCCCGCCGTGGTGGCGCGCGCCGCCGTACCCGACCCTGACCACGTGGCGGTGAGCCGGACCCGGTCCGCCGCCCCGACGTCGACGAGCCCCGCCCGCGGTGACATCCGCCGGGCGGGGCTCCGGCGTATCGTGGTGCCGGTGCGGCCCGGCGGTGGACGCCACGGCTGATGACGCCACGGCCGGTGACCGGCCGGTGGCCCAGCGGTGGCCTGAGCCGATGGGGGCGGCCCGGTTTGGGACCGGCCCCGACCATGGCGTACGCTAACCTGCGGCGCACTTTGGTGTGCCGAGTTCCCGTGTGCCCGCGCCGCCGTGCCTCTGCTACCCGGCGAGCCGCCGCGGGGACGACCGCCAGCAGCCTCAACGACAGGGAGTCCGCCTCCGATGTACGCGATCGTCAAGACCGGCGGCAAGCAGTACAAGGTCGCCGAAGGCGACGTGATCGAGGTCGAGAAGCTCGCCGGTGCCCCCGGCGACGCGGTGAAGCTCGCCGCGGTGCTCCTCGTCGACGGTGACGACCTGGTGACCGATGCGGCCAAGCTCGCCGAGGTCGAGGTGTCCGGCGAGATCGCCGCGCACACCAAGGGCCCGAAGATCCGGATCCACAAGTTCAAGAACAAGACCGGCTACCACAAGCGCCAGGGTCACCGCCAGCCGCTGACCCAGGTCAAGGTGACCGGCATCTCCAGCGGGAAGTAGGTCGTCCTCAGATGGCTCACAAAAAGGGTGCGTCCAGCTCGCGTAACGGCCGTGACTCCGCGGCCCAGCGGCTCGGCGTGAAGCGCTTCGGTGGTCAGGTCGTCAGCGCGGGCGAGATCATCGTCCGGCAGCGCGGCACCAAGTTCCACCCCGGTGACCTGGTCGGCCGTGGTGGCGACGACACGCTGTTCGCGCTGTCCGCCGGTGCGGTCCAGTTCGGCACCAAGCGCGGTCGCAAGACCGTCAGCATCGTGCCGCAGCAGTAGCTTCGAGGCGAAGCGGGCCGTGGACCTGATGTCCCGGCCCGCTTCGTCATTTCTCACGCGGGGTCGTGCCCCGCTGGAAGGATTGCGGCGTGACGACGTTCGTTGACCGGGTCGTCCTGCACCTGCAGGCCGGCGACGGCGGGCACGGCTGTGTGTCGATCCACCGGGAGAAGTTCAAGCCGTTCGGTGGCCCCGACGGCGGTAACGGCGGCCACGGCGGCAGTGTGTCGCTGGTGGTCGACCCGCAGGTGCACACGCTGCTCGACTTCCACTTCCGCCCGCACGTCAAGGCGCCCAACGGCCGCGGCGGCGCGGGCTCCAACCGGGACGGCGCCAACGGCGGCGACCTGGTGCTCACCGTGCCGGACGGCACGGTCGTGCAGACCGCCGACGGCACCGTGCTGGCCGACATGGTCGGTGCCGGCACCACCTTCGAGGTGGCCCGGGGCGGGCGGGGCGGCCGGGGCAACGCCTCGTTGGCCAACGCCCGCCGGAAGGCACCCGGCTTCGCCGAGTTGGGCGAGCCGGGTGAGCAACTGGACGTGGTGCTGGAGCTCAAGAGCGTCGCCGACGTCGGTCTGGTGGGCTTCCCGTCGGCCGGGAAGTCGTCGCTGATCTCGGTGATCTCGGCCGCCAAGCCGAAGATCGCCGACTACCCGTTCACCACGCTGGTGCCGAACCTGGGCGTGGTGCGGGTCGACAACCACACCTTCACCGTCGCCGACGTGCCCGGTCTGATCCCGGGCGCGGCCACCGGCAAGGGCCTGGGGCTGGAGTTCCTGCGGCACGTCGAGCGGTGTGCCGTGCTGGTGCACGTGATCGACACCGCGACGTTGGAGCCGGGTCGGGACCCGTTGGCCGACATCGACACCATCGAGGCGGAGTTGGCCGAGTACGGCGGTCTGGCCGATCGGCCGCGCATGGTGGCCCTGAACAAAATCGACGTGCCCGACGGCCGGGACCTCGCCGAGATCGTCCGGCCCGACCTGGAGGCGCGCGGCCTGCGGATCTTCGAGGTGTCGGCGGCGACCCGGGAGGGTCTCAAGGAGTTCACCTACGCGATGGCCGAGCTGGTGGAGCAGGCGCGGGCCGCCGTGCCGCCGGCCGAGCCGACCCGGATCGTGATCCGCCCCCGGGCGGTCGACGACGCCGGGTTCACCGTCGAGGTGCAGGACGACGGCTCCTACACGGTGCTCGGTGGCCGCCCGGAGCGGTGGGTACGCCAGACGAACTTCGACAACGACGAGGCGGTCGGCTACCTCGCCGACCGGCTGGCGCGGCTCGGTGTGGAGGAGAAGCTGGCGAAGGCCGGTGCCCAGCCGGGCGATCTGGTGCGCATCGCGGACCGGGAGTTCGACTGGCGGCCGACCCTCTATGCCGGGGCCGACTACGTGCCGGGCTCCCGGGGCCGCGACGAGCGGCTGGAGGAGAAGACGAACCGGGCCAACGCGGCGGAGCGGTTGGCGGCCCGCAAGGCCCGCCGGCAGCGGCCGGAGGACGAGGTGGAGGCGGCTCCCGCACCGGACGACGCCGAATAGCACGCTGCTCGGCGAAACGGGTACAACTGCCAGAAACCTTGGCGAAAACCCCACGGCTTAGCGTGGCGGGATGCTGATCCAGTCCCGCCTCGCCACCGACCCTGAGGTCGCCACCCTCGTCGCGGCGTGGCGGCGCGAACTCGGTGCGACCGGCGGCCCGCGCGACGACGGGGGACACCTGGTGGCCGTGCTGCACGGGCGGGCGGTGGCCTGCGGTGGCGTCCACGACCTCGGTGACGGCGTCGGTGAGCTGTCGGGACTGTACGTGCGGCCGGCGTACCGGCGGCAGGGCATCGCCCGGCACCTGCTGGTGGCGCTGGAGGAGGTGGCCTTCCGCCAGGGCTGCGCGGTGCTGCGGGTGGCCGTCGGCGCGTACGGGCCGGTGGCCGGGGCGCTCTATCGGTCCTGTGGGTACGCGCCGGTCGGGGCGTACCTGGCCAAGCGGTTGCCGGTCGCCGCCTGAGCGGTCCCGCCGCCGGATCGCGCGGTCGTGCCCCGGGTCAGGGGCGGTCGAGCGGGTCGTCCAGCCGTCCGCCGGTGCCCGCGCGGTTCGACAGCAGCAGACCGAGGACCAGCATCCCCAGGGCCAGGCCCAGGTGCAGCCAGTTGTCCGCGCCGTTCACCGGTATCCAGTTGGCCCCCGCCCGGTCGACGACCACCAGGCCGTAGATCCAGAGCACGAGGTACACCGCGCCGCCACCGATCAGGAAGAGACGTGCGCCGCCAAGGCTGCGGGCCAACGCCAGGCCGACCACGCCGAAGGCGAGGTGGACCAGGTTGTGCAGGACCGAGACCTGGAACACGCCGAGCAGCTTCGCCTCGGAGTGGTGGCCGGCGAAGGACAGCTCGCCGTAGTTCGTGGTGATGCCGGGGACGAAGCCGAGCACCCCGATCAGGAGGAAGACCACCGCCAGGATCATGGCGGCGAGCTGGGCCCGGGTGGTGCGCCGGGCCGGCTTCTCCAGCGACCTGTGCGCCATCGTCGTCACCTCCGTGAGCCCGCGACCGTCGCGGGGTGGGTCCCCGGCTCCGACGATCTCGCATGCACGAGGCGGTCGGGGGCGACTCCGGAGAAATGCCGCACCTTGGGGGAGGCGCTGACCGCCGCCGACCCCGCCCCGGTCCGGCACGGCGGGACGAACCCGCCGACCGGGGCGATCGGCGGTGGGCTCAGTCCAGGTCGAACTCGCCGTCCTGGGCGCCCGCGACGAAGGCGTCCCACTCGGCCTGCGTGAACACCAGCACCGGACCGTCCGGCTCGGCGGAGTTGCGCATACCGATGAGGTCGTCGACGAAGGCGACCTCCACCGCCGCCTCCGAGGTGTCGCCCTCGGCCCGCTGCCAGACCGCCCGGGAGAGGTCGAAGTCACCCTTGGGGTGCGCTGTCATTGCGTCAGTCCTCCAGTACAGGGAAATGGGGAAGCTCGTTCGATGCCTCATCGGGCAGGATAAGCGGATGCCGAGCCTGAGCCGTGCAGAGTCGACCGCGCGTGGCGCGTCGATCTCCGTCGTTTCCTACCACGTGGACCTCGACCTCACCGGTGGCGACGAGCGGTTCCGCTCGCTGGTCACGATCCGGTTCCGGGCCACCGACGGGGAGACCTTCGTCGAGGTGAAGCCCGCGAGCCTGCTGGCGGTACGCCTCAACGACCGTGATCTCGATCCGGCCGCGTTGGACGACAACCGGCTCGTCCTGACCGGGCTGGCCGAGGAGAACACGCTGACCGTCGAGGCGGAGATGGCGTACACGAACACCGGTGAAGGGCTGCACCGGTTCGTCGATCCGGCCGACGGCGAGACCTACCTGTACGCGATGTCCTTCCTGGACGACGTGCAACGCATCTTCGCCGCCTTCGACCAGCCCGACCTGAAGGCGCCGGTCACGCTCACGGTCACCGCGCCGGAGCACTGGACGGTCGCGGCCAACGGCGCGCTGGCCGCCAACCCGGCCCCCGGGCGCTGGGAGTTCGTCCCCACCCTGCCCATCGCCACGTACTTCTTCACGCTGATCGCCGGCCCCTGGCACGTCCGACGGGACAGCCACGACGGCATTCCGCTCGGGGTGTACTGCCGCCGGTCGCTGGCCGAGCACCTCGACGCCGACGCCGACGAGATCTTCACGATCACGAAGCAGTGCCTGGACCGGTTCCACCAGCTCTTCGCCGAGCGGTACCCGTTCGGCAAATACGACCAGGCGTTCGTGCCGGAGTTCAACGCCGGGGCGATGGAGAACCCGGGCCTGGTGACCTTCCGCGACGACTACGTGTTCCGCTCGGCGGTCACCGACTCCGAGCGTGAGCTGCGCGCCACCACGATCGCCCACGAGATGGCGCACATGTGGTTCGGCGATCTCGTCACCATGCGCTGGTGGGACGACCTGTGGCTGAACGAGTCGTTCGCCGAGTACCTGGGCACCCGGGTCACCGCCGAGGCGACGCGGTTCGACCAGGCGTGGACGACGTTCGCGCTGCAACGCAAGGCCTGGGGGTACGCCGCCGACCAGCGCCCCTCCACCCACCCCGTCGCTCCCGAGCGGGTGGCCGACGCCGCCGAGGGGCTGCTCAACTTCGACGGCATCTCGTACGCCAAGGGCGCCAGCGTGCTGCGGCAACTGGTCGCCTGGCTCGGTGACGAGGCGTTCCTGGCCGGTCTGAACGACCACTTCGCCCGGCACCGGTTCGGCAACGCCACCCTGGCCGACCTGCTCGACAGCCTGAGTGCCGCCAGCGGCCGGGACCTCACCGACTGGGCGCAGTCGTGGCTGCGTACCGCGCAGGTGAACACGCTGCGCTCCGAGGTGCGGCTGGACGCCGACGGCCGGTACGCCGAGGCGGCCGTGGTGCAGACCGCCCCGCCGACGCACCCGGTGCTGCGCCCGCACCGCATCGGCGTCGGCCGGTACGCCGTCGACGGCACCGCCGAGCGGCAGGAGATCGACCTCGACCCGAAGTCCGACGACGGGCGTACGCCGCTCACCGGGTTGGTCGGCGAACCGGCGGCGGCGGTCCTGCTGCCCAACGACGGCGACCTGACGTTCGCCAAGATCCGCCTGGACCCGGCCTCGGCCGACGCCGTGTCGCTGCTGCTGCCCAGGCTGGCCGACCCGCTGGCCCGGGCGCTGCTCTGGGGCGAGGCACTGGACGCCGCCACCGACGGGGAACGGCCGGTGCAGGCGGTGGTCGACCTGATCGGGGCGGCGCTGCCCACCGAGACCGAGGTGATCATCGCCGAGGACGTGCTGGCGCTGAGCCGGTCGCTGGTCGACCGCTATCTCGACCCGGCGGCCCGGCGGGCGGCCCTGGACCGGATCGCCGACGCCTGCCGCCGGTTGCTCGACGGTGCCGCGCCGGGGGAGTCGTTGCAGTTGGCCGCCGCGCGGGGCCTGATCGCCGTGACCACCGACGCCGACCTGCTGGGTGGCTGGCTCGCCGGTCGGGGCGTGCCGGACGGGCTGGCCGTCGACACCGAGCTGCGCTGGTCCGTCCTGGCCCGGCTGGTGGTGCTGGGCGCCGCCGGTGAGCCCGAGATCGCCGCCGAGACGGCCGCCGACCCGAGCGCCGCCGGGGCGGAGCGGGCCGCCACCTGTCGGGCCGCCCTGCCCGACCCGGCCGCCAAGCAGGCCGCGTGGGAGATCATCGTGTCGAACACCGAGTTGTCCAACCGGCTGGTCGAGGCGACGGCCGCCGGTTTCTGGCGTCCCGAGCAGGCGGAACTGACCGCCGACTACGTGACCCGGTACTTCGACGACATGCCGGCCGCCGCGCGGCTGCGTACCCCCTGGGTGGCCGACGGGGTGGCCAAGCTGGCGTTCCCCCGGTACGCGGTGGCGCTGTCGACCCGGGAGGCGGCCGCGGCCCTGCTGGCCCGCGACGACCTCACGCCGGGGCTGCGCCGGGTGGTCACCGACGCCGACGACGACCTGCGGCGGGCGCTCCTGGCGCGAACGGCGGTGGCGGCGATGACCGCCTGACCTGGTGTCGCCGGGTCGGTGCCGTGGGTCACGGCCCGGCCCGGCGTGAACCGGATTCGGCATAGGATCATGGTGTGCGGGAAGACATCCGGCGGGTCGGGATCATGGGCGGCACGTTCGACCCGATCCATCACGGCCACCTCGTCGCGGCGAGCGAGGTGGCGGACCGGTTCGGGCTGGACGAGGTGGTGTTCGTGCCCACCGGGCGGCCCTGGCAGAAGGCGGACGTCCCGGTCAGTCCGGCCGAGGACCGCTACCTGATGACGGTGATCGCGACCGCGTCGAACCCCCGCTTCCAGGTCAGTCGGGTCGACATCGACCGGGGCGGTCCCACCTACACCGTCGACACGCTGCGTGACCTGCGCGCCGAGTACGGTCCGAAGGCGCAACTGTTCTTCATCACCGGCGCGGACGCGCTGGAACGCATCCTGAGCTGGAAGGATCTGGACGAGATCTTCGAGCTGGCCCACTTCATCGGGGTGACCCGGCCGGGCTTCGAACTCACCGACGCCCACGTGCCCGCCGACACGGTCAGCCTGGTGCAGGTGCCGGCGATGGCCATCTCGTCGACCGACTGTCGGGCGCGGGTCTCCCGAGGAGTGCCGGTCTGGTATCTGGTGCCGGACGGTGTGGTGCAATACATCGCGAAACGGCGGCTCTACCAGGATGATTAGCCTGTTTCATCCCGATTACTGCGTGAAACCGCCAAGTCGGGAATCCGCCGGGTGTGAGAGGCTTGGAAGCATCGCACGGGTGATCGAGGGAGAACGGTGACAGTTTCGGAACGCGCTCACGAGCTGGCGATGGCCGCCGCCCAGGCCGCGGCCGACAAGAAGGCTCAGGACATCGTCATCATCGACGTGGGCGACCAGCTCGCCATCACCGACGCGTTCCTGCTCGCCGCGGCCCCGAACGAGCGCCAGGTGCTCGCCATCGTCGACGCCATCGAGGAAGCGCTGCTCGACCTGCCCGAGAAGGCCAAGCCGGTCCGGCGCGAGGGCGAGCGCGGCGGCCGGTGGGTGCTGCTCGACTACGTCGACATCGTGGTCCACGTGCAGCACACCGAGGAGCGTGAGTTCTACGCCCTCGACCGGCTCTGGAAGGACTGCCCCACCATCCCGTTCGTCGACCGGGACCTGGCCAGCGCCGAGGCCGCCAGCGGATCCGGCGAGTGACCCGGCTGGTCATCTGGCGGCACGGCAACACCGACTGGAACGCCGCCGGCCGGGTGCAGGGGCAGACCGACGTACCCCTCAACGACCTCGGCCGCGAGCAGGCACGCCAGGCCGCGCCGCTGCTGGCTGCGCTGCGACCGGACGCCATCGTCGCCAGCGACCTGAGCCGCGCGGCGGACACCGCCGGTGCGCTGTCCGCGCTGACCGGTCTGCCGGTACGCTCCGACGCCCGACTGCGCGAACGCCACTTCGGACGCTGGCAGGGCCTCCTGCTCACCGAGGCGTCGGCACAGTTTCCGGCGGAGTTCACCCGCTGGCGGGCCGGTGACCCGGACCCGGGCGCGGAGATCGAACCGCTGAGCGAGTTGGGCAAGCGGATGGGCACCGCCCTGCAGGAGCTCGCCGACGAACTCGCCGGCCGCACCGTCGTCGTGGCCACCCACGGCGGTGCCGCCCGCCAGGGCTGCGGTCAGCTGCTCGGCTGGGAGTCCAGCGTGCTGCGCGCCGTCGGCTCACTGCGCAACTGCCACTGGACCGAGCTGCGGCACAACGCCGACCGTGGGTGGCAGATGCGGACGCACAACGTCGGGCCGGTCGACGTGCCGCCGGTCACACCCGCCAGCACCGCGTCCGCCCGACCGGGCTCCGCCGAAGCGGTCTGACGCCGCACCCCACCGATCGGCTACCGTGCCGGGCATGCCCGTCGCGGTCGTGACCGACTCCACCGCCTACCTGCCGCCCGAGCTGGTGCCCGCGCACCAGCTCACCGTGGTGCCGCTGACCGTGGTGCTCAACGGCGTCGAGGGACTGGAAGGGGTCCAGACCTCACCGGCGGACGCCACCCGTGCGTTGAGCGCCCGACGGGTCTCGGTGAGTACGTCCCGCCCCTCACCGGAACAGTTCGTCCGGACGTACCGGCGGCTGCTGGACGCCGGTGCGGACGGCGTCGTGTCGGTGCACCTGTCGGCGGGACTCTCCGGCACCGTGGAGGCCGCCGAACTGGCCGCCGCAGAGTTCGGTGACCGGGTGACGGTGGTCGACAGCCGCTCCTGCGGCATGGGCCTCGGCTTCCCGGTGATCGCCGCCGCCCGGGCCGCCCGCCGCGGAGCCGACCTGGCCGCCGTACGCGCCGAGGCCGTCGCCGCGATCGACCGCACCACCATCTACTTCTACGTCGACACGCTGGAATTCCTGCGCCGGGGCGGCCGGATCAACGCGGCCGAGGCGTTGCTCGGCACGGCGCTCTCGGTCAAACCGATCCTGTACATGCCGGACGGCGTCATCGTGCTGTGCGACAAGGTCCGCACGGCCAGCCGTGGCCTGGCCCGCCTGGTGGACCTGGCCGTCGAGGCGGCCGGAGACGCGGAGATCGACCTGGCCGTGCACCACCTGGCCGCACCCCAACGCGCCGAGACGCTGCTGAGCGCGCTCACGGACCGGCTGGGCGCGCGCCTGCACGACACGTACGTCTCCGAGGCCGGCGCCGCCGTCGCCGCCCACGCCGGCCCCGGCCTCGCCTGCGTCGTCACCCACCGCCACCCCTAGACGAGTAAGTCCTAACCCTGGTCAGTGGTCGTAGGCGATCAGGGACCTGGTGGTGGGCTGGCCGGTGGTGCGGTTGTGCCAGATCGCGGCG
>NZ_JBSFSO010000075.1:0-18992 GCF_053589795.1 Micromonospora sp. NPDC003241 | reverse complement strand
GTCGCCAAGGGCGAGCTGGTGGAGGCGCTGCCGGCCGACGGCCTGGCGGTGCTCAACGCCGACGACCCGCTGGTCGACGCGATGGCTTACATGTCTCAGCCCATGTGGGGGTAGGTGTGGTCGGTCGGCGGGACGAAGGTCTCCTTGATCGTCCGGGGCGACATCCAGCGGACCAGGTTGTGCCAGGAGCCCGCCTTGTCGTTGGTGCCGCTGGCCCGGGCGCCGCCGAAGGGCTGCTGCCCGACCACCGCACCGGTCGGCTTGTCGTTGACATAGAAGTTGCCGGCCGCGTACCGCATCCGCTCGGCCACCGCCTCGACCACCCGGCGGTCGGTGGCGAAGACCGCCCCGGTCAGGGCGTACGGGGCGATCGACTCGGCCTGGGTGACCACGTCGTCGAAGCGGGCGTCGTCGAAGACGTGCACGCCGAGGATCGGGCCGAAGTACTCGGTGGTGAAGGTCTCGTGGGCGGGATCGCCGCACTCGAAGATCGTCGGGCGGACGAACCAGCCGACCGAGTCGTCGGCGGTGCCGCCCGCGACGACCCGGCAGCTGTCGTCGCCGGAGATCAGCTCCAGCGCGGCGGTGTGCCGGGCGAACGCCTTGTCGTCGATGACCGCGCCGCCAAAGTTACGGAAGTCGGTGACGTCGCCGTAGGCTAGCCCGTCCGCGGTGGCGGCCAGCCGGTCGCGCAGGCCACCCTCCCAGATCGACTGCGGCACGTACGCCCGGGAGGCGGCCGAGCACTTCTGGCCCTGGTACTCGAAGGCGCCCCGGATCAGCGCGGTGTGCAGGGCGTCGACGTCGGCGCTGGGGTGCGCCACCACGAAGTCCTTGCCGCCGGTCTCACCGACCAGCCTCGGATAGCCGCGGTAGGTGGCGATGTTCTCCCCGACCGTGCGCCACAGGTGCTGGAACACCTTCGTGGAGCCGGTGAAGTGGATGCCGGCCAGGTCGGGGTCGGCCAGCACCACGTCGGAGACCTCCTCGCCCCGACCGGTGACCATGTTGATCACCCCGGGCGGCAGCCCGGCCGCCTCGAAGAGCCGCATGGTGAAGTGCGCCGCGAACTGCTGCGTCGGGCCCGGCTTCCAGACCACCGTGTTGCCGAGCAGGGCCGGCGCCGAGGGCAGGTTCCCGGCGATCGCGGTGAAGTTGAACGGGGTGACCGCGTAGACGAAGCCCTCCAACGGCCGGTGGTCGAAGCGGTTCCACACCCCGGGTGAGGACATCGGCTGCTCGGCGAGCAGCTTGCGGGCGAAGTGCACGTTGAACCGCAGGAAGTCGATGAACTCGCAGGCGGCGTCGATCTCGGCCTGCACGGCGGTCTTCGACTGCCCGAGCATGGTGGCCGCGTTGAGCGTGTCGCGCCACGGACCGGAGAGCAGCTCGGCGGCGCGGAGGAAGACCGCCGCGCGCTCCTCGAAGGGCAGGGCGCGCCAGCCGGGCGCGGCCTCCTTGGCCGCCGTCACGGCGGCCCGCGCGTCGTCCCGGGTGGCGTGCCCGGTCACCCCGAGCACGTGCGCGTGCCGGTGCGGCTGCACCACGTCGATCGCCTCGCCGCCGGCCATCCGCTGCGTGCCCGCGATGGTCATCGGCAGGTCGATCCGCTCGGCGGCCAGTTCGGTGAGCCGTCGCTGGAGCCGTTCCCGGTCGGTGCTGCCCGGCTCGTAGGCGCGTACCGGCTCGTTGTGTGGCTCGGGTACGGAGAACACGGCGTCCATCAGGGCTCCTGGCGATCTCGACGGCGATGGCGAACCCGTCCCGCGATGGCGGGACGCGGTGACGAAACCGTCCCACGGTGGCGGGACCTCGACCAATCCTCCCACGCCCACCGCCCGTCGATCACATCCCGACCGCCGGATGACCATTGATCACGAGGCACCTTCACTCTCCCGGCATGGATTCGTACCCGGACGGGGCGTACGGCCGAAGAAAGACAGGCGGCATGGGCGGCGCTCGGGGTTCGGGCCGGCATCCGGGCGGGACGCGTACGCTGGGTTGCCGGTGACGTACCCGGGCCAGGTCGTCGGGCCCGGCGGTGAAGGGGAGACGATGAGCGACCAGCCCGGCGGTTCGACCGCTGCGCAGCCCGATCGGGCCGAGACCGGCGACCCGGCGGCCACCGGCGCCCTCGCCGGTCGGCCCCTGCTCGCCCCGGGCTCCCCGGTGCTGGCGCTGCTGGCGATGGGCTGGCTGGCCGCCATGCTCTGGTCCACCCGGGAGGCGATCAGTTCGGCCACCGCCGGTGTCACCGCGGTCAGCCTGTCGGCGTTCGCGCTGCCCGGGGTGATCTCGGCCGCCCTGGTGGCCGGTGCCGCGGTCGGGCTGGCCGCCGCCGAGCCGGTGACCCGCCACCGGGACCGGGTGACCCTGCGATTCGCGGTGGCGGTCGGGGCCGGCCTGCTGGTCGGGATCGCCGCCGCACTCGTGATCGACCTGACCTACGTCGGCAACACCACCACCCGCACGATCGCGAGCACCACGGCCGCAGCGGCGGTCATCGGTGGCGCGCTGGCGGGTGCGCGCAACGGCGCGGTCGTCGGCGCGGTCGCCTCCGCCACGCTCGGCACGCTGCTGTTCGTGGTGGCCTTCAGCGCGGCCCGGGACCCACTGTTCCACCTGTTCGGCGCGGGCGACAGCCAACAGTCGCTGATCGACGCGGCCGCCTGGGTCTCCCGGACCGAATCGCTGCTCGCCGGGCTGATCGCCGGCGCCCTGGCCTTCGGCTATCTCGCCTGGGCCCGGCGGCGGGCCGCCCGGGTCGACCAGGCGATCACCGGGCCGCGCTGGCCGGCGTACCTCGTCGCCGGGGCCGGCCCCGGGCTCCTGCTGCTGCTCGCCGAGGTGATCATCCGCATCGGCGGGCGTTCGCTGATCGACCTGGCCGCCGCGCTGAGCGAGGCGGACGCGGTGGCGCAGACCTCGCTCGGCACCTCCCGGGTGGACAACGGCATCTGGGTGCTGTTCGTCGGCGCGCTGACCGCGCTGATCGCGTTCGGCCGCACGCTCGGCCCGGCCTCGGACGACGACGAGTCGGAGAGCGGCACCGAAGCCACCGCCGCCGACGGTACGACCACCGCCGGCCGCTGAGGCCCCCGCCGGCTCAGCTCTCGTCGGCGGTCGCGCGCAGCAGCACGTCCAGTTCGCTCGGGTCGTACCACTCGAGTTCGTGGTCCTCGGCGCTGTCGACGGTGAACTGCGCGTCCGGGTCGCCGGCCAGCGCCTCCGCCACCACCTGCGCGGCGGCGGCGACGTCCGTGGCGGCGTCCGCGCCGTCCACGTGGATGGCCGCCACGGCGGCGGCCGGCACCACGCCACCCACCTCGACCACGCTGGACCCGAGTTCGCCGTCACCGCGCCCGACCGCCCGTGCGGGCAGGTCCGCCGAGACCACCACCCGGCGACGCGGGGCGGCGGGGTCGTGACGGATCAGTTGCAGGGCGTCCTGGGCGGCCCGGGTGAAGGCGACGTACTCCAACTCCTCCTCGTCGCCCTCGGCGTACCACTCGCGCAGCATCGGCGTCACCGCGTGCGCCTGCGCCGCCCCGAGGCCGTCCTCGGAGAGCCTGGCCAGCATCGGTACGGTCGCCGGCACGTAGACCCGCACTAGCTCGTCGGTCACCGGTGGTCTCCCCCGCTCTCGTGAACCGGCCCCCGCCGGTCTCGCCGTACGCCCTGACCGTCATACACCCCGGACCCGCTCCGGTGGAAGTTTCGCGCCGGGTCGGGTGTGTCCGAGTCGCCGCGCCGACGCACGGCGCAGCGGCTGGGCTGGACCAGGTAGACAATGGCAAACTGAGGCAAACGACGCCAACCCGGGGAGTCTCCGTGGAGCCGAGGTTCCTGCTCCTGTCCGACGTGGCCACCGAGCTGAACGTGTCGGACTCGCAGGTCTACCACATGGTACGCAGCGGCGAGCTACCCGCGATCAAGATCGGCGGCCGGGGCCAGTGGCGCGTCGAGCGCGCCCGGCTGGAGGAGTACATCCAGCGCAAGTACGCGGAGACCGCCGAGTGGATCCGGGGCAACCCGCTCACCGACCGCGACCCCGAGTAGTCACCCGATCCCGCCGCGCCATTGACCGACCCTGATCCATGTCCGAAGATGGAAGCTGTCGAAGGCAAACGAAGGCAAACGCAACCAACGACCGCTGACATCCCCGAGGCGAGGCGCAGTGCGATGACCGACCTCCGGCGACCCGGGCCGTCCCGCCCTCCCGTGCGGCTACGGCCCGCCCCCGCGTTCGACCCGCCGTTCCTGGACGAGGACGCCACCGGCTGGCCCGTCCCGGTGCACGGCCAGCTCGCTCTCGACCTCTTCGCCGATGCCGCGCCGTGGTCCGTCCGGCGCGAACCCGACCGGCCGCCCACCCGACGCCCCGTCCTCGGCACCGTGTCCCGGGTCGGCGAACCCGGGCCGCACACCCATCCGGCACCGTCCGGGCCGGGGGCCGACCGGTCCCGACGACTGCCGCCCGACGCACTGGTCACCGCCACACCGGCGGCCACCCAGGTGGCACACCGCTTCGTGGCGACCTGCCTGGAGGTGTTCAACGGCTTCCGGCCACCGGTGCAGTTGCGGCGTCACCTCGATCCGGCCCGCGCCGCCCACCTGCTGCCCGAGTTGGCCAGGGCCGCCGCCCGAGGCGCCCCGGCCCCGGCCCGCCGCCGGTCCACCCGCCCCGGTCTCCGGCTGCGTCGGCTACGTGTCTGCGAGCCGCGTCCGGCCGCCATCGAGGTCGCCGTGGTGCTCACCGGGGCCGCCGGCCGCACCTGGGCGATGGCGCTCCGCCTGGAACACCGGCGCGGCACCTGGCTCTGCACCGACCTCCGCGTCCTCTGAGCGCCCCCGGTCGGAGCACAACCGCTCGAAAGACGCGACGGAGCCGTGGCGACCAGGACCACCGCCCCGGACGCGACGGAGCCGTGGCCACCAGGACCACGGCTCCGTCGAGAACCCGTCGTGGCGGGGCCGGTAGGCCCGCCGACTGCGGCGTCAGTCCGCCGAGCCGCCCCCGGGGGCGCCGTGGCAGCGCTTGTACTTACGGCCCGAGCCGCAGGGGCACGGCGCGTTGCGGGACGGCCCGTTGCCGGCGCTCACCTGCCCGGTCGGCGCCGACTGGCGGGCCGTGCTGGCGGCCACACCGGCGCCCCGGTTGGTGGCCGAGCGCTGCGGTGCCGAGGGAGCCGTCCGACCCGGCGCCGCCGGAGCCGCCGGCTCCGGGCCACCGATGCCGAGGGCGGGGGCACGCTGGTCGTCGCGCTGCACGGCGACCGCACCGGACCCGGCCTCCCCGTCGATGGTCGGCGCGGAGTACTGCAGGCCCTGCTGCTGCGGTGCCCGACCCAGGCCCTTGGCCCGGACCTCCACCGGCTTGTCCAACAGCTGGACCTCCTCGGCCTCCGGCTCCGGCTCGTTGACCTGGACGTCCAGGTTGTAGAGGAAACCGACCGTCTCCTCCTTGATGCCTTCCATCATGGTGGTGAACATGGCGAAGCCCTCGCGCTGGTACTCCACCACCGGGTCACGCTGGGCGTAGGCGCGCAGCGAGATGCCCTCCTGGAGGTAGTCCATCTCGTAGAGGTGCTCACGCCACTTGCGGTCGATGACCTGGAGCAGCACCATCCGCTCAAGCTGCCGGGTGCCCTCGGCGCCGAGCTGCTCCTCACGCCGGTCGTACGCGGCGTTCGCGTCGTCCCTGAACTGGGCGACCAGGAAGTCGGCGTCGATGCTGGCGCGCGAGCCGCCGGCCTCCTCCTCGATGTCCTCGATGGTGATGCCGACCGGGTAGAGCTGCTTGAGGTTGGTCCAGAGCTGGTCCAGGTCCCAGTCCTCGGCGTACCCGTCGGAGGTGGCCCCCCGCACGTACTCCTCGACCACGCTGTTGATCATGTTGCGGACCTGGTCGGAGAGGTCCTCGCCGTTGAGTACGCGCAGCCGCTCGGCGTAGATCACCTGGCGCTGCTTGTTCATGACCTCGTCGTACTTGAGGACGTTCTTACGGATCTCGGCGTTCTGGCCCTCGATCTGGGCCTGCGCGCCCTTGATCTGGCGGGTGACCATCTTCGACTCGATGGGCACGTCCTCCGGGATGTTGAAGCGCTCCATCACCGCCTCGACCGCGCCGGAGCGGAACCGCTTCATCAGGTCGTCCTGGAGGGAGAGATAGAACCGCGACTCACCCGGGTCGCCCTGCCGGCCGGAACGACCACGCAGCTGGTTGTCGATCCGGCGGGACTCGTGCCGCTCGGTACCCAGCACGTAGAGCCCACCGGCTGCGGCGACCTCCTCGGCCTCCGCGTCACAGGCCTGCTTCCACTTCGGCGTGACCTCTTCGAGCGCCTTGTCGTACTCCTCGGCGTTCTCCATCGGGTCGAGGCCGCGCTGGCGCAGCTCGCTCGCGGCGAGGAACTCGGGGTTGCCGCCGAGCAGGATGTCCGTGCCTCGACCGGCCATGTTGGTGGCGACCGTGACCGCACCCTTACGACCGGCCTGGGCGACGATCTCCGCCTCGCGGGCGTGGAACTTCGCGTTGAGCACCGAGTGCGGGATGCCCCGGCGGCGCAGCAACTGGGACAGGATCTCGGAGTTCTCCACCGAGACGGTGCCGACCAGCACCGGCTGCCCGGCCTGGTGCCGCTCGGCGATGTCCTCGATGACCGCGTTGAACTTGGCCTTCTCGGTCTTGTAGATGACGTCGGCGCGGTCCTCCCGGACCATCGGCCGGTGAGTCGGGATGGTCACCACGCCGACCTTGTAGACCTTGTTGAACTCGCCCGCCTCGGTCTGCGCCGTACCGGTCATGCCGGAGAGCTTGTCGTAGAGGCGGAAGTAGTTCTGGAGGGTGATGGTGGCCAGGGTCTGGTTCTCCTGCTTGATCTCCACCCCCTCCTTGGCCTCGATCGCCTGGTGCATGCCCTCGTTGTAGCGACGGCCGTGCAGGATGCGGCCGGTGAACTCGTCGACGATCAGGACCTCGCCGTCGCTGACGATGTAGTCCTTGTCGCGCTTGTAGAGCTCCTTGGCCTTGATGGCGTTGTTCAGGTAACCGACCAGCGGGGTGTTCACCGACTCGTAGAGGTTGTCGATGCCGAGCCGGTCCTCGACCTTGGCCACACCGCGCTCGGTGACCGCGATGGTGCGCTTGGAGAAGTCGACCTCGTAGTCACCCTCGCCGTCCTTGCCCACCTGGAGGCGGGCCACCACGGCGGCGAACTCGCCGTACCAGCGGGCGGAGTGCTCGGCCGGGCCGGAGATGATCAGCGGGGTCCGGGCCTCGTCGATCAGGATGGAGTCGACCTCGTCGACCACGGCGAAGTTGTGGCCGCGCTGGACCAGCTCGTCCTTCGACCACGCCATGTTGTCGCGCAGGTAGTCGAAGCCGAACTCGTTGTTCGTGCCGTAGGTGATGTCGCACTCGTAGGCCGCGCGGTGCTCGGTGGCCGGACGGTTCGGCAGCACCACACCGACGCTGAGGCCGAGGAACTCGTGCACCCGGCCCATCCAGGCGGCGTCACGCTGGGCCAGGTAGTCGTTCACCGTGACCACGTGCACGCCCTCGCCGGACAGCGCGTTGAGATAGACCGGCATCACCGAGGTCAGGGTCTTGCCCTCACCGGTCTTCATCTCGGCGATGTTGCCGAAGTGCAGCGCCGCGCCACCCATCACCTGCACGTCGTACGGCCGCTGGCCGAGCACGCGCGCCGCCGCCTCCCGGCAGACGGCGAAGGCCTCGGGCAGCAGGTCGTCCAGGGTCTCGCCCTCGGCGAGCCGTTCCCTGAACTGCTCGGTCATGCCGCTCAGCTCTTCGTCGGTGAGGTTGACGTAGTCGTCCTCGATCGAGTTGACGGCGGCGGCGATCGCCTTGAGGCGGCGCACCATGCGCCCCTCGCCCGCGCGGAGGACCTTTTCCAGAATCGACACGGATCAACTCTCCCCTAGACAGTCTCGAACCATCGTAGGCGTTCCATCGGGCCGATGGTCACTGGTGGCGGTGGTCGGCCGCCGCGAAACCGACATAACACACCTGCGGGCCGTCCGCCGCTCGGTCATCGGGTTACGCCGTGGGCGAACGATCCGGCACGATGTCTCGGATGGAGCCCGTGGAGATCGCCGAGGACGGGGTGCGGTTGCGCCCCTTCCACGCCGCCGACGTCACCGACGTCGCCGCCAGCTGCGCCGACCCATTGGTCCAGCGGTACCTGGATGCCCTGCCCGACCCGTACACCGAGGCCGACGCCCGGTGGTGGGTCAGCGAGGGCGCGCCGGCCAGGTTCGCCGCCGGCGGCTCCGCCTACGCCATCGCGGACCCGGGCAGTGACCGGTTGCTCGGCGCGGTCGGGCTGAGCAACCCGGTGCCGCTGCGCGGCCAGGCCGAGATCGGATACTGGGTGGCGCCGTGGGCGCGCGGCCGGGGCGTCGCCACCGCCGCCACCCGGGCCCTGGCGCAGCGGGCCTTCGCCACCGGCACCGCCCGGCTGGAGCTGCTCACCCACGTCGAGAACACGGCTAGCCAGCGGGTCGCGCTGGCCGCCGGCTTCCAACCCGAAGGGATACGCCGCTCCAGCGGGCCGGTGCGCGGTGGCGGCCGACGGGACCTGACGGTCTGGGTACGCCTCGCCGACGATCCGCCCGGACCGTCCCCGCGTCCGTTGCCGGACCTGCCCGACGGCCGGCTCACCGACGGGGTGGTCGTGCTGCGCCCGCTCGACCTCGACGACGCGGACGACATGTACCGCCTACAGAGCACGCCCGAGGTGGTGGCCAGCATGGTGCCGCCCGAGCCGCCCGCTCGGGACGACGTCGACCGCAGGTGTGCCGGCGCGCAGAGCCAGTGGCTGGTCGGCCGGTCCGCCGCCCTGGTCGTCCGGGACGCGGCCAGCGACGCGTTCCTCGGCGGGTGCTCGCTGATCCACGAGCCGCCCGCGAGCCAGGCGATGATCGGCTACAGCCTGCTGCCCGCGTGGTACCGGCGCGGATACGCGACCCGGGCCGTTCGGCTGCTCACCCGGTGGGGGTTCGACCACGTCGGGCTGGCGCGGATCTGGGCGGGCACGCTTCCGGAGAACCTCGCCTCACAGCGGGTCCTGGAGAAGGTCGGCTTCCGGCGGGAGGGCCTGCTGCGCGGGCGGCTGCTCGGCGCGGAGGGTGCCCGGGCCGACTCCACGGTGTACGGGCTGCTCCGCACCGACCCGAGGCACTGACCGCTCGGGTGGGACCGGACGCGCCGCCTCCGGACCGGTCGCGCCGACTGGACCTGCCGCACCGCCTCCGGATCGGGCGCTCCCCGACCCGGAGACGGCGGTGGGCCGCTCAGATGTCCAGCGAGATGATGCCGTAGTCGTAGGCGTGCCGTCGGTAGACCACGCTCGGCCGGCCGGACTCCTTGTCGTGGAACAGGTAGAAGTCGTGACCGACCAGTTCCATCTGGAAGAGGGCGTCGTCGACGGTCATCGGCTCGGCGGGGTGGACCTTCTCCCGGGCGATGTGCCAGGGCTGGTCCTCGTCGTACTCCTGCTCCGGCCGCTCGGCCACGGCGGTGGCGGTGCCGGACTCCGCAGGCGCGGCGAGCGCGGGCAGGTCGGTCACCGGCAGGCCGGCGGTGGCGGCGGCGACCGAGATCGGCGTGTGCCGGCCACGGTGTACGCGGCGCCGGTCGGCGGCGCGGCGCAGCCGGGCGTCGAGCTTGGCGATGGCCGCGTCGAGCGCGCTGTAGAAGTCGTCGGTGCAGGCCTCCGCCCGGATCACCGGGCCCCGGGAGTAGCAGGTGATCTCCACCCGCTGGCAGTGATCGGCCTGGCGCGGATTGCGCTCGTGGAACAGCTCCACATCGACACGAATAAGTTTGTGGTCGTAGCGTTCGATCTTCGTGAGCTTGTCTGCTACGTGTACCCGGTAGTGATCCGGCACTTCGACGTTACGGCCCTTGACCACGATGTCCACGTGACCTCCCTCGATCGGATGGTCTTCGATCCGAGCAGCCCGGTCGCGCGTGGTGGGGACGACCCCGTTCGGCGTCGACCGGTCAATACGGCTACGCCTCCTCTCACCGCCGGGGGTGGGTGGAATCGCCTTCCTACCCCCGACAGCCAAACGCTAACTCCTGTTCGCCCGGCCGTCACCCCCCGTCGCCAAGACCACCGGGTGATTTCCACAGCTCATACACGAAGGGGTGAAACGGAAACACAATCGGTTACGGTTGGCGCCTTCGCTCGGTCGCCGCGAGCACCGTCGCCACCGACGGCGACCACCCGTGCACGGCCAGCACCCGACTGATCGCCGCCAGGGTGGCCCCGGTGGTGACGATGTCGTCCAGCAACACGACGCTCGCCCCGTCCGGCAGCGGCCCGAGATCGGGGCGCGCCCGGAACGCCGCCGCCGCGGCGGCGGCCCGACCGGCACTGTCCAGCGTGACCGAGTCCGGACGCGGCGTGGCGCGCACCGCCCGGCGGACCCGCACCGGCCAGCCCGCCTCGCGTAGCCGGTGGGCACAGTGGCGGGTCAACCGGCCGAGGTGGTCGCCGTACCGGGCCCGGGCCGCCGCCGGGGTGTCCGGCACCGGCACCAGCAGCACCGGGCGCACCGGACCGACCGCCGCCGCCACGACCTCGGCGAGCAGGGCACCGAGCGGTCGGGCCAGGCCGTGCCGACCGTGGTCCTTGTACGCCAGCAGGGTCTCCCGCAACGGCCCGCCGTAGGGGCCCAGGGCGTGACAGGGTGGCAGCCCGGGTGGGGCGGGCACCGGCCGCACCGGCCCGGGGCGCAGCGCCCCGAGCATGGCCACGCACTCCGGACACACCCCGTGACGCAGTCCCGACCGGCGTTCCCGGCATCCGGCGCAGTCGGCGGGCAGCACCAGGTCGGTCAGGTCCGCCCAGAGCCCGCCCAGCACGGCGCCGCCTAGTAGAGGAAGAAGGGCGCGGTGGGGTTGCCCGGACGTACCCCGGCGGGCGGCGGCGTGACGTCCTGCACCTGGTCCCGCACGATCCGCTCGAACGGGTTGCTGCGGTACGCGACGCCGTTGGCCTCGTACATGAACGAGCCCGCGTACGGGGAGAGCGGCATCGTCGGGTACGCGGCCAGGTGGCTCACCTCGGCACCGGCGTCCTCCCGCAGCGGGGTCTCCAGGGCGCCGTCCACGCTGACGTCGTAGATCGCCGGTCGACCCGCCGAGCCGGCCACCAGCAGCCGGTTCTCCGCGCCCCAGTCGACCGCCGTCGGCCGGGTCAACGTGGTGACCAGACGCCGCGCCGGGCCGACCGTGGGTACGCCGCCCTCCCAGCTGATCGCCGCCACGTACAGGGCACCGTCGACGATCAGGGCGACCCGGTGCCCGTCCAGTGCCGCGGCGACCCCGCTGACCCGACCCGGCAGGCCCAGTTGCACCGGCCGCAGCGCGGCCTGGTCGTCGAAGCGGTAGAGCCGGCCGTCGGCGACCACCAGCCCGTACGGGCGGCCGTGGTCGCTGCGGAGCCACACCGGCCGGCTGATCGCGGTGTGCCCACGGGCCGGCTCGGTCACGAAGTTCTCCACCACGTCCCGGCCCCGCCCGACACTCAGCCGCTGCCGGCCGTCCCCGCCGGTCACGACCAGCGCGGCCAGCACGTCGGGACCGGCCCGACGCAGCCCGGCGGAGACGATGTCGCGGTTCGCCTCGGCGGCCACCGGGACCGGCCGGTTCGGTTCGCTGGTGACGGCAAGTCCGTGGATCGCGCCGTCGTAGACGCAGTACCGGGCGGTGCCGTCGAGCGTGTACAGCGCGTTCGACGACCGCTGACCACCCAGGTCGACCACCTTGCGGGACTGGTTCAGGATCTTGATCTCGACGGTGCCCTCCAGCTCCGGCAGAGACCAGGCCAGTTGGGTGGCGAGCTGCTCCAGACGCCCGTCGTCGGCACCGGGCATGTCCAGGTTGACCTCCCACCGGCCGTCCGCGCCGGTGGCGTTGTTGATCATCTCGGTCCGGTCGGGCAGGCCGGAGGCACCGGCCCGCAGCCATTCCGAGGGGCCAGCGGTCAACCAGCGGACCACCTCGCTGACCCGGCGTTCGGCGGGCACGACCGAGGAGAGGTACCGCTGGTCGGGCACCAGCCGGGTGCGGTCGGAGTTCCAGAAGTAGATCGACTGCGCCTGGTAGTAGCGGCGCAGCGCCTCGTCGCTGAGCAGCAGCACGTTGGGCGGGTCGCTGACATAGAAGCCGGCGTCGTCCTGACCCGCCGGACCGGCGCTGATCAGCCGGAACTCGTAGGTCGACTCGGTGGCGAGCGGCGGCACCAGCATGCCGTTGGCCCGCAGCAGGCCGACCTGCTGCACGGTGATGGTGACCTTCATGCTGTCGACGTCCGGCTCGATCACCGGGTCGTCGGTCAGGCGGACCACCGACAGCGCCACCTCGCTGCCCTGCCGCTCCTGGAGGCTGGGCTTGTCGGCCGCCGCGATGAACTGCTTGACCCGCTCGTACGCCCGGTCCGGCTCGCCCGCGGCGGCGGCCAGGAAGTTGCGGACGAACGCCTCGGCGTCGCTCCCGCTGGCCGTCCGGGTCGGCGGCTCGGTGCCCCGTCCCAGCGACCAGCTCGCCTCGGCCGCCGGCCCGCGCTGCTCGACCTGCACCTCGGAGTGATCCGGGATGCCGCAACCCGCGGTGAGGGTCAGCGCCAGGGCGACGCCGAACACGCCACCGACCACCCGACGCCTCACGACCCCACCTCCGCGCGCTGCTCGGGCACGGGTGGGGTCCCGCCGCTCGCCGGTGCGACGGTGAGCCCACCGGCCGGTCCCGGGCCGATGGCCAGCAGGCTCCCGGCGGGGGCACCGCCGAACGGCAGCGTCGCGTCGGCCGGCACCAGGCGCAGCGGCGAGGTGGTCAGCCGGTCACCGGCCCGCGCCGGCAGGGTGAGTCGGAACTGGGCGCCCTGCCCGGGCGCGCCCCACGCCTCCAGCCAGCCGCCGTGCAGCCGGGCGTCCTCCAGGCTGATCGACAGGCCCAGCCCGGTGCCGCCGGTCTGCCGGGCCCGTGACGGGTCGGCCCGCCAGAACCGGTTGAACACCAGCTTCTCCTCGCCGGGCTTGAGCCCGACGCCGTGGTCGCGGACGGTGAGCGCCACGGCGGTCTCGTCCATCCCGAGCGTGATCCGCACCGGTCGGCCCTCACCGTGCTCCACAGCGTTGCCGACCAGGTTGCGCAGCACCCGTTCGACCCGGCGCGGGTCGATCTCGGCGATCACCGGGGCCGAGGCCACATCCAGCTCGATCGTCACCCCGACCCGATCGGCCAGCCCGGAGAGCCGGTCCACCACCCGGTGCACCACCGGCACCAGGTCGGTGGGCTCGGAATCGAGCACCGCGAAGCCGGCGTCGAACCGGCTGATCTCCAGCAGGTCGGTCAGCAACTCCTCGAACCGGTCCAGCTCCGCCTGGAGCAGCTCGGCGCTGCGGGCCACCGCCGGGTCGAACTCGTCCCGCTCGGCGAAGATCAGGTCGGCGGCCATCCGGACCGTGGTCAGCGGGGTCCGCAACTCGTGTGAGACGTCCGAGGTGAACCGGCGTTGCAGCCGGGACATCTCCTCCAGCCGCAGGATCTGTCGTTGCAGGTTGGTGGCCATCTGGTTGAACGAGGCGGCGAGCAGGGCCAGGTCGTCCTCGCCGTTGACCGCCATCCGCTGGTCGAGCAGGCCGGCGGAGAGCCGCTGGGCGGTCCGGGCGGCGACCCGCACCGGCAGCACCACGAGCCGGGTCACCAGCGCGGCGAGCACGCCGAGCAGCAGCACCAGGGCGACCCCGGTGGCGACCACGGTGGCCCGGGCCTGGCCGGACGTCACGTCCTGCACGGTCAGTGGCACGAAGTAGTAGAGCTCCACCTGACCGAACTGGGTCGGCACCGGTGTGCCGTAGACCAGGTACTTCGTGTCGTCGTCGCTGGTGAGGCGCCCGGTGACGATCTGGTTGGCCACGTTGCCGTCGGTGACCGCGTCCCGCAGCTCGGGGCTGATCAGCGGTCGGACGTTCACCGACGGCGAGGTGCGCGGCTCGATCACCCCGGGGTAGCTGTCGGCGGTGAGGGCCACCACGACGCCGCTGTTCTGCTGGGGGTCACCGCCGGCCAGGTAGTTGACCGTGCCGTCGATGGTCTCCTGGAGCTGGGCCTCCTGCGGCTGGCCGTAGAGGCTGAACTGCTTGGCCGCGTACTCGGCGCCGTTCATCAGCCGGAGCTGGACGTCGGTCTTGGCGTTGTCCAGCAGGATGTTGGTGATCTTGTCGGCGATGAGGAACGCGAACCCGCCCACCAGCAGGCTGGAGACCACCAGGGTGATGGTCACCACCCGGACCTGCAGCGAGCGCCGCCAGGTCTGGTGCAGCCCGGCGAGGAGCCGCGCGGCCCGGCCGCTGAGCCCACGCCACAACTCCCACGCGGCACCTCGCCGGTGGGACGTCGTGTCAAGATCCGGTAGCGGGGAGTTGGTCACAGTGCGACCAGGCTATCCGGTGCCCGCCTTGTAACCCACGCCGCGCACGGTGAGGATGATTTCCGGACGCTCCGGATCCGGCTCGATCTTGGCACGCAGCCGCTGGACGTGCACGTTGACCAACCGGGTGTCCGCCGCGTGCCGGTATCCCCAGACCTGTTCCAGCAGCACCTCGCGGGTGAAGACCTGCCGTGGCTTGCGGGCGAGCGCGACCAGCAGGTCGAACTCCAGCGGCGTCAGCTTCACCTCCTCGCCGTTGCGGCTCACGGTGTGCGCCGGCACGTCGATGGAGATCTGGTTGCCGGGCGGGCCGATGGTGAGCATCTCCGGTGCCGCGTCCTCGCCCCGCCGCAGCCGGGCCCGCATCCGGGCGACCAGCTCCTTGGGCTTGAACGGCTTCACCACGTAGTCGTCCGCCCCGGACTCCAGGCCGAGCACGACGTCGACCGTGTCGCTCTTGGCGGTGAGCATGACGATCGGTACGCCCGATTCGGCCCGGATCGCCCGCGCCACGTCGATTCCGCTCATTCCAGGCAACATAAGGTCGAGCAGGACGATATCGGGTCGATTGTCACGGAACGCGGCCAATGCCCGTTCCCCGTCCGCCACGAAGGACGGCATGAAGCCTTCACTGCGCAGCACGATGCCGAGCATCTCGGCAAGCGCAGGGTCGTCGTCGACCACCAGTACCCGGGCTCTCATGGGGTTAATGTTTCCATCCCGTCAGTTCGGTGGGCTCGGCGTCACCCGGCACGCTACTGCCGGAGGACACGCAGTGCCCAGCACCGGCCGGTTGCACCGCTCTCGCGAAGCCACCCGGGCCGGGCCTGCAGCCGGGCGGACCGCGCGTGTCAACATGATCCCCGGGTGCGCCGCCGCGCGCCACCATCCACGCCTCCCAGGAGTACGCG
This sequence comes from Micromonospora sp. NPDC003241, assembly GCF_053589795.1. Lineage (NCBI taxonomy): Bacteria > Bacillati > Actinomycetota > Actinomycetes > Micromonosporales > Micromonosporaceae > Micromonospora > Micromonospora sp. NPDC003241. The sequence continues at coordinate 3,616 of NZ_JBSFSO010000075.1, read as the reverse complement.
TGCCCGAAGCAGGCCCCACCGCCGTGCTCCCCGGCCGCCCGCTCACCGTCGGTGAACTCCTCGACTCCGCCGTGCTCCTGTTGCGCCACCACGCCTCGACGCTGCTCCCCCTCGCCGCCGTACTCGCCGTCGGCGAACAACTCCTCCTGCTGCCGCTGCGTACCGCCCTCGGTGTCGGCCCGCCACTGTGGTGGCTGCCGAACCTCAACAATCTCGGCGGGTTCTGGCTGCTGCTCGCGCTCGGGGCGGCGACCGAGGCGATGATCGTCGTGCTGCTCGGCAACCCGGCCGCCCGGGCCGCCGGTGGCGCGCTGCTCGGTCACCACCGCACCGCCCGGCATCTGATCCGCCCCACCGGTGGCCGGTGGGGCGCGACCGTGCTGCTCGCGCTGCTGGTGGGTGCCGCGATGCTGTTCCTGTCGCTGCTCGGCCCGGCATGGTTCGTCGGGTGGGCCCTGCTCGGCGCGGTCGCCCCCGCCCTCGTGCTCGACCGGGTCACGCCACCACGTGCGCTCACCCGCTCCGCCTCGCTCGCCGTGCGGATCGAGGGTCGCGGCGCCGCCCTGCGGACCCTCGGCTACCTGGTCTGGTGGATCCTGCGGGTCGGTCTGGGCTGGGGCAGTTTCATCGGGTTGTCCACGCTCGGCCTGATCGAGGGCGAGGGCGCCCTGGTCGTCGCCGCAGCCCTGCTCTGGGCAGCGGTCAACACCGTCGCCTACGCCGCGCTGGCCTGCCTGGACGCGGTCCTGCACCTGGAGACCCGGATCCGCACCGAAGGGCTGGACATCCACCTGTCCCGACAACCGGCCGACGCGGCACCGGCAGCCCTGGCGGTGCGCGGATGAACGTCAGCCGGTGGTGGACCGAGACCACGGCGGCACTCGGCGACCACGTCCCGCTGCCGCTGGCCGCCCTGCTGCTGGTGCTGGTCACGGCCCTGGTCGCGGTCGGCTGGTACGCCTACCCGAGCTGGGTTCCCCGGCGGATTCCCCGACTGCGTCGGCGTACCCGGAGCCGGGCGGAGCGCACCGCGACGGTCACTGCGGTGCCCGCGCCCGCCGTCGCCGGTCTGCCGTCCCCGGCCGTGCCGTCGGTCGCCCCCGACCTGGCCGACCGGCTCTCCGCCGACGGCCGCTACGCCGAGGCCGTCCGGGAACGACTGCGCGCCATGCTGCACGACCTCACCGACCGGCGGGTGGTCTGGATCCGGCCGGGCATGACCGTCAGCGAGGTCGTCACCACGGCCAGCACCAACCGCCCGCCCGTCGGTCCGCCGCTGACCGCCGCAGCGGACATCTTCTCCGAGCTCTGGTACGCCCAACGCGACGCCACCGTCGAGCACGACCACCGGATGCGGGAACACGCCGACCGGTTGCGACACGTGCTCGCCGACGACGACCAGGCACCGCCGACCGTGGCCGCCACGACCGGACCACCCGGCGCCACCGCCGGATCCGGCCCGACCCACCGACCCGGCCCGGCCGACGGACCAGGGGCCGCATCGAGGGAGACCACGTGGTGACGCCCCGGACCGCCCGCCGCCGGCACCGGGTGGTGATCCCAGTCGTCCTCGCCGCGCTGGTGCTCACCGTCACCCTGGTCAGTCGCGAGTTCGACCAGCCCGACCAGACCGACCGGGGATTCCTCTCCCCGGTGGCCACCGGGGACGACGGCGGCAGCCGGCTCGCGGCCAGCCTGGCCCGCAACGGTGTTTTGGTGCAGCGGGAGACCGAGACCGTCCAGGCGCTGCGGGCCACCCGGGGCACACCGGCCACCCTCTTCGTTCCGGCACCCGAACTGCTGCACCCGCGTACCGTCGACGACCTCGGCCTGCTGCCCGCCGGCACCCGGCTGGTCCTGGTCGACCCGCCCCGGCGGGTGCTGGACGCTGCCGGGCTGCCGATCCGGCCCGCCGCGCAGCGGTGGGCGGCGCGGGCGGTCGCGCCGCACCACGACGGCCGGGCCTGCCCGCTGGCCGAGATGTCCGGCGTCGGCACCGCCGCCGTCACCCGGGCGCGGTACGCGCCCACCGGGGCCGTGGAACCCGTCGAGTTCTGCTTCGCCGCCGGCCTGGCCCGGGTGCCGGGGCCCAGCGAGCGCCTGGTGGTGGGGGCCAGCGACCCGTTCCGCAACAGCCGCATCGACGAGTGGGACAACCACGCCTTCGCCACCGGCCTGCTCGCCGGCACCGGCCGGGTGGTCTGGCTCGACCTGGACGGCCCCGCACCGGCGCCGCCCGAGCCGCCGCCGGGCCAGGCCAGCCCGCCACCGGACCGGACCGACTCCGGGTACGGCGAACCCGAGAACGACCCGGACGTGGGCACCGGCAACGGTGCGGAGAACACCCCCGGTGACCGGTCCGGACGGGACTCGTCCGGACCCGGCCGCTCCGGGCCGGACGACTCGACCAACCCGCTCTGGTCCGCCTTCCCGCCCTGGTTCTGGGCGCTGCTGCTGCAACTGCTGCTGGCCGCCCTGCTCGTCGGTGTCTGGCGGGCCCGACGACTCGGTCCGCCGACGCCGGAGCCGTTGCCGGTGGCCGTCCCCGCCGCCGAGACGGTGCACGGACGAGCCCGCCTCTATCAGCGGGCGCAGGCCCACGAGAGCGCCGCCGAGACGCTGCGGGCCGCCGCCCGGACCCGGTTGGCCCGCCGACTGCACCTGCCCGCGGAGACCGGGCACGAGGGCGTCGCCGCCACCGTGGCAGCCCGTACCGGGACCCCCCGGGAGGTCGTCGACCACCTGCTGCACGGTCCGCCGCCGACCACCGACCAGGACCTGCTGGACCTGGCCACCGGCCTGGATCGGGCGGCCTGGGCCGGCGGCGTCGATCCGGCCGGGTCACGACCGTCACCCCCCGTACCGCAGCCCCGATCCGAAGGAGAACCCCGGTGACCCGACCCGCCACCACCACCGCCGACCCGCTCGCCGCCGACCCCGCCCGGGCCGCGCTGCACCGGTTGCGCGCCGAGGTGGCCAAGGCGGTCGTCGGGCAGGACGCCGTCGTCGCCGGCCTCGTCGTCGCGCTGCTCTGCCGGGGCCACGTCCTGCTGGAGGGCGTACCGGGGGTGGCCAAGACGCTGCTGGTGCGCACGCTGGCCGCCGCGCTGGACCTGACGGCCCGGCGGGTGCAGTTCACCCCGGACCTGATGCCCGGCGACGTCACCGGCTCGATGGTCTTCGACTCGCGGACCGCGGCGTTCACCTTCCGCGAAGGGCCGGTCTTCACCAACCTGCTGCTCGCCGACGAGATCAACCGGACCCCGCCGAAGACCCAGTCCGCGCTGCTCGAAGTGATGGAGGAGCGGCAGGTCACCGTCGAGGGCGAGCGCCGTGGCCTGCCCGACCCGTTCATCGTGGTGGCCACCCAGAACCCGGTGGAGTACGAGGGCACCTACCCGCTGCCGGAAGCCCAACTGGACCGCTTCCTGCTCAAGCTGACCGTGCCGCTGCCCAACCGGGACGAGGAACTGGGGGTGCTGCGCGCCCACCACGCGGGCTTCGACCCGGGCGACCTGGCCGGCGTCGGTGTGGGCCCGGTGGCCGGCGCCGCCGACCTCGCCACGGCGCGCTCGATGAGCCCGGCCGACGTCGCCACCGGCCACGTCCGCCGCTA
>NZ_JBSFSO010000074.1:0-19680 GCF_053589795.1 Micromonospora sp. NPDC003241 | reverse complement strand
GGTGTTAGGAAGGGTCCCCTGCTATGCACCAGGCGTTAGCAGGGGACCCCTCCTTACACCCGAGAGCGAGCCTCACCGACGGCGGTACATCAGGTCGGCGATCGGCCGTCCCACCCGCAACGCCCGCCGCTCGAACCGGGTGACCGGCCGGTGGGCCGGTCGGGGCGCGACCCCGTCGTAGAGGTTGACCAGGCCCGGGTCGGCGTCGAGCGTCACCCGCATCGACGCCGCGTACTCCGCCCAGTCGGTCGCGCAGTGCAGCGTGCCGCCCGGTGCCAGCCGGGACCGCAGCAACGCCACGTGCGCCGGCTGGATCAGTCGCCGCTTGTGGTGCCGGGACTTCGGCCACGGATCCGGGAAGTACACGTGCACCGCGTCCAGCGAGTCGGGCGGCAGCAGGCGTACCAGGTCCAGCGCGTCACCCTCGGCGATCCGGAGATTGCCCAGCCCACGCTGGTGCACGAGGTCCAGGAGGTTCGCGATTCCCGGCGTGTGCACCTCGACCGCCAGATAGTCTCGATCCGGGTCGGCGGCGGCCATTTCGGCGGTCGTGTCGCCCATGCCGGACCCGATCTCGACCACCAGCGGGGCCCGCCGGCCGAAGAGGTCGACCGGGTCGAATCGGTCGACGTCGGCCACTCGCAGGGCGTACATCGGCCACAGCTGCGTCAACGCCGCCGTCTGACGGTCGCTCATCCGGCCGCCACGCGGGTGGAAGGTGCGGATCGGCCGCGCCGGGTGCGGCGGCGCGGACACGGTGGGAAGCGGGTCGGTGGAGGTCACAGCGAACCGAGCCTACGCGAGCATCGCGCCGGATCGGATGTGAGGTACGACCGGGAGTGAGACCATCATCCCGTACGGCAGACCGGGTGTCCGCATCGGCGCCCGGCGACTGCTCCGGCGCGCCGGGAGGGGGCATCGTGTCAGTGACCCGTACTCGTCGTCTGACCTCGGTCGCCACCTCGTTGCTGCTCGCCGCCCTGCCACTGCTCGCGGCCGTCCTGGTCGCACCGGCGCTGCCGGCCGCCGCCGCCCGGGCCGCCGCACCCGCCGCCCCGCAACCCGGTCCGAACGTCTTCGTCGAGGTCATGCCGAGCACCGTCGAACCGGGGCACCTGGTCGGCCTCCGGGCGAGCTGCCAGGACAACTCGGTCGGCGCGATCGTCGTCTCGGACGCCTTCGGCCGGGTCGCGGTGCAGCCGCAACGCGGCCTGCTCCACGGGACGGCCATGGTCAAGGACCGGGTGCTCCCCGGCAACTACCGGGTCAAGCTGGAGTGCCGGGGCGGCGAGACCGCCTCCACGATGGTCCAGGTGGTACGCCAGATGAAGCCGAGCCGAGGCCCGGCGACCGGCTTCGGCGGCGGTTCCGGTGGCGTCGCCTCGGGCCTGCTGCTGCCCGGCGGGCTCGCGTTGACCGTCACCGGCATGGTCGTCTGGATCGCCGCCACCCGTCGGCGCGGCACGGGCGGGTGAGTCCGCCGTGCCCGCCCCTCGCGCGCCCCGACCCACCGGTTCCGGTGGTACGCCCCGTGCCGGTCGCCCGTCGCCCGTCCCTGGTGCCTCGCGTAGCCGTCCGGTAGGCGGCCCGCCCCGCCCCGACCTCTTCGTGCCCGATCCGCCGCCTCGCGGCCCCCACCCACCCGCAGCAGCCTTCCCGGGCACATCTCGTCCATCCGCAGCCGCCTCGCCAGGCACATCTCGTCCATCCGTGGCCGGCTCCCCGGGTACACCGCGCCCGCCCACCGCCACACCGCGCGGGCCGCGTCCGTGGGCACACCTACCCGTCGACACCCCGCCGCCCGGGCCGGGTGAGCCGCCGCTGGGCCGGGCGTACCCCACCGACCCGGACGGGCCGGGTGTGTCGCCGCTGGGGCGGGCGTACCCCACCGACCTGGACGGGCCGATCCCGCCGGACGTGGAGGGCCGGGCCCCGATCGGCGCTGGTGCCCGGGTCCGCGCCCGGCGCGTGGAACGCGTCGAGCGCTCCGGCCGTCGCCCGTGGTCGATGCCGCTGGCCGTGGTGCTGGTGCTGGTCGGTGTCTTCGCCACCGGCGCCGGGCTGGGGCGTACCGCCGGTTCCCCGCTGGGCTGGGCCGCGACCGGCGGCGAGCAGACGTCGACCTCGGCACCCGTGGCGCGGACCACGGCCCGGCCGGTGAGCCTGTCGGTGCCCTCGATCGACGTCGCCGCCCCGGTGAAGCCGGTCGGGGACGCACCGGACGGCACGATCGGGGTGCCGCCGCTGAGCCGACACGAGGAGACCGGCTGGTACGACCGGGGGCCGGTCCCCGGCGACCCCGGCCCGGCGGTCATCGTCGGGCACGTGGACACCAAGAGCGGCCCGTCGGTCTTCTACGACCTGGCCAGGCTCCGGGTGGGTGACACGGTCGAGGTGGGCCGCGAGGACGGTTCGGTGGCGGTGTTCACCGTGGACTCCGTCGAGCACTTCCCGAAGGACCAGTTGCCGGCCGACCGCGTCTACGGTCACGACGGCCCACCGACCCTGCGCCTGATCACCTGCGGCGGTCAGTGGCTCGGTGGCCCGGAGGGCTACGCCGACAACGTCATCGCCTTCGCCAGCCTCACCGGCACCCGCCCCGCCTGACCACCCGTCGCCGGGGGAGAGGGCGGCTGCGGTCAGGGGACCTGCTGGACGACCTCGAACTCCAGGAGGGTGGCGCCGGAGGCGACCGGGGGACGCTGCTCGGCGCCGGGCGGGGCGGCGTGGGCGGCGCGGGCGGGACCGTTGGCCCAGTCCTGGTACGCCTGCTCGGTCTCCCACGGGAAGTACAGCTAGAGAAGTACCATTGAGAACATGAGAGCGACCCGACCGGGACTTACGGCGATACGGGCAATGAGCGCAGTCATCTACTGCCGAGTGAGCAAAGATGACGAACGTAACGGACGCTCAGTAGGCGAGCAGGAAACCGAATGTCGAGCAGATGCCGACTACGAAGGTTGGCGCGTCGAAGAGGTTTTCCCTGAGAATGACCGGTCCGCAAGTAGGTTCGCCACGAAAGACCGTCCGCAGTACAAAGCGATGGTCGAATACCTCAATGCCCATCGACCCGATGTCCTCATTCTATGGGAATCCTCGCGTGGAAGCCGTGAACCTATTGAGTGGTTCACACTTCTTGCGTTGTGTCGGACTTTCCGAATCCGGATTCATGTCGTCAAGGACCGGCGCACGTACGATCTCACGCTAGGTCGGGACTGGAAAAACCTCGCCGAAGACGGCATCGATTCCGCGTATGAGTCTGAGAAGACAGCAGAGCGCGTACGTCGGGCCATGAGTGACAACGTGCGGGAAGGGAAGCCGCACGGGCGAACCCAATTCGGCTACCGCCGAGAGTATGAAATCATCGAAGATGGTAGGGGCAGGATTCGCCGTAAGCTGGTAGCTCAGCACATCAACGAGGAACAGGCAGAGGTAATCAGGGAAGCTGCTAGGCGAGTATCGGACGGCGAAACGCTCTGGGCAGTAGCGCAAGACTTCAATGCGCGCGGGATCACGCCACCTAGTAGCGAACGGTGGGACATCACCAAGCTCAAGAAGATAATCACAAACCCGGCTTACGCTGGGAAGCGAATCCATATAACTAAGGCAGACCGTCGGGCCGGAATCATGACACCGACTTTCACCAAAGCGTCATGGCCCGCGATTCTTGATGAGAAGGTGTGGCAAGCGTGCGTCGACAAGCTCTCTGACCCTGCCCGTAAGACTGTGCGAGATACCGCAATCAAGCATCTTCTCTCGTACATCATTAGGTGCGGTAACTGTGGTGAGTTGATGCGCGGGCGGATGAACAACGGCTATCCGGTCTACATGTGCTCCGTAAACTTCTGTCTGTCGATTCAGCGTAAGCCGCTAGAAGACTACATAGAAGCAGAGATCAAACAGCGTCTCATCACGGTTACGCTCGTTGACGACGACCAGGACGGGCTACGGGAAAGATTCAAGGCTGAGATAGCCGAATTGCAAGAGCAGCTAGACGAAGCACAAGAGCAATTCCTCCGTCCTGCACAAGGAACTAAGCGACTCTCCGCAGTCATGCTTGCCCAAATTGAGTCAGACCTAGAACCACAGATTCAGAAGCTAGAAGCGCAACTCCGCTCAAGTCGGGTGCTGCCCATCGTTGGGAAGCTGATTAGCAACCCTGAGCGGTGGGACGACATGTCCCTACCTGAGAAGCGGGAGTTTCTGCGCTCAGGCAACCTGGTGGACAGCATCGAGATTCTGCCCAACGGCAAGGGTTACAAGAAGTCTGTTGCAGAACGCGTCCAGATTCATTGGGTGGAGGACAGGCTCAGTAGAAATCCACAGAGTTAGCCCAGACAGCGAAAAGTCCCTCAGCCTGAGTAGGTTGGGGGACTTTTCGCTTTTATGGCGAACGGCCGAAAGCCGTAGAAGTTAGGCTGGTGGGGACCGAAAGTGAAAGGGAGGAATAAGGAAATTCCAAAGCTTTCGGTCCCCACCTAGGGCGAAACAAAGAAATGTCCCTGCATTCACTTCTTCGTTTCTATCGTCCAAGGCGCGCAGCAGCTAGGACAAGGCCCAATCCTATCACGAATTGAGTGCAGCTATTGTTCAGCGATTCTGCGGCAGTAGTGCTGCGAAAGCGCAGCATGATCATTTGAGGGGTGCCGGACGAGTCTCGGACGGGTGGCGCTCAGAGCCTCTGTGAGCATCGGGAGCGCCGGACCCTCAGCCGTGGTGCTGAGCGAGGTTCGCGGGTTTGTACGTGGCTTTGAGGGTGCCTGCTGAGCCCAGAGCCCCACCCCTGCCGGGCAGAGTGACCACCAGGGGCGTGACTGAGGGGGTGCCAGGGCATATATCGATGTTCATCGACGGACTCGTTCGGAGCCCGATGATTGTGCGCAACGAACTGGCCCAGGATCTCTATGGCTCTATGCATGGAGCCTCTTATAAGGCTCCATAGAGCCATAAAGATCACCTGGAGAGGATCTCTATGGACGTCCCATAAAGATCAATAGAGGAATAGAGGTAACCCTCCAAGTGCGGTTTGTTAAATAAGGGTACCCTAACCGTTACTTAGGGTAGTCGCTACATAAGTCTATGGTGACCGTCGGTCGTTCATCACCAGTTCTCGATATCTAACCCTCATGTCTATCGATCAAGATTAGCCAAACCCAATCTTTGGGGTCGCTCTCCGACCGGATCACCACCCATCACTCAGCGTTCAAGATCAACGCCATTGGGTGCGAATCCTCATACCTTAGGACCGACAATGCACGCTGATCTTGATACTCGGTATACCCGCCAAATACCATTGAGCCAGCACGGGCAGAGGGGGTGAAGATGCCCAAACACGAATACCTGACGGCAAGGGTCGAGACTGAGCTAAAGCAGCGAATCAAGAAGTTGTCGGAACGTGACTGCGTTTCGGTCAGTCAGGTGGTTGACGACTGCCTAAATATGTCGATCGAAAAGCGTGAAGCGTGGTGCCGACCGAAAGTTGAGGTCAAGAAGCCAAAACCACCTACACTCTGATACTCACAACCTCACCAAACCTCAAACCTCACGGTCTCATAAAGGGTCGTCCGCTCCGACCGGTAAAGCCAAAACCTCAGTAGGAGAGCGGAACACCCAGACTGTGAGGTTTTGCTATGCCCGAATCAGGGTTCCCTAGTCCCCTGTTCCTTGACAAATCCAGAATGGATCAGGGGTCGAACACACATCACGATGTCCCGTCACCGACACCTCTAGAGCAACTCAACATGCTTGATGGCGCTCTGGCATGGGCTGCGGCGGGAAAGGCTGTTATCCCGGTGGTACTCACTGCCGACGGCAAGAAACAGCCACTTATCCGGGACTGGTATTACCGAGCGACCACCACTAGAGGAACCATCGAATCCTGGTGGAAACAATGGCCGTTTGCTGTTCCTGGTGTACTAACCGGTATTCGCAGTCACATTGTGGCCGTAGATGTCGACCCGCGTAACGGTGGTGACGACACTCTGGCTCAGTTGCCAGAACTACCCTCAACCCGCATTCACTCCACCATGAGCGGCGGACGGCACTACCTGTTCCGCTATGAGCGTTCGCTACGTTCTGGCGAACTGGGCAGAGGTGTGGACCTACAGGCAGACAAGCGGCAAATCGTAGTTCCACCATCACCCGGTTACGCCAAAGTCAACAACCTACAACCGGTCGAATTGCCAACCTGGATTGTCGACCGTATCTCTGCCAGGCAGGGGGGTGGTGATGGGTCATTTAACTACCGGCAGGGTGGGGTAAGCGACCAAACAAACGCCCACCACCTGCAAGGCAGTAGGACAACGAGCGAACCCGAAGTCATATACAGAGACGAACCGGAGTCGTGGCTTACCAGCGTTCTCGCCTACTCCATGAATGACGTGCGGAGTGCGGCGATAGGCACGCGCAACAGTACCCTTTACCAAAAGGCCAGAAGGTTAGGTCGTTACCTGGCCGGCGGTCACTTTGACGAGGACGAGATTCGCAGACGGATTACTCTTGCCGCTCATCAATCGGGTCTGTTGCTTGATGAGATAGAGCGAACGCTAGATAGCGCTCTGTGGGCTGGTAAGCGCAGGCCAATTAGGGTGGAGCAACAGCGGGTCGGTGGTTCACGATGACCATAACGGAGACAGATAAAACATGGTCGGCAGAAACGTTACTGATGACAAGTTCTGGTCCATCGTGAACCGGGAGACTGTAACCAGGGATGCCCTGGAACTAGACGACTTCTTGAGGGACGACGAACCAGATTACGACTGGCTCATTCCTGGCATTGTGGAACGTGGCGACCGGGCAATATTCACCGGAGGTGAAGGGCACGGTAAGAGCACTCTGCTACGGCAAATTGCGGTCACCAGCAGTGCCGGACTACACCCCTTCCAGCCCGACCAAACCATTGAACCGCTACGTGTGCTCCTGGTCGACTTGGAGAACCCTAAGAAGATCCTGCGTCGGTCGCTCGGTGCACTCCGCAGCAAAGTAGACCAGACGAACTTGGCTGTTGCGTCAAAGCCTGAGGGTCTAGACATCCCTGGTAGCTCTGCTGACCGGGAATGGCTCGTGAATGAGGTTCTAGCGGTCCGACCAGACCTGTGGGTCATCGGTCCGCTATACAAACTCGCTGCCGATGACCTCAAGGAAGACAGAGTCTCAAAGCCAATCGCAACCCTGATAGATGAGTTACGGACGGAAGTGGGCTGTGCCGTATTCATTGAGGCACACAGTCCGCACGCTGCGCCGGGACTGAGCAGGCCAATTCGTCCCTACGGTGCCTCGCTGTGGCTCAGGTGGCCTGAGTTTGGATTTCACCTAGCCAAAGATGGCGAGCTAAAGCACTACCGGCCACCTCGTGATTCTCGGGACTGGCCACGCTCGCTCATGCGTAGTGAGGACTGGCCATGGGCTGCGAACCTCACGGTTGAACTTTCCAGGGACGACCAGACCAAAGTGGCGATTTGCGATTTCCTGGTGAGCTGCGGCGGAACCTTCACCGGTGGTAAGGGAAAGTTGCTGGGCAATATCAAGGGCGACCGAAACGCAAATGACACATACCTTAGAAGCCTGGTCGATGATGGGTTCATCCTGGAAACCAAATCAGGTAACTCATTTAACTATGCGCTACAGAAACCATGGACCGCAGATAGCCGAAAGGTGGAGGTGGCCGAATGAGGGGAGCGGAGTTAGCGCGTCTGGTGAGAGACAACGAAATCCTACGGCTACGGACCGAAGAGAACATGACATACCGACAGATCGGCGAACGGGTCGGTATCTCACACGTCATGGTTGGCCACATTCTCAACGCGCTAATTGGTACGACCGAAGAGAACATCCGGGAGCGTCGCAGCCAGCTTGCGGAAATGCAAGAGCGGGTAATGGTCGTTGCTTATGAAAAGTACCTAGAAACAAAGCTAGCGACCGACCTGCAGGCTTTCGTGAAAATAGCGGAGAGCTATAAGAGCACGTTTGGGCTCAACACTCCGACGGTAAATGTATCGGTCAGTGACTACGGCAACGATTGGTCACGGATATTCAACGACCAAAGGACGGTAGATGGAACCATTGTGCAATAGCCATGACTGGTGTGTCCCGACCGGCTATTTAAAGTTCGTTGATCCGGATGGGCTATTGGGCCAGCTTTACCGGCGGGTTCTAGTGGAGTGTCCGCATGACGCTGAGGACCAGGAGGTGATCTATTGAAGAACAAAGTATGGTCGCCTGCTTTCGAAGTTCAGAAGCGACTCATTCAAGAGCTACGCGACGAGATCGCAATGGTTCGTAATCGGACCGAGAATGCCGGGACGAGGTTACATGGCGAGATCACAGAGGCAATCAGCAGGGTTACAGCGTTGAGTATCAGGGTTTCCGAGCTATACCTACAGCACCGAAATCTAGTCGACCGGGTTGCGCGAATAGAGAAAGGGCAAGTCGTCGACTTGAAGGAACTAGAGAAGGCTCTAGGTGTGAAAGAGAGTGAGTCGTGACCGAGTGACGGATGATGAATTCATAGAGCGTGAATACTTCGAAGTAGCGCCGGAACTGTTGCAACACAGAGAAGCGCTCAGACTTGAAGACAAGTTTCACCCAGATGAGGAACCGGGAGAACGTTCGCAACGGCTGTTGCGAGAGTCGTTGCCGTTGGTTCTCAATGAGGCTTTCGAGCTTTCACGCACTGCTCGTGATCCTGATGTTCGGCAAGATGCCAAAACGTTTCTATCCGGTCTGATTCTGTGGCTGGTACAAGATAGACGAGAGAGGACTAACTAAGTGTCGAAGCTGTCTCAGCAGGATTGGCCCATGGCTCATAAGAACCAAACTGAGGTCATCAGGTCTATAAAGTCCGACCATGAGGGCTTGCGTGAACAGTGCAACGAGTTAGCTCGCATGGTGAGCCTGTTACTCGAAAAGCCGATTGCAGGGGAGGGAAAGTGAACCAACTAACTCCGGAAGAATCAGAGCTGTTGGCCAAGTACCTGAATGGGAAGTTGGGCCAGCAGGATGCAGGACTAAAGCAACTAGCAGAGGTTTCGCAACGGCTCAGGACACATAACAACCGAGTAGAAATGAGCGGTTACTCAGACCTCATCACCAGTGAAGTGCGGGAGCACGGGCTGAGCTACGCCGACGCTGCGAACAAGGTCGCACAGGAACACCCCGACCTTTATAGGAAATACTGTGATGCCGTTTCTAACTGTGGGCACGTACCCGATTCCGGAGTACGGGACTATGGCGTGATTGAAGATCAGTAGTGCTGGGGTAGACCGATGTTGCATCCCTGAGAGATAATCATGGGATGCCCGAAGGTGTCCGGTGGTACAAGCGCTTCAAGCCCGTTGCGGCTTTGCGTCAGCGCTGGTTTGAGCGTAAAGCGAAGAAGGCTAAGGCCGATAAATCCGAGAAGTCTTCGAAGCCTAGAACCTACAAGCCAATCCACCTGGCGACCTTGATTGCTCTCACCATCATTGCACTCGTGGCTACAGGTGTGGCCTCGTATTTCATGTGGGACGCCGCGAAGGTTCCGGCGGGTGTACCTAACTCGCCGGACCTTGCCGTTCGTGAGGCTCAACTGAGAGTCGACGTGATTCGCAATATTCTTGCGGTTGGGGCCGGCACTGGAGGGCTTATTGCCCTTTTCCTTGCTTTGCGTCGCCAGTACGTCAAAGAGCGCGTAGACCACGCCGACCAGGAACACAAGAATAGAACCGCAGAAGACGCCAAACACGATGCATCTGAGAAGCGGATTACCGAACTGTACGTCAAGGCGGCAGAGCAATTGGGTTCAGACAAAGCGCCCGTACGTATGGCGGCACTGTATTCGCTTGAACGGCTAGCTCAGGATAATCCCGGCCACAGGCAGATGGTTACTAACCTGATCTGTTCCTACCTCCGGATGCCGTTTACCGTAACTGCCGAGATCTACAAGATTATCACTCAAGAGGACGATGGCGCGGTCGAAGTGACCGATCCAGAGCGTTTCGAAGAACTCGAAATTCGGCTAGCGGCGCAGGAGATACTTTCTTCCCATCTTGTTCTCAACGTGCGTGGGGATGGCGGAGTTGATGAGAGTTGGTGGGGTAGTCTTCGACTCAACTTACGAGGCGCAACTCTCCTTAATCTTGATCTCGATTCGTGTCGCCTCCACACTCTTAATATTGAGGGCGCGTACATCGTCGGCGCGACAAGTCTATTTCTGTGCATTCTTGACGGCCGCTTTATGGCTTCCAGAGCCGTCTTCGATGGCCGTGCGGGCTTCGTGTCGGTGAGCTTTGCTGGCCATGCGGATTTTACCTACGCGCGTTTTCTTGGGCCTATGAGGTTCTCGGCATTAACGCTTCGCATGAATGCCAACTTCGACGGAGCGAAGTTTGAAAATAAAGTGGTGTTCGATGACAGGCCAATGGGCGTGAATCTCTCGGGCGCTTTGGCCTCTCAGAGCAGTATACAAGAGGGCATTGAGTTGCCTATAGGATACAGATTGCAAGATCACACTTTGCCGGGATGGAAAGTTGTGCAAAAGCTATTTGGACGTGGGTCTGTGGCAGTAGAGTCCGAAGATGCCTAGAAGGAATTGAGGTGTCCGCATGGGGCCGAGGAACGGCAGGGTGTTCGTTCCTGCTGCCTTGCAGGGGGATTTAATCCTCTGGCACCTTAGGTGTACCGGCCACGTAAATCCCCTTGCCCTGTCTCCCGATCACCAGGCCACGATCATGCAAAAGGCCAAAAGCCCGGTTCACGGTTGACCATGCGACGTGGTGACTTTCTGCCAACTCCGCAGTAGAAGGCAGCTTGTCTCCTGGTTTCAGCTCACCTGACCGAATCTTATTCGTGATCTCGTCTGCGATCACCCGGTACTGAGCTTGTTCGTACGGCACGAAGTCAAGTCTAGGTCATCACTAGGCACAAGATCACACATAAGTCAAGCTATGACTTAAGTCAAGGTCTGACGTAGGTTCCTGAGAAGGGCCGAAACCAGGCAGGAGACGAGTCATGACTAGACATGGCACAAAGCGGCGAGGGTGGCGGTTCTGGCGCGAACCTGAGTGCCTCTGCGGGCATGAGACGTATGCGGGCTGCGTCAAGATGCGGGTTGGTCCGGTTCGTCGGCCACGCTGGAACTCACGGGTTGGCAAGTACCCGGTACTGCGAGAGCCGTTCGTGACTCGTGCTGAGTCGTTCCGCAGCAACGGGGGTCGCCGTGCCGATCGATGATCCTGATGAGGACAACCCGCTGCGCCGGATCTTCGAAATCAACCGAATCCTTGAAGCGCATTGGGACAAAGCAGCCGATGAGATCTGGCGTGCTGGTGGTTGTCTAGAGTGCGAGGGGCGCAACAACTGCCGACAACTCGATTGGGCGCTAGAGAAGTGGTCGGAGCTAGCATCTGTGATGCTACAGAAGGGTTGACCTGCGGGTTTCCAAGATCAACTCAGTATGGCCACCCCTATTGAGTTTTGGGGCTACCGCCAACCATGAATAGCTCAAGAATGCAATAATATAGTTAGTTTTATCACAATAACAATTGCGTCAAGAATGCCAAGATCGCTCGATTCGGCGAATGAAGTGATCTTGTTTGTTCCGGGGTGGGTGTGATTCCTGGATGGGCGCGCGTCGTACCAATCGGCAGCCTGAGAGCGCCCGTGGGTGAGCGGCTGCCTGGTGGAGGTCCTAGGGGTGGGGGTGTCCGCGTACGGCGCTCAGCGTCGCCCTGGTCGCCTGACTTCTGTGGGTCATGATGGGCGGCCCGAAGATCTTGCAAAACCGCAGGTCATGGCAGTTGTAATCATGATCAACCAAAGTTACCTAGGGTGACTATCTCTCTATCTGAAAACTGCCCACCGCGTGTACACGAAGTAGCGGTTCTCGCCGGCCACCGGCCGCAGCAACTCGAAGCCGAGGAAACCGGGGGAGTTCTCCACCGCGCGGGCGCGGGCGGCGAACCGCTTCTCCAACTCCTCGCCGGCACCGGGCGGGACGTCGATCGCGTTGATCTTCACAACTGCCATGTCTTCACCCTAGACCTGGACGAGCGGAACAGATCTTGGCGCACGGCCGCCCCAGGAGCCGTTTCGTACCCAGATCCGCGGGGCGGCGGAGGTCAGAAGGACTCGACCGTCGGTACGTGGTCGACGTCGACCACGATCGGCGCGTGGTCGGAGGGGCCCTTGCCCTTGCGGGCCTCCCGGTCCACGTACGCGGAGCGGACCGCGCGGGCCACCGGCGCCGAGGCGTACACCAGGTCGATTCGCATGCCCTTGTTCTGGTGGAACATCCCGGCCCGGTAGTCCCAGTAGGTGTACGGGTGCGGCCCCTTCATCGGGGTGGGCACCACGTCGGTGAGGCCCAGGTCGCGCAGCGCCGCCAGGGCGGCCCGCTCGGCCGGCGTGACGTGGGTGGAGGTCGCGAACAGCGCCGGCTCCCACACGTCCTCGTCGGTCGGGGCCACGTTGAAGTCGCCGCAGACCGCCAGCGCCGGCCCGCCGGTGAGTTCGGTGTCCAGCGCGTTCCGCAGCGCCGCCAGCCAGGCCAGCTTGTACGCGTAGTGCGGATCGTCGGGGGCGCGGCCGTTCGGCACGTACACCGACCAGACCCGCAGCCCGTCGCAGGTGGCCGCGATGGCGCGGGCCTCCGGCTCGGGGAACCCGGGTTCGCCGGGGAACCCGACCGTGACGTCGGCCAGCCCGACCCGGGACAGCACGGCCACACCGTTCCACCGGCCGTCGCTGTGGCTGGCCACGCTGTAGCCGAGTTCGCCCACCTCGGCGACCGGAAACGCGCCGTCGGGGCACTTGGTCTCCTGGAGGCAGACCACGTCCGGCCCGGTGTCGGCCAGCCAGTTCAGGAGCCGGGGCAGACGGGCCTTCACCGAGTTGACGTTCCAGGTGGCCAGACGCATGGTGCCAGCCTGCCGTATCCGGGCCCGCTCCGCCGGGCGGCGCACGAGCCCGGCGGGTCGCGGTGCCTCACGACGCGGTGGCAGTTCACCGCGCGCTGGCGGCTCGCCGTGCGCGCTGCGGCTCGTGGCGCGCGGCGTTGCGCGGTGCGCGGCGTTGCGCGGTGCGCGGCGCGCGCGGCGGTGGCGAGGTGTTAGGAGGGGACCCCTGCTATGCACGAGGCGTTAATAGGGGGCCCTTCCTTGCACGCAAGCCTTGCACGTAAGGCCGTGCACGCCGCCGTCACGCCTCCGGCGGGCGGGTCTGCTCGGCGAGGAAGCGTTCCAACTCGGCGCCGAGTTCCTCCGCCGTGGGCAGCGGGCCGTTCTCGGCGGCGAGCAGGTTCCGCTCGCCCTTGCCCCGGGCGTACGCGTCGTACTGCTCCTCCAGCGCCTGCACCAGCGCACTGGCCTCGTCGTTCTGCGCTACCTGCCGGTCGATCTCGACGCGGACCACCTCGGCGGCTGAGTGCAGCCCGTCGCGGGGCAGCAGCAGCCCGGTGCTGCGTGACACCGACGCCAGCAGCACCTCGGCGGCGGCCGGGTACTCGGCCTGCGCCACGTAGTGCGGCACGTGGGCGGCGAAGCCCAGCGCGTCGCGGCCCGCCTCGCCGAGGCGGAACTCCAGCAGGTGTCCCACGCTGCCGGGGACCTGCACCCGTTGCAGCCACGGCTCGTAGCCGGCGATCAGGTCACGTCGGGTGGCGTGCGCGGTCACGCCGGTCGGGCGGGTGTGCGGCACCGCCATCGGGATCGCGTTCAGCCCGACGGTGAGCCGGACGTCCAGCCGCTCGGCCAGACCCGCCACGGCGGCCACGAACCGCTCCCACTGCAGGTCCGGCTCGGGGCCGGTGAGCAGCAGGAACGGGGTCTCGTCGTCGTCGCGTAGCAGGTGCAGCTCCAACGCCGGGGCGTCGTAGCTCTCCCAGTGGTCCTCGACGAAGGTCATCACCGGGCGCCGGGAGCGGTAGTCGAACATCTGGTCCAGGTCGAACCGGGCGATCGGGCGGGCGTCCAGCGATGTGAGGAGCTGTTCGCGGGCCAGCCGGCTGGCGTTACCGGCGTCGACGAAGCCGGTGAGGGCCTGGATCAGGACCGGTTGACCGAGTTCGGGCAGATCGTCGGTGAGTTCGTAGAGCTCGTGTGGGTCGAGCACCGGTGCGGCCTCCCTGGTTTGCGCGTCACGGGTCGCCGGGTTGGCGGCGTCCCGATCGCCAGAACGTACCCGTCATCCTGGTGCATTCCTGTTGCGGCGGGCCGTTCGCCCCGGCATCGGTGTAGCAACAACCGGCCGGGGTACCGCGTTGCCGTCACGAGGTACACATGGAGAGAACTCACCGAAGGGAGAGCGATGAGCGATTCCGTCCCCGCCGACGGTCAGCCCGTCACCCCGGCACCGGCCGGGCCGGCGTCCGCGGGCGAGGCCGTCGAGGCCCCGCCGGCCACGCTCTGGGACCGCATGCGCCAGGATCCGCAGTACGCGCCGGAGCACCTCGCCATCGAGGCGGTGCGCCGGCTCGGGCCGGAGGCGGCGCGGTGGGTCCAGCAGGTCCGCGCCGACCATCCACGCCTCACCGAGGAGGCCCTGGCGGAGAAGGCGGTACGCCGGTTCGTCAACCGGGCGCGGCTCTCCGGTGCCGTCTCCGGTGCCGCCGGCCTGCCCGGCGCGGTGATCGACGTGGGAGTGCTGGCCTGGACCCAGGCGCGGATGGTGCTGCACATCGCCGCCGCGTACGGGGTGGACCCGACGCACCCGGACCGCGCCGCCGACCTGCTGGTGCTGCAGAAGGTGCACAAGGTGGCGGCGAGTGCCCGGCTGGCGCTGGGGGTGGCGGCCGGTCGGGAGCGGGCCGGTGCGTTGTTCGGCGGCGGTGGCGGGCAGCAGGCGTTGAGTCGGGTGATGCTGCGGCTGGGCGTACGGCTGGCCCAGATGGCCGGCGTACGGGCCGCCAAGCGACTCTTCGCCAAGGTGGTGCCCGGCGCCGCGATCGTGCTCGGCACCTGGGCCAACTCCTCGGCCACCAAGGGGCTGGCCGAACGCTCCCGGGCCATGTACCGCCGACCGGAGGGCCCGCCCATCCCGGCGCCCCGCATCTCTCCGGAGTAGACGGATGGACCGGAGCCGTCGGCGCGTCAGTCCGCGTAGCCGGCGGAGCGCCAGGTCACCTCGGCGAGGCGGGACTGACCGTCGGTGTTGGGGTGGAAGTAGTCCAACCGGTTGACCAGGTCCAGGTCGAAGCGCACCCGGTGCACCGCCCCGCCGTCGTGGCGGCACCGGGAGCCGTACGCCCGGCAGGCCGCGCGGAGTTGGCTGTTGTAGGCGTCGATCCGGTCCCGGAACTCCGCCCGGCGGGCCCGGTCGGCGGAAGCGTCCGAGGTCGCGTCGGCCAGCAGCGCCGGGCAGACGCCACGACGCCAGGCGCGGGCCGCCCGCGAGTCGTCGTGGCCGACCTCCCAGAGGCGGTACAGGTCGGGGATGCTGACCACCAGCACCCGGGCCTTCGGGCGGCCCTCGCGCAGCACCCGCAGCCCCCGGTCGATCTCGGCCCGGAACTCGGTCACCGGCGTCATCGCGCCGATCGTGCTCCGGCAGGCGTCGTTGGCACCGACCAGCACGGTCACGTAGTCGGCGCGGTCGCGTACCGCCCGCTCGGCCTGCCCGGCCAGCGCGGCGGCCCGCGCGCCCGGACGGGCGTGGTTGTGGGCGTGGCCGCGCAGCCCGGGGTTGCGGTCCACCAGCCGGCGGTAGTGGCTGTCCACGCGCAGGCCGTCCCCGGTCGACCAGGAGTTGCGTTCGCACGAGGTCAGGACCAGGCAGGAGCCGAATCCGGTGGTGATCGAGTCGCCGAGCGCCGCGACGACCTTGGGCGAGCCGGCCCGGGGTGTGCCGTCGCTGGGCCGTGGTGTCGGTTCCGCACCGGCCTCGCAGGCGAGCGCGACCAGTGCGAGCAGGCTGACCACGACGGTGGTCCAGCGTTTGGGCATGAGTTCCCCAGCCTCACAGCACAGAGCAACAGCATGGTGACTCTACGCGTGGGGCGGGTGGTGCTCCCGTGTCGGTGTCGGAGATGCGGCAGAGAGCTGTCGCGGCCGGGGGTGGCGTGCTATGCGCGCCACGGGGCGCGGTGACCGTGCAGCCACCAGTGCAGCGCCCGGGTGATCCGGGGCAGCACCAGATAGGTCATCAGCGGGGTGAGGGTGAGCGTCATGACCAGGACCCGGGCCGCGACCGGCAGGTCCGGCAGGAGATGGCCGGTCAGCAGGGTCGCGGTCAGGCTGAGCGGGAAGAACGCCAGCCAGATCGTGATCGCCTGCTTCCACCGGGGCGGCGACGCGGGCACCGCCGGGTCCGACATCTCCACGGTCTCCGCACGGGGTGGGTCGAACCAGCCCTCGATGCCGCTGCGCCGCTCGACCCGGGTGTGCTCGACGATGCCCTGCGCCGAGGTGAGCCACCAGGTGCGCTGCGGCGACTCCTCCCAGCGGCGCAGCGTGTCCGGATCGGCGAAGCGGTAGAGCATGTGCCACTCGCCCGAGCCGGGCGCGCTGCGGACCCAACCGGCGCCGAGGAAACCCGGGAACACCTCGGCCAGCGCCGTACCGGCCCGCATCCACGCCACCATCTCGTCGGTGCGGGCGGGGTCGGCACGTCGGGCCACGGCGACGGTCACCGGCACGGCAGAGCTCACGGTCATGGCTCCCATGGTGCGCGCGCCGGCCCGGACCGGCCCATCGGCGGCCGGTCGATGTAACGCAACGCACCACCGCGACCCGGCGACGACGGTTAGCCCCGGCACCGCCGGGTAGGTGGGGACGATGACCCGATCACAGCCCCGACGCGCCCGAGGCACGGTCGGCCACGCGAACAGCGCGCTCAACCTGAGGCTCGTACTGGCCGGCTTCGGGCTCGTCAGCATGGTCGTCTTCGCGGTGCTGGCGTTCCGTGCCGACGTGGCCTGGTTGGGTGTGGTCTGCGTCGTTTTCGCGGTGATCGCCGTCGTCGACCTGGCCGTCATCCAACGTCGTCGTGCCGCCCGCCGTCGCGAGGAACCCGGCGTACGGCACTCGCTCTTCGAGTGACGGGAGAAGCCCGATGTCCATCGCCACCACCGACCCCCGGACCGGACAGGTGCTCAAGACGTACGAGGCGATGTCCGACGCGCAGGTCGACGCGGCGATCGAGCGGACCGACCTGGCGTACCGGGACCTGCGGTCCACCACGATCGCGCAGCGCGGGCGGTGGCTGGAGGCGGCGGCCGACCTGCTGGAGGCGGAGCGCGACGAGATCGCCCGGGTGATGACCACCGAGATGGGCAAGACCCTCGCCGCGTCGAAGGCCGAGGTCACCAAGTGCGCCGCCGCCTGCCGCTTCTACGCCCGGCACGCGGCGGAGTTCCTGGCCGACCGTCCGGCCGACGCGTCGGCGGTCTCCGCGACCCGGGCGTTCGTCCGCTACCAGCCGATCGGGCCGGTGCTGGCGGTGATGCCGTGGAACTTCCCGCTCTGGCAGGTCGTCCGGTTCGCCGCGCCGGCGTTGATGGCCGGCAACACCGGACTGCTGAAACACGCCTCCAACGTGCCGCAGACGGCGCTGCTGCTGGAGAACGTGTTCCGGCGGGCCGGTTTCCCCGAAGGGGCCTTCACCACGCTGCTGGTCGGCTCCGACGCCGTCGACCGGATCCTGAGCGACCCCCGGGTACGGGCCGCCACGCTCACCGGCAGTGAGCCCGCCGGCCGCTCGATCGCCCAGATCGCCGGCCGGGAACTCAAGAAGACCGTGCTGGAGTTGGGTGGCAGCGACCCGTTCGTGGTGATGCCCTCGGCCGACGTGGAACTCGCCGCCGAGGTGGCCACCACCGCCCGCTGCCAGAACAACGGCCAGTCCTGCATCGCGGCCAAGCGGTTCATCGTGCACGCCGACGTGTACGACGCGTTCGCCGAGGCGTTCGCGCACCGGATGTCGGCGTTGCGGGTCGGTGATCCGATGGACGACGACACCGACGTCGGGCCGCTCGCCTCGGAACGGGGCCGCGACGAGGTCGACGCCCAGGTACGCGACGCCGTCGACAAGGGAGCCACCGTGCTCTGCGGCGGCGAGAAGCCGACCGGTGACGGCTGGTTCTATCCGCCGACGGTGGTCACCGACCTGCGGCCGGACATGCGGATGTGGGGCGAGGAGGTGTTCGGGCCGGTCGCCGGGCTGTACCGGGTCTCGTCGTGCGACGAGGCGATCGAGGTGGCCAACGGCACCCCGTACGGCCTCGGGTCGAACGCCTGGACCCGCGATCCGCAGGAGCAGGAGCGCTTCGCCACCGACCTGGACGCCGGAGCCGTCTTCGTCAACGGCATGACCACCTCGTACCCGGAGCTGCCCTTCGGCGGGGTGAAGAACTCCGGCTACGGACGGGAGTTGTCGGCGCAGGGCATGCACGAGTTCTGCAACGTCAAGACCGTCTGGGTGGGTGAGGGTGCGGCCACCGCGGGCGCGGGCGCTCACGCCGAGTAGCCGTGTGCGGGCGGTGCGGAGTGGATTGCCGGTGTGGGAGTGATGTCGCTGGTCACGGCCGTTGCCGGCGTCTCGGATGCTGGGCAAGTTGTTGTCAATTCCTATCGGGTGGATAGGGTTACTTTCGTGATCAAGAGCCATTTCACCTGGCACCGGCGGCGCTGGCATGTGGACCTGCGCCGCACCGCCGGCGCCCTGTGTCGGCTCTAGACGAACCGCCGGCCTGACGACTCGGCCGGCGCCACCTCTCCCGGTGACCCGCTTCGGGCACCCTCATCGGCTCGCCGTGGGCGGCCACCTCGGCCTCCGCATGGGCCGACTCTCCCTGGACCCGGTGATCCTTCGCGCCGGTCCACCCCCCACCGCACAGAGATCAGGTCAGCATGTCCGAAACAGGCTCACCGGCGGTGGTGGACTTCCACGTCCACTACGTCGACCCCGCCCATCCACCCGCCCTGTGGGCGTCCGCAAGACCCGAGGTGGCCGCGCTCCGGGAACGGACCGTCCGGCGCATCGTCGACCTCGACGACGTACTGGCCTCCGCCGAGGCCGGGGGGATCGCCACCCGGGTACTCAACGCCCCGCCGTCCCTGGTCGCCGCCGCCGGCACGACCCTGACCGCCCAGGTGGTCCGGCAGATCAACGACCACCTGGCCGGTCAGGTCGCCGCCCACCCGGGCCGACTGTCCGGGCTGGCGACCATCGACGCCTGGCAGGGGGAGGACGCCGCCGCCGAACTCCGGCGCGCGGTGACCGAGCTGCACCTCTCCGGTGCGGTCGTCGACGCCGCCGCCGACGGGGGTGACCGGTTGCTCGACGACCCGGCCGCGTACCCGACGTTGCGGACGGCGGCGGAACTCGGCGTGCCGGTGTTCGTGCATCCGATCAACCCGCGTGGCTTCACCGACCAGCTCGAAGGAATCGGCCGGGCCGGCACCTTGCTCGCGCGGGGCGCGATCGACGCCGCGAGCCTGCTGGCGCTGCTCAACTCCCGGGTCGTCGACGACCTGCCGCACCTGCGGATCGTCATCCCGCTGATCGGCGCCCCGGCCCTGCTGCTCGGCACCTTCACCGGCCTGACCGCGAGGATCAGCCGGCACGCGCCGGAGCACCTGCGGCGGCACGTCTACGTCGACACCATGGGATTCGACCCGACCAGCATCCGCTACCTGGTCGAGGGGGGGGGGGGGGGGGGGGGGGGGGCCGCCGGGCTCCCACCGATCGTCGGACGT
Organism: Micromonospora sp. NPDC003241; assembly: GCF_053589795.1. Lineage (NCBI taxonomy): Bacteria > Bacillati > Actinomycetota > Actinomycetes > Micromonosporales > Micromonosporaceae > Micromonospora > Micromonospora sp. NPDC003241. The sequence goes on along the minus strand of NZ_JBSFSO010000074.1, from coordinate 13 downwards.
TCGTTCCCACCCC
>NZ_JBSFSO010000073.1:0-22233 GCF_053589795.1 Micromonospora sp. NPDC003241 | reverse complement strand
ACCCGAAGATCACCCACCCCACCACCAGCCCACCCACCACCACCAACCCCACAGTCAACACCCCCCGACCAGCCCAAACAGGATGGAACTACTTCCCTGATACTGCTGCCTCGCGGGCCAGTTGAGGCAGCAGTATCAGGGATGTTGTGCGGATCTTCGCGGCACCGAGGGGCACAGGCGAGCTGGGTCGGGCAGGTGAGGGCGGTCGGTCGGGCGGACACTGCGGGGCGTGGGGGGTTGGACGAGTGCCCTGATCGGCGTCTGCGCCAGGCGGCTCGCCGGACCTGCCACGGGCGGCTCGCCGGACCTGCCACGGACGTGTGGTGGTGGGGTGGTCGGTCGGGGGAGGGCGGGGTGTGCGGGAGGCTGTCAGGATTGGCCCATGGTCATCCGACGGGTTGTCGCACCTCGCATCGACTTCGGTGGGCTACGTCGTGAGCTGGGGCTGCCTGAGGCGTACCCCGAGCAGGCGCAGCGGGAGGCCGACGAGGCGGTCGCCGCGCCGCCCCGGCCGGCGGTGGACCGGACGGACGTTCCGCTGGTCACGGTGGACCCGCCGGGGTCGCGGGATCTGGACCAGGCGATGCACCTCAGTCGTCGTACGGGTGGCGGGTTCCGGGTGCGGTACGCGATCGCGGACGTGGCCTCGCACGTACGCCCGGGTGGTGCGCTGGAGGAGGAGACCTGGCGGCGGGGGCAGACGGTGTACCTGCCCGACGGCAACGTGCCGTTGCATCCGCACAGTCTCGGTGAGGGGGCGGCGAGCCTGCTGCCGGACGTGGACCGGGCGGCGGTGCTGTGGACGATCGACCTGGACTCCGACGGCGCGACCACGGCTGTCTCGCTGGAGCGGGCGCTGGTGCGCAGCCGGGCCCAGTTGGATTATCCGAGTGTGCAGGCCGACGCGGATGCGGGTCGGTTGCCGGAGCCGATCGCGTTGTTGCCGGAGATCGGTGCGCTGTTGACCGCCCGGGGTCTGCGCCGGGGAGCGATCAACCTGCCGATCCCGGAGCAGGACGTGGAGGCCGACGGCGACGGGTGGCGGCTGGTGCTGCGGGCTCCGGTGCCGATGGAGGAGCACAACGCGCAGATCTCGCTGCTGACCGGGATGGCGGCGGCGGACCTGATGCTGGCCGGCGGGATCGGCCTGCTGCGGACGATGCCGGCGCCGAAGGCGGAGGCGGTGCAGCGGTTGCGGGCTGCGGCGGGGCCGCTGGGCGTGGACTGGCCCGACGGGATGAGCGTCGGGGAGCTGCTGCTGGGGTTGGACCCGGCGCAGCCGAGGGCCGCCGCCTTCGTCGACCAGGCGGCGGAGCTGATGCGGTCGGCGGCGTACACGGCGTTCGACGGCGAGGTCCCGGAGCAGCCGGCGCACGGTGGGGTGGCGGCGGCGTACGCGCACGTGACGGCGCCGCTGCGTCGGCTGGCCGACCGGTACGCCACGGAGGTCTGCCTGGCCCTGCACGACGGCCGCGCGGTGCCGGACTGGGCTCGGGCGGCGTTGCCCCGGTTGCCGGCGGTGATGTCGACGACGGACCGTGCCGCGTCGGCGGCCAGCCGGGGCGCGATCGACCTGGCCGAGGCGGTGTTGTTGGCGCATCGGGTGGGGGAGACGTTCGACGCGGCGGTGCTCGACGTCGACGCGCCGCCGAACGGCAAGGGGCGTGCGAACCGTCCGCCCGGCGGTGCGGTGGCCCTCGACGATCCGCCGGTACGGGCCCGGTGCACCGGTGAGTTGACGCCCGGCACCCGGGTCCGGGTCAGGCTGGTCACGGCCGACCCGACCACCCGCACGGTCACCTTCGCCCTCGCCTGACCGGCCCGGCGCCGAGAAGCGGCCCGGCGCCGAGAAGCGGCCCGGCGCCGAGAAGCGGCCCGGCGCCGAGAAGCGGCCCGGCGCCGAGAAGCGGCCCGGCGCCGAGAACCGGCCCGGCACCGAGAACCGGTCCGCCGTGCCCCTGGACCCGCCCGGGCGTCCAAGGTGCGGCGGTGCGTGGTCGAGTCGCTGCGGGCGGTCGTCGACGGACCCGCCCAAGGGGGTTTGTCACAGCTCAGGGCGCTGCTGCGCGGCCGCTGGATTTGCGAGGATGGCGACCATGGCATATGACGCGAGCGACCTGCCCGACGTTTCCGGGCTCACCGTCGGCATCATCGGTGGCACCGGTGACCAGGGCCGGGGGCTCGCCTACCGGTTCGCCCGGGCCGGTCAGACGGTGCTCATCGGATCCCGGTCCGCGCAGCGCGCGGCCGAGTCGGCCGCGGAGATCGCCGCCCTGCCGGGGGTACCGGCCGAGGGCAGCGTGACCGGGGCGGACAACGAGGAGGTGGCCCGCCGCAGCGACGTGGTCATCATCGCGGTGCCGTGGGACGGGCACGCCGCCATCGTCGCCGCGCTCGCCGCGCCGCTCGCCGGCAAGATCGTGGTCGACTGCGTGAATCCGCTCGGCTTCGACAAGCAGGGCCCGTACGCGCTGCCGGTGGCGGAGGGCAGCGCCGTCCAGCAGGCCGCCGCGCTGCTGCCCGACTCCCGGGTCTGCGCGGCGTTCAACCACGTCAGCGCGCCGCTGCTGGCCGACCCGGAGATCGACCGGATCGAGCTGGACGTGCTGATCTGCACCGAGGAGCGGGAGCTGGTCGGGATCGTCGGCGCGCTCGCCGCCCGCATCCCCGGCATGCGGGGCATCTACGCCGGTCGGCTGCGCAACGCGCACCAGATCGAGGCGTTCACCGCCAACCTGATCGCGATCAACAAGCGCTACAAGGCGCACGCGGGCGTCCGCGTCACCGACGTCTGAGCGACCGTACGAAGCAGCGGCCCGCCGGAACTCCGGCGGGCCGCTGGCGTACGCAGAGGTCAGAAGGTGACGTTGACGCCGGCCGTCTTGCAGGCGGCGGTCAGGTCGACGCCGGCCTTCTCGAAGGTCGGGTTGTCGGCGGCGGCGGCCGGATCCTTGGCGGCTGCCGCCCGCCCCGCCTCGGTGCTGAACTTCCCGAGCGCGGCGGCCACCTTGCTGTCGCCGCCGCCCTGCGACGCCAGCTCGGTCATCTTCTCCTCAAGCCCGCCCAGGATCTTCTTCATCGTGGCCGCCGAGGTGTCGCCGGACTGGACGGCCTTCACGAAGGCGCCCCGCATCTCGTCGCTGGCCGCCTGCGCCGACTGGCACAGCTTCTTGTCGCCGACCACGTCGGCGTTGCTGGCCGTGGACGGCGCGGAGGCGTCGGGTGCGGCGGAGGTGGCCGAGGGCGCGGCCGAGGAGGGCGGTACGGCGGACGGGGCGGTGTCGGCGGCGGTGTCGGCCGAGTCCCCGCCGCAGGCGGTGAGCGCCAGCAGGCAGGCGCACGCCAGGGTCAGGACGGAGGTGTGCATTCGCTTCACGGGCCGGTACGTTAGCCGCCTTCCCGGGATCCCGCTGCCCGGTTCCGAGGAGGTGCCGCCGCCGGGCCGGTGCGCGCCACAGGCCGCGACGCGCACCGGCGTCCTGCTCAGAACGTGTGTTCGGCGCCGGGGAACTCGCCGCCGCGTACCTCGTCGGCGAAGCGCCGGGTGGCCTCGCCGAGCACGCCCGCGAGGTCGGCGTAGCGCTTGACGAACCGGGGCGTCCGGCCGGTACGCAGCCCCGCCATGTCCTGCCAGACCAGCACCTGGGCGTCGGTCTCCGGACCGGCGCCGATGCCCACCGTCGGGATGCTCAGCTCGGCGGTGATCCGCTTGGCGACCTCACCGGGCACCATCTCCAGCACCACCGCGAAGGCGCCCGCCTCGGCCACCGCCCGCGCGTCCGCGAGCACGTCCTCGGCGGTGTCGCCCCGGCCCTGCACCCGGTAGCCGCCGATGGTGTGCTCGCTCTGCGGCGTGAACCCGATGTGCGCCATCACCGGGATGCCGGCGCCGACGATGGCGGCGATCTGGTCGGCGCAGCGCCGGCCGCCCTCCAGCTTCACCGCGTGGCAGCCGCCCTCCTTCATGAACCGGACGGCGGTGCGCAGGGCCTGGGTGGGCCCCTCCTCGTACGAGCCGAACGGCAGGTCGCCGACGACGAGTGCCTGCCGGGTGGCCCGGACGACCGCCCGGACCAGCGGCAGCAACTCCTCGGCGGTCACCGGCAGGGTGGTCTCGTAGCCGAACACGTTGTTGGCGGCCGAGTCGCCGACCAGCAGCACCGGGATGCCGGCGGCGTCGAAGATCGAGGCGCTGTACTGGTCGTACGAGGTGAGCATGGGCCACTTCTCGCCGCGTTCCTTGGCGGCGATCAGGTCGCGGGTGCGGACCCGTCGGGTGACCGGGCCGCCGTAGAGGGCGGTCACCTCGGCCGGTGCGGACTCCACCATGACTGTCTCCTTCCTCGAGGCCGCGTACGCGGTCCCCGGGCTCTGCCGCGATCGTCGCACCGGCGGCCCCGGTCGCGGCAGGGCGCAGTGGAGGATGTCACTCGCCGGTGGTCAGCCGTCCTCGCGCCATCGGTTGGTGATCGGCAGCCGGCGGTCCCGCCCGAACGCCTTCATCGAGATCTTCGCCCCGGGCGCGGACTGGCGGCGCTTGAACTCGGCGGTATCCACCAGCCGGAGCACCTTGTCCACCACCGCCGGGTCGTGCCCGGAGGCGACCAGGCCGTCGCGGCCGAGGTCGCCGTCGATGTAGCCGATCAGGATCGGGTCGAGTACGTCGTAGTCGGGCAGCGCGTCGCTGTCGAGCTGGCCGGGGCTCAGCTCGGCGCTGGGCGGCTTGCCGATCGAGTTCTCCGGGATCGGCGGCGTTCCGCCCCGCCGGGTCGCCTCGGCGTTGCGCCAGGTGGCCAGCCGCCAGACCAGCGTCTTCCAGACGTCCTTGATCGGGTTGAAGCCGCCGACCGAGTCGCCGTAGAGGGTGGAGTAGCCGACCGCCAGTTCGCTCTTATTGCCGGTGGTGAGCACCAGGTGGCCCTCCTGGTTGGACAGGGCCATCAGGATGACGGCGCGTACCCGGGCCTGGAGGTTCTCCACCGCCACCCCGGACAGCGACATGTTCGCCAGGAAGGTGTCGACCATCGGTTGGATGGGCTCGATCCGGTAGTCCAGGCCGGTGCGCTTGGCCAGGTCGGCGGCGTCGTCGCGGCTGTGCTCCGAGGAGTGCTGGCTGGGCATGGAGAGGGCGACCACCCGGTCGGGACCGAGCGCGTCCACCGCGATGGCGGCCACCACCGCCGAGTCGATGCCGCCGGAGAGCCCGAGCACCACCGAGGGGAAGCCGTTCTTGTCGACGTAGTCGCGCAGCCCCAGCACCAGGGCCTGCCACACCTCGGCCTCGTCGGCGACCGGCTCGATGATCCCGCCGTGCACCGGGGGGCCGGCCGGTGCCGGGGGCAGGCCGTCGATCGTGCGCCGCACCATCCGCAGCCCGCCGGTGAGTTCCGCGCCGTCGCGGGCGCCGCCCAGGGTGGCGCCCGGACCGCTGCCCGTCTCCGGCAGCTCCACGTCGTGCACGAGCAGGTGCGCCACGAACTGCGGTGCGCGGGCCAGCAGCGTGCCGTCCGCCGCGACGATCATGGAGTCGCCCTCGAAGACCAACTCGTCCTGGCCGCCGACCATGTTGACGTACGCGATGGTCGCCTCGGCCTCGGCGGCGCGGCGGCGGACCACCGGCAGCCGCAGGTCGTCCTTGTTCAGCTCGTACGGCGAGCCGTTGATGGTGACCACCAGTCCGACCCCGGCGTCGCGGGCGGCGGCGAACGGGCCGCCGGCCTGCCACAGGTCCTCGCAGATGGTCAGCGCCACGTCCACCCCGCCGAGCCGGACGACGGTCAGCGTGTCGCCGGGGACGAAGTAGCGGTCCTCGTCGAAGACGCCGTAGTTGGGCAGGTGGTGCTTGAAGTAGGTGACCACCACCTCGCCCCGGTGCAGCAGGGCGGCGGCGTTGCGCGCCCCCCGGCCCGGCTCGGCGTCCGGGCTGACCTGGGGCGGGCCGTCGGCGTCGAGGTAGCCGACCACGACCGGCAGCTCACCCAGTCCGTCGGCGGCCAGGTCGGCGGCGAGGCGGTGCAGCGCCGCCTGCGACGCCGCGACGAAGGACCGCCGGAACACCAGGTCCTCGACCGGGTAGCCGGTCAGCGCCAGCTCCGGGAAGATCGCGATCTGGGCACCGGCGTCGGCGGATCTCCGGGTCCACGAGCGGATCATCTCGGCGTTGCCGGCGATGTCGCCGACCCGGGGGTTGACCTGGCACAGGGCGAGACGCAGGGTGGGCATGTCCTCATCTTGCCCACGGCGGGCGGCCTCGACACGTGGTGTCCGCGCAGACCACGCCACCCGGCGACCGTGGGTCGGGACTGGGCGGGACGCGGTGGCCGTGGGTCGGTTAACGTCTGCGTAATCGGGTCGGTGGAGACTGGTCGGTCAGGTCGGGTAATCACCGTCCGAAGCCGGACATAGTGTGTCGCGGAAGGTTGGGGCAGTGGACCGTCAGCAGGAGTTCGTCCTCCGCACGCTCGAAGAGCGCGACATCCGTTTCGTCCGGCTGTGGTTCACCGACGTGCTCGGCACGCTCAAGAGCGTGTCCGTCGCCCCCGCCGAGCTGGAGGCCGCCTTCGAGGAGGGCATCGGGTTCGACGGCTCGGCGATCGAGGGCTTCGCCCGGGTCTTCGAGTCGGACATGGTCGCCATGCCCGACCCGACCACTTTCCAGGTCTTCCCGTTCGAGGGCGGGGTCAGCGGCGAGAGCGCCCGGATGTTCTGCGACATCCTGCTCCCCGACGGCGGGCCCTCCTGGGCCGACCCCCGGCACGTGCTGCGCCGGGCGCTGTCCCGGGCGGCGGAGAAGGGCTTCACCTTCTACACCCACCCGGAGATCGAGTTCTTCCTGCTGGAGAACGGCCCGATGGACGGCAGCGTGCCGGTGCCGGTGGACAGCGGCGGCTACTTCGAGCACACCACGCACGCGGTGGCCCGTGACTTCCGCCGTCAGGCGGTGCTCTCGCTGGAGCGGATCGGCATCTCGGTCGAGTTCAGCCACCACGAGGTCGCTCCCGGCCAGCAGGAGATCGACCTGCGCTACGCCGACGCGCTGACCACCGCCGACAACATCATGACCTTCCGGCACGTGGTCAAGGAGGTGGCGCTCTCCACCGGCGTGCAGGCCACCTTCATGCCCAAGCCCTTCACCGACCAGCCCGGCAGCGGCATGCACACCCACCTGTCGCTGTTCGAGGGGGAGCGCAACGCGTTCCACGACGCGGGCGACCCGATGAAGCTCTCCAAGGTGGCCCGGGCCTTCATCGCCGGGCTGCTGGTGCACGCCCGGGAGTACACGGCGGTCACCAACCAGTGGGTCAACTCCTACAAGCGGCTCTTCCCGCAGGCGCTGCCGGACCGGGTCACCGAGAGCCCGGCGTACGTGTGCTGGGGGCACCTGAACCGCTCCGCGCTGGTCCGCGTCCCGGCGTACGGCAAGCCGAACTCGGCTCGGGTGGAGGTCCGCTCGCCCGACTCGGCCGCCAACCCGTACCTCGCCTTCGCGGTGCTGCTCGGTGCCGGGATGAAGGGCATCGAGGAGGGGTACGAGCTGCCGCCGGGCGCCGAGGACGACGTCTGGTCGCTGACCAGCGCCGAACGCCGCGCCATGGGGTACGAGCCGTTGCCCGAGAACCTCGCCGAGGCGATCGACGTGATGGCCGGCTCCGAGCTGGTCGCCGAGGTGCTCGGCGAGCACGTCTTCGACTTCTTCCTGCGCAACAAGCGCGCCGAGTGGGAGCAGTACCGCCGCGAGGTCACCCCGTACGAGCGCCAGCGGTACCTGTCGCTGTAGGCCACCGCCTCCGGCGGGCGTTGCGCGGTGCCGCTATCGTCTCGATCACCGTGCCGGCGCCCGCCGGCCGCAGACGGTGGGGGAGGCAGTCGGTGCTGGAGGATCTGCTCAGCGGAGCCTGGCAGAGCGTGGTGTTCGGGGTGGTCGGCGTCGGGCTGATGGCCGCCGGTTTCGTCCTGGTCGACCTGCTGACCCCGGGCAAGCTGCGGGACCTGATCTGGATACGCCGCAACGCCAACGCCGGCCTGCTGCTCGCCGCCAACCAGCTCGGCGTCGCCGGGATCGTCTTCACCGCGATCCTGACCAGCTACAGCGACTTCGCCAAGGGGCTGGCCTCGACCGTCCTGTTCGGAGTGATCGGCCTGGGCATCATGGCGCTGGCCTTCTTCGTGCTGGACCTGCTCACCCCCGGCAAGCTGGGTGAGGTGATCTGCTCCGACGAGCCGCACCCGGTCGCCAAGGTCAGCGCCGCCACCCACTTCGGCGCCGCGCTGATCGTCTGCGCCTGTATCGCCTGAGCTGGACCTGCGTCATCACGACCCCGGTCGGGCCCGTCGGCCCGGCCGGGGTCGTCGTCGTGGCCGGGTCGTCGACCCGTCCTGAAAACTCTTGCGGCCATCTTCCATGTCGCTGACCAGCAAAAGCTCCGAATATCGGAGGTTGTCTCTGGCTATTCGAGATACATGCTGGTAACTTCCTCGCAACCTTTGCTGCAAGGGCTTGCAACACCTTTCGCGTCAATGCGCCGGGCCGAGCCCGACGCGGGGTGTCAGGAGAGCCATGGAACGTCGTTCGTGGGGCCGGGTACGGGTGTCCGGCCGGAGCCGGGCGCGCTGGGGCGTGGTCGCCCTGGTCGCCGGTCTCGTCGCCGGCCTGCTGCCGGTGACCGCGGCCTCGGCCGCCAACACCGTCACGGTCTACTACCAACCACCGGCGGCCTGGGGCACGTCGGTCAACATCCACTATGGCGTCGACGGGGCTGCCTGGACGCCGGTGCCCGGTGTCGCCATGGACGCCGCCTGCGCGGGCTGGCGTCGCAAGACGATCGACCTGGGCGCCGCCACCGGTCTCCAGGTGGTCTTCACCAACGGCACGGGGACCTGGGACAACAACAACGGCGCGAACTACCGGCTCGGCACCGGCACGGTCACCGTGGCCGGTGGCCGGGTCACCCCCGCCGCGCCCGACCCGTGCGGGCCGCCGCCCGCGCCGGACACCACGGCACCGACCGTGCCGACCGGCCTACGGGCCACCGTGGACGCGGTGACCGTCACCCTGACCTGGGCGGCGTCGACCGACGACCGAGCGGTGACCGGGTACGAGGTGACGCGTACCGGGGGCACCGCCGGGCCGGTCACCGTGACCGCGACCGGCACCCGGCACGTCGCCGGTGGCCTGGCGCCCCGCACCGCGTACCGGTGGACGGTGCGGGCCCGCGACGCGGCCGGCAACTGGTCGGCGGCGAGTGCGCCGGTCACCGCGACCACCGGCGACGCCCCGCCCGCCTCGGCCGGCGGTTCGCCGCTCGGCGGTGATCCTCGCGAGGACAGCATCTACTTCGTGATGACCGCCCGGTTCGCCGACGGCGACCCGAGCAACAACCGGGGTGGCAGCCAGCACGTCCGCTCCGGCAACGCGGCCAACGACGACCCGATGTTCCGGGGCGACTTCCAGGGGCTGATCGACAAGCTGGACTACGTCAAGGCGCTCGGCTTCTCCGCCCTCTGGATCACCCCGGTGGTCCTGAACCGCTCCGACTACGACTTCCACGGCTACCACGGCTGGGACTTCCACCGCGTCGATCCGCGACTGGAGAGCCCCGGCGCCAGCTACCAGGACCTGATCAACGCCGCGCACGCCAAGGGCATCAAGATCTTCCAGGACGTGGTCTACAACCACAGCTCACGGTGGGGGGCCAAGGGCCTGTTCACCCCGACCGTGTACGGCGTCCGCGACGAGCAGTGGAAGTGGTACTACGACCAGCCGCAGGCCGGTCGGGAGTACGACCCGATGGTGGAGCACGACGGCGCCGACCCGACCCTGACCCCGGCGCAGAACGCGCTCGCCAAGGGACGGACGTACACCGGTGACCTCTGGTCCTCGCAGGCGCCGCCCGACAACCGGTGCCTGCGCTGGGGCACCCCGAACGGCACGTACAGCCGGGAGGGGTACACCGTGTACCACTGCCAGTGGCCCGTCCCCACCAGCGGCCTGTTCCCCGCCGACCTCTACCACCAGTGCTGGATCGGCAACTGGGAGGGCGAGGACTCGCGTAGCTGCTGGCTGCACGAGGACCTGGCCGACTTCAACACCGAGAACCCGCAGGTGCAGCAGTACCTGATCGACGTCTACAACAGGTTCATCGACATGGGCGTGGACGGGTTCCGGGTGGACACCGCCGTGCACATCCCCCGGGTCACCTGGAACCGGCGCTTCCTGCCGGCGATCCAGCAGCACGCGGTGGCCCGGCACGGCGAGAAGGGCAAGGACTTCTACGTCTTCGGCGAGGTCGCCGCGTTCGTCAACGACAAGTGGAACCGGGGCTCGGTCAACCACTCCGCGCAGTTCTTCACCTGGAAGGAGCGCCGGGAGTACAGCCCCGACGACGTCCGCGCCGCGATCGAGCAGTACGACTACGAGCAGCTCCTCGGCACCGGCAACCAGCCGACCAGCGACAACGCGTTCCTGCGCGGCAACGACTACCACGCGCCCGACCACTCGCGGTTCTCCGGGATGCACGTGATCGACATGCGGATGCACATGAACTTCGGCGACGCGCACAACGCCTTCGGCAACGGCCGGGACTCCGACGACAGCTACAACGACGCCACCTACAACGTGGTCTATGTCGACAGCCACGACTACGGGCCGAACAAGTCCTCGGTGCGCTACACCGGCGGCACCGACGCGTGGGCGGAGAACATGAGCCTGATGTGGACGTTCCGGGGCATCCCGACGCTCTACTACGGCTCGGAGATCGAGTTCCAGAAGGGCGCGCGGATCGACTGCGGCCCGAGCTGCCCGCTGGCCACCACCGGCCGGGCCTACTACGGGGCCCACCTGGCGGGCAGCGTCACCGCCGCCGACTTCGGGGTGGTCGCGAACGCCACCGGCACCGTCGCGCAGACGTTGCAGAAGCCGCTGGTCAAGCACGTGCAACGGCTCAACCAGATCCGTCGGGCCGTCCCCGCGCTGCAGAAGGGGCAGTACTCGACCGAGGGGATCAGCGGCAACCAGCTCGCGTACAAGCGCCGGTACACGGCCGGCGGGGTGGACAGCTTCGCGCTGGTCACCGTCTCCGGCGGAGCCACCTTCAGCGGCATCCCCAACGGCACCTGGACCGACGCCGTGACCGGGGACGTCAAGGTGGTCACCAACGGCACCCTCACCGCCTCGGTCAGCGGCAAGGGCAACCTGCGGGTCTACGTCCTCGCCCGGCCCGGAAACCCGGCCCCCGGCAAGATCGGCGACACCGGTCCGTACCTGCGCTGACCGGCGCGCCACGACCGCGGGGCGGCATCCACCCGGATGCCGCCCCGCACGGCGTCACTTCCCGGCGGTCCCGCCGGGGCCGCCCCGGCCGGCCCAGCCGCCCGGCCCGCCGAACACGCCGGCCTCCACGGCCGTGGTGATCGCGTCGGCCTGCTCCTGGGTGAGCTTGCCGTCCTCGACCGCCTTGGCCAACCGCTCGGCCAACGCCTCCTTGCGGTCCTCGGGGGAGCCCTTCGGCCCCCGGTCCCCGTCGGGACGCTCGCGACCCTCGCCGTCCGGGCGATCCTGCTTGCGCTGCTCGCGGAGCTTCTCCAGCGCCTCGGTCACCTTCTCGGTGGGTACGCCCAACTCCTCGGCCAGGGCCTCGGCGAACTGCGTCCGGTGCGCGCCCGGCTCCGGCCGCTGCTCGTCCTGCTGCTCGGCGCTCGCGCTGGCGCTCGGGGTGGCCTTGTCGTCGGCGAGCGCCACCGTGGGGGCGGCGATCCCCACGCCGAGGACACCCGCGGCGGCCAGTCCGGCCAGCAGGTGCTTCTTCGAGATCGTGCGGGACATCGGTCCTCCAACTCGTCGGTGATGCGATGACGTCACCGACAGTGACCAGCCTGGCTGGGGCCGAGCCGTGGCGAACCTGTCAGCGAGCTGGCAAAGTCAGCCCGAATTCCGGTCGAACCGGACATCCGGGCGGTTCAGCGGACGGCGGGGTCGACGGTCAACGTGCCGGCGTCGGCGTCGAGGACGGCCCGGGTGCCCACCGGCACACTGAGCTGGCCGGGCCCGTGCCCGATCGGCAGCCCGCCCAGCACCGGTACGCCCAGATCGCCGAGGCGTTCGGTGAGCACGTCGGCGATGCTCACCGGCCAGCCGTCCGCGCAGTCGGTGAACTGGCCCACCGCCACCCCGGCCAGCCCGTCCAACGCGCCCGCCCGACGCAACTGGGTCAGCATCCGGTCGACCTTGTACGGCGGCTCCTGCACGTCCTCCAGCAACAGCACCGCCCCGGTCAGGTCCGGCATGTCCGGGGTGCCCACTGAGGCCACCACCAGGCAGAGGTTGCCGCCCAGCAGCCGGCCGACCGCCCGGCCCGACGTGCGTACCGGGAAGGTGTCCTCGGTCTCGATCGCCCGCACGGTGACCGGTGCGGAGGTGGTCAGCGCCGCGTGCAGGGACTCGGCGGAGGCCAACGGCGTGCGTTCGTCCCGCCAGGCCGCCCCCGGCCCGTGCACCCCGGCCAGCCGGGCGCCCCGCCACAACGCCAGTTGCAGCGCGGTGATGTCGGAGAACCCGGCCACCACCTTGGGATCGCGACGCACCGCCGCCATGTCGATCGCGTCCACCACCCGCTGCGCGCCGTATCCGCCCCGGGTGCAGATCACCCCGCGTACCGTCGGATCGCCGAAGGCGGTGTTCAGGTCGGCCGCCCGCAGCGCGTCGGTGCCGGCCAGATAGCCCTGCCGTGCGTACACGTGCGGGGCGGGCACCGGCCGCAGGCCCCAGCCGGTGAGCAGCTCGATGCCCCGGGCCACCCGTTCCGGACGGGTCGGCCCGGACGGCGAGACCAGCATCACGGTGTCGCCGGGACGCAGCGCCGGCGGGCGTACGACGTGATCGGGTGCGGTGTGGTGGGACACAGCGGCAGAGCCTAGTCCCGCGCGCCGGGTCCGTCGGCGAGACCGGATAGCCTCGACGGCGTGGCAACTGCGTTGGTGATCGAGAACGACCCGACCGACGATGCGCGACGGCTCGGCGAGTGGCTGACCGAGGCCGGTCTGGAGCTGTCGGTGACCCGCCCGCACGCGGGCGACCCGCTCCCCGCCGACCTCGACGGGTACGCCGCGCTGGTGGTGCTCGGCGGCGACCAGCAGGCCTACCCGTACCCGGACGGCAAGCCCGGCGCGTCCTGGCTGCCGGCGGTGGAGGGGCTGCTCCGCAAGGCCGTCCGGCACCGCGTCCCGACACTCGGGGTCTGCCTCGGCGCGCAACTGCTCGCCACCGCGCACGCCGGCACCGTCGAGCGCAGCACCTCCGGGCCGGAGGTGGGCCCCGCGGTGGTCGGCCGACGCGACGCCGCCGAGAACGACCCGCTGTTCCGGTACGTCCCGCTGATCCCCGACGTGCTCCAGTGGCACACCGACGAGATCACCGAACTGCCGGCCGGCGCGACGCTGCTGGCCGCCTCCACCCGCTTCCCGCACCAGGCGTTCCGGCTCGGCGACCGGGCCTGGGGCCTGCAGTTCCACATCGAGTGCGACGCCGACATGATCGCCGAGTGGGCGACGGACTCGGCGGTGCTGGCCGAGCTCGACTACGACCCGGAGCTGGTCGTCGCCGCCTGCGCCGCGGTGCTGGCCGACATCGAGGACGTCTGGCAGCCCTTCGCCGCCAGGTTCGCCGCCCTGGCCCTGGGTGAACTGGACGACAGCGAGTCGCGCCGCAGCCTGCCGCTGCTCGGGCACTGATGGGCCGCCCGAGCAACGCCACCGGCCGGCTCGCCCGGTACGGCTTCGGCATCACCGACAACGACGCCGGTGCCCGCGCCGCCGACCTGCTCGGACCGGACGGGCTCGACCTGTGGCGCCCGCAGACCCAGGAACCCACCGGCGACCAGGCCCGGGAGCTGCTCACCGCGCTGTCCCGGGCCGCCGACCCGGACCTGGCGCTGCGCCAGCTGCACCGGATGGTGGAGGCCGAGCGCCGTGCCGTGGCCGACCCGAACGGCGGCACCGGGAGGGCGGTACGCCAACGCGGCGCCGGACCGGGACGAGCCACCGCCATCGCCTCCGGCGACGGTGACCCGGCGGGCGCCGCCGCACCGACCGGTGGCATCGGCGCCGGGTCGCAGCTGCTGGGCGCGCTGCACGACGACCCGGGGCTGCGCCGTCGACTGATCGCCGTGTTGGGCGCCTCCTCGGCGCTCGGCGACCACCTCGTCGCCAACCCGGACCAGTGGACGGTGCTGCGCACCGAGTCGGACGGGCTCGCCCCGACCGCCGACGGGCGGCTGGACCTGACCGGCGAGGGCAACCCGGTGGCGGTGCTGCGCCGCGCGTACCGGCTGGCGTTGCTGCGGGTCGCGGCGGCCGACCTGACCGGCGGACGCGGCCTGGAGCAGACCATGGCGGCGCTCTCCACGCTGGCCGACGCCACCCTCTCGGCCGCCTACGCGACCGCCGTGGCCGAGCTGCCCGAGGGCACCCGCAAGCCCCGCCTGGGCGTGGTGGCGATGGGCAAGTGCGGCGGCGGAGAGCTGAACTACGTCTCGGACGTCGACGTGATCTTCGTGGCCGCCGAGGACGACGACCTGGCGGCCGCCACCACCGTCGCCACCCGGCTGATCCACATCTGTGGGCTGGTCGCCTGGCCGGTCGACGCCGCGCTGCGTCCCGAGGGCAACCGGGGGCCGCTGGTGCGTACCCTCGCCAGCCACCTGGCGTACTACCGGCGCTGGGCCCGCACCTGGGAGTTCCAGGCGCTGCTCAAGGCCCGCCCGGCCGCCGGTGACCTGGCGCTCGGCCGGGAGTGGATCGACGAACTGGCGCCGCTGCTCTGGCACGCCGCCGAGCGGCCCGAGGCGGTCGAGGACGTCCGGGCCATGCGTCGGAAGATCATCGACAACATCCCGGCCAAGGAGCAGGAACGCGAGATCAAGCGCGGCCCCGGCGGCCTGCGCGACATCGAGTTCGCGGTGCAGTTGCTGCAACTGGTGCACGGCCGGGGCGACGAGTCCCTGCGCGCACCCGGCACCATTCCCGCCCTACGGGCGCTGGTCACCGGCGGCTACGTCGGCCGGGCCGACGGGGAGGCGCTGCTGCGCGGCTACCGCTTCCTGCGTGGCGTCGAGCACCGCCTGCAACTCCAGGGCCTGCGGCGCACCCACACCGTGCCGACCGAACCGGGCGCGCTGCGTTGGCTCGCCACCGCGCTCGGCTACACCGCCACGCCGGGACGCAGCGCCGTCGAGGAGTTCCGCGCCGAGTGGGTCACCCACGCCACCGAGGTACGCCGACTGCACGCCAAACTGCTCTACCGGCCGCTGCTGGAGTCGGTGGCCCGGGTACCCGCCGACGGCCTGCGGCTGACCCCGGAGGCGGCCCGCAACCGGCTGGAGATCCTCGGATTCGCCGACCCGGCCGGGGCGCTGCGTCACCTCCAGGCCCTCACCGGCGGGGTGAGCCGCACCGCCGCCATCCAGCGCACCCTGCTGCCGGTGCTGCTCAGCGAGTTCGCCGACGCCCCGGAACCCGACCGTGGCCTGCTCAACTACCGCCAGGTCTCCGACTCCCTCGGCAGCACCCCCTGGTATCTGCGCCTGCTGCGCGACTCCGGCCCGGTGGCCCGCCGGCTGGCCCGGGTGCTCTCCTCCTCCCGGTACGTCGCCGACCTGCTGAGCCGGGAACCCGAGTCGCTGCGTCTGCTGGCCGAGGAGAGCGAGCTGACCCCCCGGCCCCGTGAGGTGCTCGGCGACGGGTTCGCCGCCGCGGCCGCCCGCCACACCGACCCGGTCGAGGCGATCCGGGCGGTCCGCGCGCTGCGCCGCCGGGAACTGCTCCGGCTCGCCTGCGCCGACGTGCTCAGCCACGCCGGCTCGCTGACCCCCACCCGCCCCGACACGGACCGCTCGACGCTCGGCGACATCATCACCGTCGGCACCGCACTGGCCGCCGTCACCGACGCCACCCTGGCCGCCGCGCTGCGGACCGCCCGCGCCGCCCAGCCCGCCATGCCCGACCTGAAGTTCGCGGTGATCGGCATGGGCCGCCTCGGCGGGTACGAGTCGAACTACCTCTCCGACGCCGACGTCCTCTTCGTCTACGAGGCCCCCGAGGGCGTCGCCGAGAGCGCGGCGAGCGCCGCCGCCCACGCCATCGCCGAGGAGCTGCGCCGGCTGCTCGGCATGCCGGCACCCGACCCGGCGCTCGGCGTCGACGCCGACCTGCGCCCCGAGGGCCGGCAGGGGCCGCTGGTCCGCAGCCTCGCCGCCTACCAGCAGTACTACGCCCGCTGGTCCCGGGTGTGGGAGGCACAGGCGCTGCTGCGGGCCCGCTGCGTCTGTGGCGACGCCGACCTGGGCACCCGGTTCGAGCAACTCGTCGACCCGGTCCGCTACCCGGCCGACGGCCTCACCCGGGAACAGATCATCGAGATCCGCCGGATCAAGGCCCGGGTGGAGACCGAACGACTGCCCCGGGGCGCCGACCCGGCCACCCACACCAAACTGGGCCGGGGCGGCCTCGCCGACGTCGAGTGGGCGGTGCAGCTGCTCCAGTTGCAGCACGCTGGTGCCCACGAGTCGCTGCGCGGCACCCGTACCCTCGACGCCCTCGCCGCCGCCCGCGACGCCGGCCTGATCGACCCGGCGGACGCCGAGGCGATGACGGCCGGCTGGACCCTGACCGCCCAGGTCCGCAACGCCCTCATGTTGGTCCGGGGCCGGGCCGGCGACCAACTGCCCCGACACGGCGTGGAACTGGCCGGCGTGGTCCGGCTGCTCGGCCGCGACGACCCGGGCGAGTTCCTCGACGAGTACCTGCGCACCGGCCGCCGCTCCCGCACCGCCATGGAACGCGTCCTGGAGATGTAAGGAAGGGCACCTTATTAACGCCTCCGGTAGAGCAAGGGCCCCTTATTAACACCCGACGACCGCAGCGCCCGATCAACTACCGAGGGTGTACGTGCCGGCGCGCGGCACCGTGACCGTCGTCCAGTCCCCGTCGGCGGTGACGGTGGCGCCGCCGGACGCGGTCAACCACCGGCTGTGCCGCACCCGGACCGGCACCGTGCCCGCGTCCGAGGTGCGGAAGGTGACCGAGGCGCCGCCCGCGCGGACCAGTTCGGCCGGGGCCCCGACCAGGGGAGTCGGGTCGGTCACCGCGTACAGCCGCCAGTCGGGGTCGGACCAGACCTCGGTCAGGTACGGCAGGCCGGCGGTCACCAACTCGGCCTCGGCGCGACCGACCCAGGACAGTGGTGCGTCGGGTACCGCGACGTACTGCACGGCGTACTCGTCGAGCCAGGCCCGGTAGCTGTCGGCGGTCAGCGGTATGCCGGTGCCGGCGGCCCCGGGCACGGTGGTGAAGAAGATCGGGTTGCGGTCGATGTCCGCCTGCCGCAGCCAGCCCCGGGCCAGCGGCACGTCACCCATCCGGGCGGCCTCCCAGTAGTTGCGGGTCGGCGGCACCTCCACCCGCCCGGTCAGCCCGCGACGGTCGAGTTCGGCGCGCAGTGGCGCGTAGTAGCTCGGCTGGCTGGTCGGGTCACCGATGCTGCGCAGGTCGGCGGAGACCACCGGTGGCTGCCACCAGCACACCGCCGCCAGCAGCACGGCGAGCGCCACCGCCGGCACCCTCCGCCGCCTCGGCCGCGCCGCCGCCTCGGGTCGCCCGGTGACCTCGGGCTCGTCGGTGACGTCGGGCCGCCTGCTGACGTCGGGTCGGACGGCAGTGTCGGGTCGCGGCGTGACGGTGAGGTGTCGTGCCGATCGGACCAGCCAGGCGGGGGGACGGGCGGCGGCGGCCAGGATCGGCAGGGCGAACATGGTCGCCAGCCGGGTGGCGTTCAGCCCGACCGGGGTGTGCATCAGCGCCGCCGCGATCACCCCGCCCGCTGCCAGCACCGCACCCGAACGCACCGGGCGGTAGCCGACCAGCACGGCCACCAGCAGGGCGGTCACCGTCGCCCGGATGGTGTCGGTGCGGCTGATGTTCATCCAACCGCCGTCACCGAACAGCAACGCGGTCACGCCCAGCGGCACCGCCGCCGCCACCGCGACGGTCAACCCGTCGGCGTACCGGCGGGACAGCACCAGGGCGACCCCGGCGAGGCCGACGAAGAGCCCGGCCACCGGACTGGCCGCCGACGCCAGCAACGCCGCCGCCCCGGCCACCACGAGCGGTCGCCACGAACTGCCGATGCTGGCGCCCAGGCCCCGACTTCCGGCACGAGCCGCGCGGTCGGGCACGGACGAGTCGGCCGGCGATCCGCGGCGCCAGGTGAGGGCGAGCAGGGCGGCGAGGCCGAAGGCCACCCCGAGGCCGTACGTCACCCGGCCGGAGACCAGGTTGCCGGCGATGGTGACCACCCCGACCAGGCTGCCGAGCAGCGGCCGGGGCACCCCGGTACGCACCAGCAGCGCGGCGAAGAGGGCCGCCGCCGCGACCACCGCGATCACGCCGGTGAGGCGTACCCCGAGCAGGGCCATCACCGGCTGGGTCAGCAGGCTGTAGCCGAACTGCTGGACCCCCGCGTACCAGCGCAGGTCGACCGGGGTCGCGCCGTGGGTGGCGAAGAAGTCGGCCCGGGCCACCTGCGCCGCCAGGTCCGAACCCATCGCCGGAAGGATGAGGTACGCCACACCGAGCGCCCCGGCGCACGCGGCGGCCAGCGCCACCACCCGACTGCCCCGCATGCCCACCTCCGTACCGCGCTCACGGTACTGGCAGCATGTCGGACGTGCCCCATCACCTCGTGCGCTGGACCGGACTGGCCGGATCGATCATGCTCTCCGTGGCGGCGTTCCTCGGTGGCGCCCTGCCCGACGGCGATCTGCGGCCCACTCCGCTGCGCATCTGGCAGGGGCCGTACGGACCGCTGATCATCGCGTTGTGGCTGTTCGGCACGGCCGCGATGGCGTTCGCCTGGTGGACGTTGCGGGACCGGGTGCCGTCGGCGCGCTGGGCGCTGGTCACCGCCGGGCTGTGGCTCGTGCCGTTCCTGTTCACGCCGCCGCTGGGCAGCCGGGACGCCTACGCGTACGCCTGTCAGGGGGCGAGCTTCGCCAACGGCATCAGCCCGTACGAGTACGGCGTCTCCACGTTGCCGTGTCCGTGGCTGGACACCATGTCCTTCATCTGGCGGGACACCCCGGCGCCGTACGGGCCGCTGTTCGTGGTGCTCTCCGGCGCGATCGTCGCCGCGACCGGCTCGTTGATCGCCAGCATCGCGTTGTTCCGGGTACTCGCGGTGGCCGGTGTGCTGCTGACGGCGGTGAGCCTGCCGGTGCTGGCCCGCCACTGTGGGGTACCGGTCGGCCGGGCACTCTGGCTGGCGCTGGCCGGTCCGCTGGTGGGCGTACACCTGATCTCCGGGGTGCACAACGACGCGTTGATGGTCGGGTTCATGGTGGCCGGCCTGGCGATCGTGGTCAGCCGACCGGCCCGGCCGTGGCCGCTGCTGGCCGGTGGGATCGTGCTCGGCATGGCCGCCGGGATCAAGGTGACCGCGCTGGTGGTGGTCCCGTTCGCGGCGCTGCTCGCGATCGGTGGCGGGTTCTCCCTGCGCGGGCTGCTGCGCCACGGCACGCTGGTGGTCGGCGGGGCGGTGGCGACGCTGATCGCGGTGACCCTCGGCGCCGGGCTGAACCTCGGCTGGATCACCGGGCTGTCGCACGGCAACGAGGTGATCGCCTGGACCTCGCCGCCGACCGCCGTCGGGCAGACCGTCGGGTACGTGCTGCTGCCGTTCGGCCTGCACGTCGACGCGCTGCCGGTCACCCGGGGGATCGGCATGGTGGTGCTGGCGGCGCTGCTGGTGTGGCTGTGGTTCCGGGCGCGTCACCGGGAACCGCTCTGGCACGCCGCGCTGGCGTTGACCGCCACCGTCGCGCTCGCCCCGCTGTTCCACCCCTGGTACTGGTTCTGGCCGCTGGCGCTGCTCGCCGCCACCGCCCACCGCACCTGGTGGTTCAGCGCGGTGACGGTGTTCGCGGCGTTCCAGGTGCTGGCCGACGGCACCGGCCTGCCCCGGTACACCAAGACGGTGGGTGCGCCGCTGATGACGCTGTTCGTGATCTGGGTGGCGGTCCGCTTGGTACGGTCGGCTCGGGCGGCCCGCCGCCCGGTTCCCGTCGACTGAGGAGAGGCACGCCGGTGACCGAGACCGGCGTCCGACCCACCTCCACCCGGGACCGCCGCGTCCGATATGTCGGCCTGCTGGGGGCGGTGGCTCTCACCGTCACCGCGTACGCCGGTGGCGCCCTGCCCGATGCCACCGCCCGGCTCTGGCACCCCGTGCCGACCGTGCTGCTCTGGCTGCTCGGTACCACCGCCATGGTGGGCGCCTGGTGGACGCTGCGCGGTGGCGCCCCGTCGACCGGGTGGGCGGTGCGCACCGCCGCGCTGTGGACGGTGCCGCTGCTGTTCAGCGCGCCGCTGGGCAGCCGGGACCTCTACTCGTACGCCTGTCAGGGCTGGGTCTACGCCGAGGGCGGTGACCCGTACGCCACCGGTGTGGCCGAGGCGGGCTGCCCATGGCTGGACGCGGTCGCCCCGGTGTGGCGGGACACCGCCGCACCGTACGGCCCGTTCTTCGTCCTCCTCGCCGCGCTCGCGGTGGTCCTCGGCGGCAGCCTGGCCGGCACGCTGGTGCTGTTGCGGGTGCTGGCGGTGTCCGGGCTGCTGCTGGCCGCGCTCTGCCTGCCCGGCTTGGCGCGGGCGGCGGGGGTGCCGCCTGCGCGGGCGACCTGGCTGGTGCTCGCCTGCCCACTGGTCGGCGTGCACCTGGTCTCCGGCGCCCACAACGACGCGGTGATGCTCGGCCTGCTCCTGCTCGGCCTCCTGCTGCTCGTCCGCCGCCCGACGTCGGCCGCCGGCATGTCGCCAGGCGTCGCTGGGTCGCCGGGCGTCGCTGCTCTGCCCGGCGGTGCTGGGTCGCCGGGCGGTGCTGGATTGCCGGGCGGTGCTGGGTTGCCGGGCGTTGCTGGGTCGCCGGGCGGTGCTGGATTGCCAGGCGGTGCTGGGTCGCCGGGCGGTGCTGGGTCGCCGGGCGGTGCTGGATTGCCGGGCGGTGCTGGATTGCCGGGCGGTGCTGGATTGCCGGG
This sequence comes from Micromonospora sp. NPDC003241, assembly GCF_053589795.1. Taxonomy (NCBI): domain Bacteria; kingdom Bacillati; phylum Actinomycetota; class Actinomycetes; order Micromonosporales; family Micromonosporaceae; genus Micromonospora; species Micromonospora sp. NPDC003241. The sequence continues at coordinate 1,153 of NZ_JBSFSO010000073.1, read as the reverse complement.
CGGTGCTGGATTGCCGGGCGGTGCTGGATTGCCGGGCGGTGCTGGGACGTCGGGCGTCGTTGCTCTGCCCGGCGGTGCTGGGCCGTCGACCGGCGGGGGGACGTCCGGCGCGGATTGGCCGTCGACCGGCAGGGTGCCGCCGGGCGTCGCTGGGTCGCTCGGCGGCGGGCTGCCGGTGGGCGTCGCGGGGTGGCCGCCGGTCGCGGTGTTGCTGGCCGCCGGGGTGCTGCTCGGTCTGGCGGTCTCGGTGAAGGCGACCGCCGTGGTGGTGCTGCCGTTCGCGGCGCTGGCGGCGGTCCGTGGCCGGTACACGCTCGCGGCCCTGCTGCGCGACGGCGGTCTGCTCGCCGCCGGTGTGCTGGGCGCGCTGCTGGTGTCCTCGTTGGTGTCCGGTCTCGGGCTGGGCTGGATCGGTGGACTGGGCAGCAGCGGCGACACCGTGCAGTGGACCTCGCCGCCGACCGCCGTCGGCATGGTCGTCGACTACCTCGGCGAACCGGTCGGGCTGCCGCCCGTCGGTGTGCCGGTGGCCCGGATCGTGGCGCTGATCCTGCTGGCGGTGCTGTTGGTGCTGCTCTGGTGGCGTACCTGGTCGACGCTGCACGGCTCCCGCGACGCCGCGCTGCCGGAGACGCTGGGCGGCTTCCGCGACGCCGCGCCGCCGGAGACGCTGGGCGGCTCCCGCGACGCCGCTTCATCCGGCCCGCCTGCTGCCAGTGCGACCGGCAACAGCCCGCCTGCTGCGGTCGGTGTCGGCCCGTCGACGGTGAGCGCGGAGGTGAACCGTCACCGTTCGGTGCTGCTCGGCGCGGGGTTGGCGCTGGCCCTCACCGTCGTCCTCGCGCCGGTGTTTCATCCCTGGTACGCGACCTGGCCGCTGGCGCTGCTCGCGCTGGCGGCGACCCGGACCACCTGGTTCCTGGTGCCCGTCGCGGCGGCGTCCTTCCTCGCCCTGCCGGACGGCACCAACGTGGCCCGGCTGGTGAAGGCGCCCGGCGCGGTGGCGATGACCCTGTTGTTGGTCGTCCTGGCGGTTCGGTTCCTGTCCGGGCTGCGCCGGAACCGCGAGTCGCGCTGAGCCCAGTTGCCGCGAAGCCGGGTTGCACGCCGCGCGGCGGCCGGAGGTGGGTAGATCTGTTGTCGCTCCAGCGAC
>NZ_JBSFSO010000072.1:0-23698 GCF_053589795.1 Micromonospora sp. NPDC003241 | reverse complement strand
CCCCAAAAAAAATCAAGCAGAAGACCTAATACCTCATGATTTTGTATTTTACTGTATTTAAGTCTTGTGCTCTTGTGGTGGGTAGATTTGTTGTCGCTGGAGCGACAACAAATCTACCCACCTCAGCCTCGCGCGGAGTGAAGCTGCCAGGTCGGCGGCACGATGACCGCCCGAGGGTGACGGGTCGTGAATCCGGTGCCGGCGAACGGGGTCCGCAGCCAGCACCAGCGCAGGTCCGGCCCGGTGACGGCTCGTACCAGGTGCGGCACACCGAGGCGCGGCCGCTCGAACGACCACGGGACGTACCCACCGCGCAACGCTCGGGCGGAGTCTCCGGCGAGCTACCGCACGCGGTCGGCCGAGTCGGGCCACGCTGAGAACAAGCCGCCGCGCCGAACCGGGCGCGCGGCCCGCGCGGTGCCGACCGGGGCGAGTGACACCCCGGGTAGGACCGCCCGCCCCGGATGCCACGGCCATCCTCCGGCCGCGCAGCGGGGCGGGCTCTCCCCGTGCAGACCCGTCAGGGGCGGTCGCCCTGACCGCCGGTGTGCGGCACCCGCTCCTCCGGGACGACGCCGAGCCGACCGGCCTGGTAGTCCTCGAACGCCTGGATCAGCTCGTCCCGGCTGTTCATCACGAACGGGCCGTACTGGGCGACCGGCTCTCGGATCGGCTGCCCGCCCATGACGTAGAGGTCCAGCGTCGGGGTGCGGCTGTCCTGCCGGGCGTTGGCCTTGAACCGCAGCGCGTCGCCCGGGCCGTGCACCGCGAGCTGTCCGGTACGGACGCCGCGCCCGTTCGCGCCGACCGTGCCCCGACCGCCCAGCACGTACACCAGGGCGTTGAAGTCCGGCCGCCAGGGCAGGTCGACCTGCGCACCGGGCTCGACCGTCACGTGGGCGACGGTGATCGGCGTGTACGTCGATCCGGGCCCCTGGTGCCCGGCGATCTCACCGGCGATCACCCGGACCAGCGCGCCGCCGTCCGGCGTGGTGACCAGTGCCGCCTGGTTGCCCCGGATGTCCTGGTATTTCGGCGGGCTCATCTTGGCCACCTTGGGCAGGTTGACCCAGAGTTGGGTGCCGTGGAACAACCCACCGCTGACCACCAGGTGCTCCGGCGGCGCCTCGATGTGCAGCAGGCCACTGCCCGCCGTCATCCACTGGGTGTCGCCGTTGGTGATGGTGCCGCCACCACCGTGGCTGTCCTGGTGGTCGAAGACCCCGTCGATGATGTACGTGACGGTCTCGAAGCCGCGGTGCGGGTGCCAACTGGTCCCCTTCGGCTCGCCCGGCGCGTACTCCACCTCGCCCATCTGGTCGAGGTGCAGGAACGGGTCCAGCTCGGTGGTGGGTACCCCGGCGAAGGCCCGGCGCACCGGGAAGCCCTCACCCTCGAAGCCGCTGGGCGCGGTGGTCAGCCGGCGGACCGGCCGGATGACGGTGGTGGACTCGTCGAGCTTCGGCAGGCGGGGCAGGACGAGGACGTTGTCGACGGTGATGGCGGGCATCGGAAGCTCCTTCAGCTCTCGCGGGGGGCGGTGCCGGCGGTGCCCTGCAACCGCTGGCCGAGTCGGGTGAAGACCGAGGTCAGGCAGGCGATCTCGGCATCGTCGAGGTCGTCCATCAGGTGGGTGCGGACCGAGCGCAGATGGTGCGGAGCGGCCTCGCGCAGCGCCATCAGGCCGGCGGCGGTGAGCACCGCCTCGCTGCCGCGCCCGTCGTCCGGGCAGGGCTGCCGGGCGACCAGGCCGCGTCGCTGCATGGAGGAGACCTGGTAGGTCAGTCGACTGGGCGAGAAGACCAGTCGGCCGGCGAGCTCGCCCATCCGCAGTCGCTGCCCCGGGGCCTCGGCGAGCAGCACCAACACGTGGTAGTCGGCGAAGCTCAGCTCGCTGGCGGCCCGCAGGTCGTCCTCCAACCGGGTGAACAACCGCTGGCTGGCCTCGATGTACGCCCGCCAGGCGGTGAGTCGCACCTCGCTCAGGCTCTCGGTCATGGCGCCACGGTAGCACGTATTCAAAATTTGAACAATGATGCCCGGGGCAGGCACCATCTGCACCACAACCCCCAGGTGAATGATTTGGTCAAACTTTGAAGCGAAACCGGCGAGACCCTCGTCGATCATGGAGTACTGGCGAGGGTTCCGGGGCTTATGTCCCTTGTGTCGCTACCACAAGTCCATGATCGCGGGGGGCATGCCCGCGCGACGCGGGCACGCCTGTCGTGGGGCATGCCCGCGCGACGAAGCGTGCCGGTCGTGGGGCACGCCCCACGGCAGAGGATGCGGCTGTGCGACACTTTCGCGTCGTGGAACTGACCGGCCCCGGCCTGCTGCTACGCCCCTGGAGCACTGCGGACGCGCCCGCCGTGCTGGCGGCGTGGCACGACCCGGCCATCGCCCAGTGGAACCCGCAGGGCGACGCGTTCGACCTCGACGCCGCCCGCCAGTGGGTGCACTGGCGGGCCGACTGGTCCCAGGGCACCCACGTCTCGCTGGCGGTGGCCGACCCGACCCGGCCGGAGATCATGCTCGGCTCGGTGTCGCTGCACCGGATCCATGCGGGCGACGCGTCGATCGGCTACTGGACCGTCGCCGCCGCCCGGCGGCAGGGCCTCGCCTCGGCGGCGGTCAGCCGGCTCACCGAGTGGGCCTTCCGCGATCTGGGCCTGCACCGCATCGAGTTGTGCCACGCGGTCGGCAACCCGGCCTCCTGCCGGGTCGCCGAGCGGGCCGGATATCCGGTCGAGGGCACGCTACGCCAGTCACACCGCTACGGCGACGGTCGACGCCACGACGAACACCTGCACGCCCGCCTCGCCACCGACTGAGCCCGCAACCGACTGAGCCCGCAACCGGTCATCGGTCAGGAGACGGCGAAAATACCGGCCACGCCCAGCAGGACCATCACCAGTACGGCCAACAGCGCCCCCCGCTCGCTCTCCACCGCCTGCTCACGGTGCTCGGTCACGGGGTTCGTCATCTCGCCGGGCATGGTGCGGCCTCCTCGCTGCTCGGGCCGAAGTCGGGCGTACGCCATCGGCACCGACGGCCGACGGGGCGAGCCCGATCCGGGATGGTGAGGCCGGGGCGGCCTCCGGGCGGGCACGCCGACGCGCACGACGATGTCGCCCGGCACACCGGGGCGTACCGACCCGCGACTGGCTTACCCATCTGGACCAGGGAAAACCCGAAAGTGACCCGTATTTCCGCTGGTGGAGGCGTCGGTGTCGCTCAGCCGAGCGCGGGCAGCGGATGCTCGGCGTACGGCGCGTCCGTCGACCCGGACTCCGGGGCGTCGAGCACGGTCAGACCCCCCGGGTACGCAAAGGACGACCGTGGTGAGTAGTAGCCCCACCCGATGGTGAGCGGATTCTCCGGCCGCAACGCGTAGACCGGGTGATCCGGGTCCAGGAACTCCACCGACTCGATCTCGAAGGAGGTGGACGGCTCGGCGACCACCGGATAGACGCTGCTGACCAGCCGGCCGTGCAGCGCGGTGACGTACCGGTGGTGGCCGTTGTGCACGGCGTGCCCGGTCTCCCCGGCGCGCACCCGGGCGCGGATCGCGGGCGCGCCGTCGATGGTGGTCTCGGTCACCAGCTCGTGGCCGTTCGCGGCGATGGTGGTGTCGCCGGTCAGCGCGGGGGCGCCCCGGCCGAGGGCGTACCGGCGGACCAGTTCGCTGGAGGTCACGTAGTGGGTCCACCAGCCGCCCGGGGTCACCCCGTCGGGGGCGTCCACGCCGGCCAGGGTCACCCCGAGATAGGTCAGCGAGTACGCGCCGAAGCCGGAGGTCTGGCTCGCGTCGTCGACCACGTACTGGTTCATGAAGACCTGACCGTCGGGATGCGGGTGGAGCCCGGCCGGTACGAGTGCCGCCACCGCGTGCGGATCCGCCGGCAGCCAGCTGAAATACAGCGTCCGGCAGTTCACGACGAGTTGGGGCACCGCGGGGTCGAGCACAACACCTCCGGTCAGCAGTTGCTCGCGACGCTATGCCGGTCCCACCGACGGGACAACGACGGATTGGCGACAGTCGTCGAACCGACCCGTCGGCATATCCCCCGATCGGCGTCGACGGGCATCCGCCCGTCCGGGTCATCGCGGGTGACGGCCGATGAGGGGATCGTCCGAACCGCCCGGTCTTGATCGCGAATCACCCTCCGACCCGATGGCACTTCATGGATGAATGACCGATTGAGACTGTTTCATGCCGTGAAATCACTTAAGTACATCGTCCGTTCGGCTAGATTTCTGCGGCACGATCAGGCTATGGTGACTCCCGAACGGACTAACAGGCTCTAAACCAAAGCGTCACGTCTTTATCCGCGGACGAGGTGCAGGGAGGACCACCATGACCGCGCTCACCGAAACGGCGACTGCCCCGGCGCCCACCACGGCACCGAAGCTCGACCCGCGTTCGCTCTCCGACAGCGCCACCGACCTACTCAACGCGATGGCCGCGCTGCCGGCCGGGCACCCGTCCCGGGCCGCGCTGCGCGACCGGGCGATCGAGGCCTGGTTGCCGCTGGCCAACCACCTCGCACACCGCTACAGCGGACGCGGCGAGCCCACCGACGACCTGGCCCAGACCGCCGCCGTCGGCCTCATCAAGGCCATCGACAAGTTCGACCCCACCCGGGGCGTCGACTTCGCCGGCTACGCGATCCCGACCATCATCGGTGAGCTCAAGCGGCACTTCCGCGACCGCACCTGGGACATCCGGGTCCCCCGGCGGCTCCAGGAGCTGCGGCTGGCCATCTCCGACGCCAACAGCTCGCTGTTGCAGACCCTGGGTCGCTCGCCGACGGTCGCCGACATCGCCAGCCACCTCAGCCTCACCGAGGAAGAGGTCCTGGAGGGCCTGGAAGGCGCCCGCGCCTACAACGCGGTGTCGCTGTCCACCCCGACCGGTGACGGTGACCGGGCCACCGAGCTGGGCGACATGCTCGGCGGCGAGGACAGCGAGTTCGAGCTGGCCGAGCTGCGGGTGGCCCTCGGGCCGGCGTTGGCCACGCTGGACGAGCGCGAGCAGAAGATCCTCACCCTGCGCTTCTACGGCAACCTCACCCAGTCGCAGATCGCCGAGCAGATCGGCGTCTCGCAGATGCACGTGTCCCGGCTGCTGGCCCGGGCGCTGACGAAGCTGCGGGGGCAGCTCGACGGTACGTACTAAGTAAGAGGGGGTGGCGACGGTGGCCGGGTCCGCAGGGACCCGGCCACCGTCGTGTCCGCCCACCGGCTCGGCCCGTCGGCCCATCGGGCCGGCGCCCGCGTCGGTCGAGCCGGTGGGGCGGACGACTCAGGTGGCGGACGGCTCCCGCCACATCGGCCAGAACGGCGTGTCGTCGGGCAGCCGGAACGGCTCCGACACCCGGTAGCCGTGCCGCGCGTAGAGGTCACGGCCGATCTCGCTGCTCGCTTCCAGATAGGCCGGTACGCCGTGGGCGTCCAGCCAGGCGTGGTGGTGCCGCAGCAGCGCCGAACCCACCCCCTGCCCCTGGCGGTCCGGCCGCACGGCCAGCAGCGCCAGGTGATGGTGGTCCCGGTGCGGGTGATGGGCGGCGAACAGCTCGTCCAGGTGGACGAAGCGCGGCGTCCACTCCCCGCACGCGGCGGCCAGCCGGGCGTCGTAGTCCTCCGGCGGCGGCAGCGGTTCACCGACCGACGGCAGCCAGACCGCCACACCGGCCCGGTCGGCGGTGCCGAACACCAGCCCGTGCCGCATCGCGTGCGCCACGATGATCTCGAAGTTCCCGGCCAGTACCGCCTCCCGCTTGGCCTCGTCCGGGACCAGCCACCGGGTGGCGTCCAGGACCAGGAAGGACTCGGCGATGCGCTCGGCCACCCAGCGGGTGTCAGCCACGTCGAGACGGGCGATCGTCGGAGCGGTCATCGCCGCACCTCCGCCCCGACCGGCGACGGCGGGGCCACGGCCGCGGTGGCGCTCTCGGCCCCCAGACCGATCCGGGCGTACGTGTCGGGCCGGCTGCTGCGCAACGTCAGCCCCCAGAGCACGCCGAGCAACGCGGCCACCGGGTACACCGCCGGGAAGGCCCAGCGCAGCGGGGAGTCGGGCTCGACGCCGAGCAGGTTGGCGAAGTTCTGCACGGCCAGCACGATGATGGCGGTCAGCGCGACCGCCGCGATCCCCGGGGCGACCAGCCGCCGCCAGAGCGTCTCCTGCTCGGCGTTGCGGGCGAAGTAGACGATGATGGCGACCGCGGTGGTCGCGATCAGCAGCAGCACACCGAAGCCACCGCTGGTGCCCAGCCAGAAGAACAGTTGCAGGACCGGGTCCCAGCCGTTGAACGCGTACAGCAGGATCACCACCAGGCCGAGCGCGCTCTGCGCCAGCGAGGCGGCCTGCGGAGCACCGGTCGTCGGCGAGGTCCGCCCGAACACCGCCGGCAGCACCCGCTCGCGGCCCAGCGCGAAGGCGTACCGCGCGGTGGTGTTGTGGAACGAGATCATCGCGGCCAGCACCGAGGTCAGGAAGAGCGCCTGGCCGATGGTGAGGACGGTGTCGCCCAGGTGCGCGCCGGCCAGGTTGAAGATCAGCTCCACGCTCTGGGTGCCGGCCTCCTCGACGATCCGGTCCGGGCCGACGGCCACCGTCATGCTCCACGAGGAGAGGGCGTAGACCACCGCGATGATCGCCACCGAGAGGTAGGTGGCCATCGGCACGGTCCGCTGCGGGTCCTTGCTCTCCTCGCTGAACACCACCGCCGCCTCGAAGCCGACGAAGCCGAGGATGGCCAGCACCAGCACCGCGCCCAGGCCGGGCACGAAGAAGTTGTCCGGCGAGAACGCCGCGAAGCTGACGCTGCCGCCCGCCGGGTTGCCCAACTGGCCGAGGTCGAACACCACGATGACGGCGATCTCGGCGCAGAGCAGCGCGGCCAGCACCATGCCGTTGATGTCCACCCGCAGCAGCCCGAGCAGGCCCACCAGCGCCCAGGCCAGCAGCGCCACGATCCACCACTGGGGCGTCACGCCGAACAGCCGGTCCAGCACCGGTGCCGCCGCGGCGCCGATGGTGCCGTAGAGCCCGACCTGCAGGGCGTTGTACGCGATCAGCGCGACCCAGGCCGCGCCCACCCCGGCCGGGCGGCCCAGCCCCCGGGCCACGTACGCGTAGAAGGCGCCGGCGTTGGCCATCCGGCGGGCCATCGCCACGTAGCCGGCGGAGAAGAGCGCCAACACGGCGGCGACCGCCAGGAAGGCCAGCGGGATGCCGAGCACCCCGACGACGCCGTAGCCGGTGGTGACCACACCGGCGACCACGGTCAACGGCGCCGCCGCGGAGAGCACGAAGAACACCACCGAGGGCACCCCGAGGCGGCCACGGGCCAGTGCCTCGGAGACGTTGCTCGGTCGTGGGGTTGTCACTGTCGAGGACATGACTGCTCCGGATGTCAGGGAGGGGAAGAGGGGAACCGGCTCAGGGGATGCCGCGCAGCACGGCCGCACCCACGGCGGCCTCGGTCTGTCCGACGAGTTCCTTCAGCGGAGCCGGCAGGGCCGGAATGATCAGGTTGAGCCGGTGGTGGGCGCGCGGACCCGCGCTCCACAGCACCTCGCGGGTCAAGCCGGCCGCCGCCACCAGCCCGAGCAGCAGCGCGTCGGGCACGTGGGGCGGATCCGCGCGTTCCAGCGCGGCGCGCAGTCGGGTGGCCGGCCAGGCCGCGACGTTGAGGTCGGTCGGCACGTACGTGACGCTGGTCCGCAGCAGTCGGCGCGTCTCCTGCCGACGCAGCACCCCGGCCCGCGCCAACCGCTCCCCCACCGAGGTCACCGCCGTCTGGGCGAGGAAGCTGAGCCAGGTCCGCACCGCCTGGTGCTGCTGCTCGCCGATCAACTGGTCGAGCACGGTGTGCGCCAGCGCGTCGCCCGGTGGACGCCGGTCGACGACGGTGACCTGCCCGGCGGCGACCGTCACGTGTCCATAGAGGACCAGCTCGCCGAGCAGGCCGGCGGCCAGGCCGAGACTGGTGGCGGCCGGATGCAGCTTGGCCTTGCCCCGGGTGTCGTTGTGGGCGATCAGGAAGAACTCGTCGGCGATGAGCACGCGTCCCCCCGGGTCGGCCGTCCATAGTGATCGCTAACCGGAGGCAAGGATGCACCGAGCGCAACTGCAACGCAACTCCCGTTTTTGGCAGTTGCACTCCGTGCTGACGCGACCTGGGACTTTTCCCGTGACAGACTCGGAGGGTGACCGCGAGCCCCACCGTTCGCCGCCGCCGCATCGCCCGGGAACTCCGCCAGTTGCGCGAACGCGCCGGCATGACCCTGGACGTCGCCGCTCGGCAACTGGACATGTCCAAGAGCAATCTCTCCCGCATCGAGAACGCCCAGATCGGCATCAAGCCGCGCGACGTCCGGGCCGCGTTGGCGCTGTACCAGGTGACCGGGAACGACGCCGAGGCGCTCATCGAGATCGCCCGGGGCGCCCAGCAACGGGGCTGGTGGCAGCACTACAGCGACGTCCTGCCCGAGTGGTTCGAGTTCTACGTCGGACTGGAGGCCGAGGCGGCCACCCTGCGCACGTACGAGGCGGAGGCGGTGCCGGGCCTGTTGCAGACCGAGGCGTACGCCCGGGACGTCTACCGGCTCACCGCCGGCGAGGACGACATCGACCGCAAGGTGGCCGCCCGACTGCGCCGCCAGGACGTGCTGCGCAGCGACGAGCCGGCCGAGCTGTCGGTGGTGCTGAACGAGGCGGTGCTGCTACGCCCCGTGAGCGAACGGGCGGTCATGGCGGAGCAACTCGCCCACCTGGAGAGCACCACACAGCTACCCAACGTCACCATCCAGGTACTTCCATTCGCGGCCGGCGGCCACCCGGCGATGAACTCGCCGTACGTGATCCTCACGTTTGCCGACGCCGCCGACGCGGCCGTGGTTTACCTGGAAAACCTCTCGACAGGCCTGGCACTGGAAGAGGTCGCGCAGGTGCGCTCGTATAGCCTTGTGCACGAGAGGCTGCGACGTCTGGCGCTTGATCCAGCGGCGTCTTTGGTGCGCCTGAAGGAAGCTTCTCGTTACTTTACGTGACCGTTCGGCGCGGTCACAGTCGGTATCGACGAAGGGATCGCGATGACCGCGCTCGACCTGTCCCGGGCTAACTGGCGCACCAGTACGCGCAGCGTGGGCAACGGCAACTGCGTCGAGGTCGCCGTCGTCGACGGTCGGGTGGCGGTGCGGGACAGCAAGGACCGCCCCGGCCCCGTGCTGACCTTCCCGTCGTCGGCCTGGCACGCCTTCGTCACCGGCGTCGACGAGGTCCACGCCGGCTGATCCGCCGCCTCTGCGGGCACCGTCGGCCGGCCGACGGACCCGTCGGCCAGGGACGGAAACGGCACGCCGGCCAGGCAGTCGACCGGGGCGGATCAGGCACGTCGGCCGGGGCCGGAACAGGCACGACGCCCCGGGCCGGAGGGCCGGTGCGAGACTGGGCCGTGCTCTCCGACGTACCCCTCGACCTGCCGGTCCGTCCCGCGCTGCCGGCGCTGGTGGCGGCACTGCGCGCGGCGGGCGCCGCCATCCTGGTCGCCCCGCCGGGCACCGGCAAGACCACGCTCGCCCCGCTGGCGGTGGCCGACGCGGTCGCCGGACGGGTGATCGTCGCCCAGCCCCGACGGGTGGCCGCCCGTGCCGCCGCCCGGCGGATGGCGACGCTGCTCGGCGAGCGCGTCGGTGACCGGGTCGGCTACGCGGTGCGCGGCGACCGCCGGACCGGCGCGCGGACCCGGGTCGAGGTGGTCACCACCGGGCTGCTGGTCCGCCGGTTGCAGCACGACCCGGAACTGGCCGGCGTCGGCGCGGTGCTGCTGGACGAGGTCCACGAACGACAGCTCGACGCCGACCTCGCGCTCGCCTTCAGCGTGGAGGCCCGCGCCGCGCTGCGGCCGGACCTGTGGCTGCTGGCGATGTCGGCGACCCCCGAGGCGGACCGCTTCGCCGCCCTGCTCGGCGGGGACACGCCCGCGCCGGTGGTCCGGGCCGCCTCGGCGCTGCACCCGGTGACCCGGGTCTGGGCGCCGCCGGCCCGGCCGGTGCCGCCGCCCGGCGCCGGGCCGGTGGACCGGGCGCTGCTGGACCACGTGGCCGCCACCGTCCGGCGGGCACTCGACGAACAGGACGGTGACCTGCTGGTCTTCCTGCCCGGCGTGGGCGAGATCGCGGCCGTCGCGGGCCGGCTGGCCGCCCTGCGCGACCACGTCGACGTGCTCCGGCTACACGGCCGCCAGGACGGCGCCGAGCAGGACGCCGCGCTGCGCCCGGGACCGCGACGGCGGGTGGTGCTGGCCACCGCGGTGGCCGAGAGCAGCCTGACCGTGCCCGGGGTACGAACCGTGGTGGACGCCGGCCTGTCCCGGGTCGCCCGGCTGGACCTGGCCCGGGGGCTCGGCGCGCTGGTCACCGTGTCGGTGTCCCGGGCCGGGGCCACCCAGCGGGCCGGGCGGGCCGGCCGTGAGGCGCCGGGGCACGTCTATCGCTGCTGGTCACCGGCGACCCACGAGCGGCTGGCGGCCCAGCCGGAGCCGGAGATCGCCACCGCCGACCTCACCGGCTTCGCGCTCGACCTCGCCGCCTGGGGCGCACCGGACGGCACCGGGCTGGCGCTGCCGGATCCGCCCCCGACGGCGGCGATGACGGTGGCCCGGGAGACGCTGGGCACGCTCGGCGCCCTCGACCCGGACGGGCGGATCACGGCGCGGGGACGCGCGATCGCCGCCACCGGAGCGCATCCCCGACTGGCCCGGGCCCTGCTCGACGGTGCCGCCCGGGTGGGCGCCCGGCGCGCCGCCGAGGTGGTGGCGATGCTCGCCGAGGAATCCGTCGCCGGTGCCGGGGACGACCTCGCCGCCGCCTGGCGTCGGCTACGCGACGGCGTCGACCCGGGTGCCACCGCCCGCTGGCGGACCGAGGTACGCCGGCTGCGTACCGCCCTGCCGACCGGCACCGCCGAGGACCCGTCCGGGAGAGCCCTGCCGGACGACCTGGCCGCCGGGTTGCTGGTCGGCTTGGCGTACCCGGAGCGGTTGGGCCGGGTACGCCGGCCGGGCGGTTCGGCGTACCTGATGAGCGGCGGGACCGCGGCGGAGCTGGCGCCCGGGTCGGCGCTGGCCGGTGCCGGGTGGCTGGCCGTGGCGGTGGCCGACCGGGCACCCGGCGCGCCGGCCGCGCGGGTCCGGCGGGCGGCGGTGCTGGACGAGGCAACCGCCCGCGAGGTCGGCGCGGCGCTGCTGCGCACCGACCGGGAGGTCGGCTGGTCCGGCGACGACGTGGTGGCCCGGGAGGTGGTCCGGCTGGGCGCCATCGAGCTGGTCGACCGGCCGCTGCCCCGACCCGGGTCGGCGGAGGTCGCCGCCGCCCTGCTGACCGGGCTGCGCGACGTCGGCCTCGACCTGCTGCCCTGGACACCGGCGGCGCGGGCGCTGCGCGACCGGCTGGCGTTCTGCCGACACGCGCTCGGCGACGACTGGCCGGACGTCTCCGACGAGGCTCTGCTGGCCGGCGCACCGGACTGGCTCGGACCCGAGCTGGCCCGGGCCCGGCGCCGCGCCGACCTGGCCCGGGTCGACGTGGCCGGTGCGCTGCGCCGGCTGGTGCCCTGGTCGCTGGCGGGGCGACTGGACGAGTTGGCCCCCGAGCGGATCGCCGTGCCGAGCGGGTCCCGGATCCGGGTGGACTACGCCGACCCGGCCGCGCCGGTGCTGGCGGTCCGGCTCCAGGAGACCTTCGGCTGGGCGCAGGCGCCCCGCGTCGGCGGCGGTCGGGTGCCGGTGCTGCTGCACCTGCTCTCACCGGCGGGCCGACCGGTGGCGGTCACCGCCGACCTGGCGTCGTTCTGGCGTACCGGCTACCGGCAGGTGCGCGCCGAGCTGCGCGGACGGTACCCGCGCCATCCCTGGCCGGAGGACCCGACCACGGCCGCGCCCACCCGCCGGGCCGGACGCGGCTGACGTGAAAGGAAGGGTCCCCTGCTAACGCCTGGTGCATAGCAGGGGACCCTTCCTAACATCCGTCGGCAGCGCACGGTCCGAACGCGGATCGAGCGCGGATCGAGCGTCAGGGCTCGTCGACCACGTCCGCGATGACCACGGTGATGTTGTCCGGGCCACCGGCGCGCAAGGCCAGGTCGATGAGCTTGCGGGCACACAGGTCCCGATCCGGATGGGCGGCGAGCACCTCGGCCAGGGTCTCGGCCCGGACGACGTTGGACAGTCCGTCGCTGCACAGCAGCCAGCGGTCGCCGTGGCGGGGCAGCATCGTGGCGTAGGTCGGGGAGACCTCGTCGCCCTGCAACGCCTGGGTGACCACGGCGCGACGGGGGTGGCTGCCGGCCTGGTCCGGTGTGATCACCCCCTGGTCGACGAGCATCTGCACGAACGTGTCGTCCCGGGTGATCTGCTTGAGCACGCCGTCGCGGAACAGGTACGCCCGGGAGTCGCCCACGTGGGCCAGGGCCAGGCAGCTCCCGGTACGCGCGAAGAGCAGCGCGGTCAGCGTCGTACCCATCCCCTGCCGCTGCGGATCCTCGGTCACCGCCTGCCGGATCCGGGTGGTGGCCAGCGCGATGCCGTCCTGCAACGCGGCGACGAGCGCGTCCTCGGGTATCTCCACATCCAGCGGCGCCACCGCCTCGATGGCGATGGCGCTGGCCAGGTCGCCCGCGGCCATCCCGCCCATGCCGTCGGCGACGGCCACCAGCCAGGCCCCGGCGTGCAGCGCGTCCTGGTTGCCGCTGCGGATCAGCCCGCGGTCGCTCGTCCCCGCGGAACGCAGCTTCAGGGTCATGGGACGCAGCCTGCCAGGAGAAGGGCTCCGTTGTCTCTAGGAGATCAGGACGACCGGGCGTGGCGCGGCGAATCTCACTGGCCGACGACCCCCGAGCCCATCGGGCCGGATCGATTGACAGCGCCCGTCCACCCTGGAAACATGCCCGATACCTGGGAGCGCTCCCAGGTTTTCCCGCACACGCCCACCACCATTCCGTCCCGTTCGTCGGAAGGAATATCCGTGACGCCATCCCGACGTCGCCTCGCGGTGCTCGCCGCAGCGACCACCGTGGCGCTGGCCGCCGTGAGCGCCGGCACCGCCCACGCCGATCCCCCGGCCGAGGCCCCCGAACAGATCACGAACGGCGATTTCAGCACCGGCGTGTCGCCGTGGTTCTCCTTCGGTACCGGCCCGCTCGGCGTGACCGACGGCCAACTCTGCACCACCGTCGCAGGCGGGCTGGCCAACCCCTGGGACGCCGGCATCGGCCAGGACGCGGTGGCCCTGGTCGCCGGCGCCGAGTACACCCTCGGCTTCGACGTCACCGCCACCCCCGGCAGCAACGTCACCGCCGTGCTGCAACTGGGCAACGCCCCCTACACCGGCTACTACTCGGTCACCGCCGCCGCCACCCCCACCCAGCAGCGGATCGAGCGGACCTTCGTGGCCCCTGAGGACGACGAGCGCGCCCAGCTCATCTTCCAGGTCGGCGGCGCCGCCGAGGGACAGACCGTCTGCCTGGACAACGTCTCGCTACGCGGCGGCAACCCGCCCGAGCCGTACGTGCCGGACACCGGCCCCCGGGTCCGCGTCAACCAGGTCGGCTACCTGCCCGGCGGCCCGAAGAACGCCACCGTCGTCACCGACGCCACCGCGGCCCTGCCCTGGCAGCTGCGCGCCGCCTCCGGCAGCGTGGTCGCCAGCGGCACCACCACCCCGCGCGGTGTCGACCCGGCCTCGGCGCAGAACGTCCACTCCGTCGACTTCTCCTCCTACCGCACCCCCGGGCAGGGTCTGACGCTCGCCGTGGACGGTGAGGTGAGCCACCCGTTCGACATCTCCGGCGCGCTCTACGAGCGACTGCGCTCCGACGCGTTGCAGTTCTTCTACATCCAGCGCAGCGGTATCGCCATCGACGGCGACCTGGTCGGCGACGAGTACGCCCGCCCGGCCGGTCACCTGGGCGTCGCCCCGAACCAGGGCGACACCGACGTGCCCTGTCAGGCCGGTGTCTGCGACTACCGGCTCGACGTACGCGGCGGCTGGTACGACGCCGGTGACCACGGCAAGTACGTCGTGAACGGTGGTATCGCCACCTACCAGCTGCTGAGCACCTTCGAGCGGACCAAGAACGCCGCCACCGCCGGATTCGGCGCCGCCCTCGGCGACAGCACGCTGCGGCTGCCGGAGCGCGACAACGGGGTGCCCGACATCCTCGACGAGGCCCGCTGGGAGCTGGAGTTCCTGCTGCGGATGCAGGTGCCGGCCGGCAAGCCGCTGGCCGGGATGGCCCACCACAAGATCCACGACCGGAACTGGACCGGCCTGCCGTTGCAGCCGGAGGACGACCCGGAGCCGCGCGAGTTGCACCCGCCGTCCACCGCCGCCACGCTCAACCTGGCCGCCGTGGCCGCGCAGTGCGCCCGACTGTTCGCCCCGTACGACGCGGCGTTCGCCCAGCGCTGCGGCACCGCCGCCAAGACCGCGTACGCGGCGGCCAAGGCCAACCCGACCCGCTACGCCAGCCCGACCGACGGCAACGGCGGCGGCGCGTACGACGACAGCAACGTCACCGACGAGTTCTACTGGGCCGCCGTGGAGCTGTACCTGACCACCGGCGAGCGCACGTACCTGACCGACCTGACCGCGTCGGCGCACCACACCGGCGACGTCTTCGACGTGCGGGGCTTCGGCTGGCAGAGCGTCGCCGCGCTGGGCCGCCTCGACCTGGCCACCGTGCCGAACGGGCTGCCCGCCGCCGACCTGGCCCGGGTTCGCGCGTCGGTCACCACCGCCGCCGACGGCTACCTCGCCGAGATCCAGCGGCAGGCGTACGGGCTGCCGATGCCCGGTGACGCCGGCAGCTACTTCTGGGGCGGCAACAGCAACGTGATCAACAACGCGGTCGTGCTGGCCACCGCGTTCGACCTGACCCGCGAGGCGAAGTACCGCGACGGCGCGGTGCAGGCGATGGACTACATCTTCGGTCGCAACGCGCTGAACATCTCCTACGTGACCGGGTGGGGCGAGCACGCGGCGGAGAACCAGCACAGCCGCATCTTCGGCCACCAGCTCGACCCGTCCATGCCCAAGCCTCCGGTCGGCTCGCTCGCCGGTGGCCCGAACGCCGCCCTCCAGGACCCGTTCGTGGAGCAGTTGCTGGCCGGATGCGCGCCGATGTTCTGCTTCGTCGACGACATCGCCTCGTACTCCACCAACGAGGTCGCCATCAACTGGAACTCGGCGCTGACCTGGATCTCCTCGTTCCTGGCCGACCAGGGTGACGCCTCGGCCGTGCCGGCGCCCACCTGCTCGGTGTCCTACACCAACTACGGCTTCTGGCAGGGCGGCACCGGCTTCACCGCCCAGGTGGCCATCCGCAACAACGGCACCAGCGCGGTGAACGGCTGGACCGCCCGCTTCGCCTTCACCGGCGACGCCAAGGTCCGGGAAGCCTGGACGGCGAAGGTGACGCAGGCCGGCGCCACGGTCACCGCCAAGAACGAGTCGTACAACGCCCGGATCAACCCGGGTGCCACGGTGACCTTCGGCTTCAACGCCACCACCGGACCCGGGGCCAACCCCAACCCGACCCTGGTCACCGTCAACGGCTCACCCTGCACCGTCTCCTGAACCCCGGGTGGGGCGCCGTCGGCGACCGGCGCCCCACCCGGCCCCGTCTCGTGTCGACTGTGTGCCGGATCGCTGTCGCCGGGAGCCGGCTGAGCACACCCAGCGCATAGGGTCCGACCAATGACGATGGACGGGCATTTCCCGGAACGGCGGGGTCAGGCGCAGGACGGTTCGACAGACCTCGGCGCGGTCCGAGAAGCAGTTCGGCGACAGGCCGCCCGGGTCACGCCCGGCATCGCCGACATGCCGGCCTACCTGGCCTCGCAGAACAGTGACCCGTCACACCACGAGATCGTCGGACCGCTGCTGCCCGGCGCGGGCGCGAGCGGGGTGGTGCGCCACCGGGGCGAGGTCATCGCCACCTGGGGCGATCCGGACACCCCGGAGATGCTGTTCAGCGGCACCAAGAGCCTGGTCGCCACGGTCGCCGGCATCGCGTACGACCAGGGGCTCCTCGACCCCGACGCACCGGTGACGGCCCAGGTGGACCATCCGACGCTCACGGCCCTGGCGCTCGACGACATCACCTGGCAGCACCTGCTTCAGCAGACCAGCGGGTGGACCGGCGAGCTGTGGGGCAAACCGACTGCCGTCGACGCGCAGAGCCGGCGCGAGGCTTTCGAATGCGAGGGAGCGCCCGGCACCGGGTGGGCCTACAACGACGTCCGCGTCAACCTGCTCTGCCTGGCGCTGACCCTGCTGCTGCGCCGGCCGCTGCCCGAGGTGCTGCGGACGGCGGTACTCGACCCGCTCGGCGCCTCAGCCGACTGGTCCTGGCACGGCTATCAGAACAGCGTCGTCGAACTCGACGGTGCCCGCCTGCCGGTCGTCAGCGGAGGCGCACACTGGGGCGGCGGCATGTGGATCTCGGCGCGCGACCTCGCCCTGATCGGCGAGCTGTACCTGGCCCGGGGAGCCTGGCAGGGCCGCCGGCTGTTGAGCGCGGAGTGGATCGAGCGCAGCTGGGCGCCCGGCGACCGCAACTCGGATTACGGCTACCTGTGGTGGCGTAACGACTCGCAACGGGTGCAGCCGAACGCACCGGCCACCGGGCGCTGCGCCCGCGGCAATCTGGGCCGTCACCTGCTCTGGATCGACCCCGCCCGGGACCTGGTCGTCGCGTCGCACTGGGGCGACCACGTCGGCCAGCTAATCGCCGACCTCTCCACCGCCGTCACCACCCCACCCCGTTGATCAAGAAGTTTGGGTCTCGATCCGCGTGGTTCGGGGCCCAAACTTCTTGATCGTCGCGTGGCAGCGTGGCCGGTATCGTCGCGTGGCAGCATGGCCGGTGTGACCGAGATCGTGGTGCGGCGGGGTGGGATGGCGGATCGGGACAGCGTGCTGCGGCTGCTCGACGTGGCCATCGCGTGGTTGGCGGAACGGGGGCGTACCGGGCAGTGGGGTACCGCGCCGGCCTCGACCGACCCACGCCGGATCGGGCAGGCCGACGGGTGGGCCGGCGGCGGTGGGCTGTGGCTGGCCGAGGTGGCGGGACAGCCGGTCGGCGCACTGGTGGTGGGCAGCGCCACCGAGTACGTGCCACCCGCCACCGAGCCCGAGCTGTACGTGAACCTGCTGGTCACCGACCGGGCGTACGCCGGTGCCGGGATCGGGGGCCGGCTACTGGCGCACGCCGCCGAGCTGGCCCGGGAACGCGGCGTGGACCTGCTGCGGGTGGACTGCTACGCGGGCGACGACGGCGCGCTGGTGCGCTGGTACGAGCGGCAGGGCTTCACCGCCACCGACCCGTTCACCGTGCCTCGACCCGACGGCGCACAGTGGCCGGGACAGGTGCTGGCCCGCCGCCTCGACTGAGCCGCTGCCCTGCGGCGCGGCCGCGATCGGCGCCGAGGTGGATCAGCCGGCCTGGCCACGCAGCTTCGGCAGCACCTGCTCGCCGAACGCGTCGAGGAACGGCCGCTGCTCCTGCCCGACGTGGTGCAGCGCGATCTGGTCGAACCCGAGGTCGACGTACTCCTCCAACCAGCCCACGTGTCGGCCCAGATCGGCGGAGATGTTGACCACCTCGGCGAGGCGGCTCATCGGCACCTCGGCGGAGACCACGTCGAAGTGTTCCGGGGTGTCCAGGTCCCAGCAGACCGGTGGCGCGAAGACGTTGCTGCGCCACTGGTCGTACGCGATCACCTCGGCGTCGGCCTGGACGGGTGCCCAGCTCAGGTGCACCTGAAGGTGCACCGGCCCGCGCCCGCCCGCCTCCCGGTAGGCGTCGATCATCCGGCGCAGGTGCTCGGGAGCGGCGTTGACGGTGATCAGCCCGTCCGCCCACTCGGCGCACCAGCGGGCGGTCTCGACGCTGACCGCCGCGCCGACCAGGGCCGGCGGTTGCTCGGGGCGGCTCCACAGTCGAGCCCGGTCCACGCGTACCAGGCCGTCGTGGCTGACCTCCTCACCGGCGAGCAGCGCGCGGATGACGTCGACGCACTCGCGCAGCCGGGCGTTGCGGACGTCCTTGCGCGGCCAGACCTCGCCGGTGATGTGCTCGTTGGCGGCCTCACCGGAGCCGAGGGCGGCCCAGAACCGCCCCGGGTACATCGCACCGAGGGTGCCGATCGCCTGGGCGATGATCGCCGGGTGGTAACGCTGCCCGGGCGCGTTGACGACCCCGAAGGACAGGTCGGTGGCCTGGAGCGCGGAGCCGAGCCAGGACCAGGCGAACCCGGAATGGCCCTGGCGTTCGCTCCACGGCGCGAAGTGGTCGGAGCACATGGCCGCGTCGAAGCCGACCCGCTCGGCGTGGATCACCGCTTCCAGCAGCGCGCGCGGGTGGATCTGCTCGTGAGAGGCGTGGAAGCCGATCGCCGTCATGCCGGCCTTCCCTACCCAGGCCGACCCGGATGTAAGCAGGGGTCCCCTGCTAACGCCTGGTGTATAGCAGGGGACCCCTCCTTGCATTCCGCCGGTGGAGCGGTCAGCCCACGGGTACGCCGTGTCGGGAGCGCAGCAGTGGGGCGACCTCGGTGGCGAAGCGTTCCATCTCGGCGAAGTGCGGCTGGAACTGGAACAGGAACGTCTCCACGCCGGCATCGACGAAGCCGCTGATCCGGTCGGCGATCTGGGCGTAGCTGCCGACCAGGCCGGAGAGGGTTCCGCCGTTCGTGCCGACACTGGCCACCCCGACCGCGTTGCGGCCCATCACCCGCGCCGGGTCGGCGCCCTCGATCGGCCTGCGTTGTTCCTGGGTCAGCCGCCAGAGCCGGTCGAACTCCTCCTTCGCCTCGCTCTCGGTCGGCCGGGCGATCAGGAAGCTGGTCAGCCCGAACCGCAGCGGTGCGCGTCCGGTGCGGGGCCGGGACCGCAGGTCGGCGATGATCGCCCGCACCCCGTCCGGGCCCTCAGGCGGTCGGCCGTTGATCAGGAAGACGTCCGCCGCTGCGGCGGCGAGGGCACGGGCCGGCTCCGACTCGCCGCCGAAGTAGACCACCGGCGGCGTGCCGGCGTACGGCAACGGGCGCAGCCGCAGGTCGTCGGCGCGCAGATAGTCGCCGGTCGCGGTCACCGGTCCACCCGCCCATGCCCGCTCCACGATGGACAGCCATTCGCGCGAGTAGTCGTACCGGCGGTCGTGGTCGATCAACGGGAGACCGAGCGCGGTGATCTCGGGTAGGAACCAGCCCGACACCAGGTTGATCGCGAACCGGCCCCGGCTGATGTGACCGATCTGGGTCGCCATCTTGGCCAGTACGCCCGGGTTGTAGAGGAAGGGCTTGACCGCTGCGATGATCTCGATGCGGGAGGTCGCCTCGGCGATCGCGGCCGAACTCGTCCAGGTGTCGATGATGTCGCCGTCCTGGTCACCGGGGTTGATGGTGTGCTGGGCGATGAGGGTGGTGTCGAGACCGAGCCGTTCGGCCTCGACGACGGTCCGCCGGTTGTCGGCGTAGCTGCCGTCGAGGCGCTCGTCGGGATGCCGGCGCACCGCCCAGTTCCCGCTGATCGGCGTCCACACCCCGAGACGCGGTGGCGTGCCCACGTCAGGCCGCCGGCAGGACGTCGTTGAAGTCGCCGACGAAGACCTGCTTCACGTCGACCGGTTTCTCGATGAACTTGACGGTGAGCAGTTCGTCGGCGAACTCCTGCTGGCGGAGCAGGAACGCGTCGTCGATCGGCTGGTAGCCGGCGCCGCTGATCCGGAAGGTGGTGGACAGGGTCGCCAGGCTGTAGTCCACGTGCGGCTTGACGACCTGCGCCGCCTCGTCGGGGTGCTGCGAGGCCCAGAGGCCGAGTTCCGCCGCCGCCTGGAAGAACGCCCGCAACGCCGCGTGCTTCTGCTCGTACGCCTGAGGGCTGACCCGGAGGCAGTAGAGGTTGTTCACCGTGCCGGCGATCCCGTCGATCTCCACCAGTTCCGGGTAGCGCTCCAGGATGTCCGGCGATCCGGGAGCATTCGCCGAGTACGCCTCGATGTCGCCCTTGACGAGAGCGTTGACGCCGTCGGCGCCGAAGATGTTGACCGCCTTGACGTCGTTGTCGGTGAGATTGTTCTTCTTCAGCAACCGCTCGTACAGCAGCCCGTGGTTGGAGCGGATCGGCATGCCGACGCGCTTGCCGACCAGGTCGGCGAAGCTGGTCACCCCGGAGTCACGGCGCACGATGTACTTGATGTTCTGGTCGTTGGGCTTGGTGCAGCCGATCACCTTCTGCCGGCTGCCGGAGGCGGCCGCGGTGATCGGACCGATGTCGCCGGTGTCGGAGATATCGATCTGGCCAGCCTCGATGGCCGAGTTCAGTTCGACCGAGTTGGCGAACTCCCGGTATGTGATCTGCACGCCGGGCACCTGGAGGTCCTTCGCCTCGAACAGCGGCGTGTAGCCGTACAGGTCGGTGGTGACCAGGGTGAGCGAGACGGTGCCGTCGGCGTTCGCCGCGCCACCTCCGCCTCCGCAGCCGGTCAGCGCGACGGCCACGGTGAGCACGGCGGCGAGCAGGGGTGCCCGACGGGATCTGCGGTCGATCATGGTTGTGCCTTTCGGAAGGGGTGCCGGTCAGTGCCGGCCGAGTTCGGTCTCGTAGTGGGCGGCCCCGAGCTGTTCGAGGATCCGGATCCGGGTCCGCTCGAAGCCGGGGTCCTCGCGGGTGCGGGCACCGGTGAAGTGGGGTCTGATCTCGTCGGCGAGCCGGCCGCCGGTCAGCACGAGGATCCGGTCGGCGAGCACGATCGCCTCGTCGACGTCGTGGGTGACCAGGACGGTGGTGAAGCCGTGCGCCTTCCACAGCGAGTGGACCAGGGCCTGCATCCGGAGCCGGGTCAACGCGTCGAGGGCACCGAACGGCTCGTCGAGCAGCAGCACCTCCGGTCGCCGGACGAGGGCGCGGGCGAGCGCGGCCCGCTGTGCCTCGCCGCCGGAGAGCGTGCCCGGCCAGGCGTCGGCGAGGGCGTCGAGGCCGACCTCGGCAAGCACCTCCACGGCCTGCCGGCGCAGTGCGGCGCGGTTGCCGCGCAGCCCGAAGACGACGTTCTCCCAGACCGAGCGCCAGGGCAGGAGCCGGGCGTCCTGGAAGCCGACCGCGACCGGCTGCCGCACGGACAGCTCGCCCTCGTGGTCGGTGTCGAGCGCCGCCAGCGCCCGCAGCAGGGTGCTCTTGCCGCCGCCGCTCTCGCCGACGATGACCAGGAACTCGCCGTGGGGTACCTCCAGGTCGACGGTGTCCAGGATGAGGCGGCTGCCGTAGTGCTTGCGGAGCCCGCGTACGGAGATGCCGGCGACGTCCGGCGACGACGCGCTCATCGGTCCACGAACTCTCGTCGCCAGGACAGCGTCTTCCATTCGATGACCCGGACCAGGCCCTCGATGGCCAGACCGAGCAGCGCGTACAGGGCCAGGCAGAGCACGATCGTGTCGGTCTGCAGGAAGTCCTTGGCCCGGGTCAGCATGTAGCCGATACCGGACTCCGCCGCGACGGTCTCGCCGAAGACCAGGCTGAGCCAGGCGATCGCCAACGAGAACCGCAGTCCGATGAGCAGGTGCGGCAGCGCTCCGGGCAGGATGATGTGCCGGATCACGGCGTACCGGGAGGCCCCACAGCTCTGCGCGAGTTCCCGGAACCGTGGGTCGACCGAGCGGATGCCCTTGCTGAAGTTCAGGTAGATCGGGAAGATCACGCCGATCGCGACCAGGCCGACCTTCAGCGCCTCGTCGATACCGAGCCAGAGCAGGAGCAGCGGCATCATGCCCAGCGTCGGCACGGCCCGCAACATCTGCAGCGGCGGGTCGACGAGTTCGTCGGCCACCCGGGACAGCCCGGTCGCCAATCCCAGCAGTACGCCGATCAGGATGCCGACCAGCAGTCCCAGCACCACCCGTTGCAGGGAGGCCAGCACGTTCGTCGCCAGCACGCCGCTCTCGGCGAACTCGACGAACCGGTCCCAGACCATCTGCGGGCTGGCGAACGTGGTCGGGTTCAGCCAGCCGACGCTGGAGGCCAACTGCCAGACGCCGACGAGCAGGACCGGCACCAGCACCCGCCGGGCCGACTTGAGCAACCGTCGCCGGGCCGGGCTGCGGCGGGCCGGAGGACGGGCCGGGCCACCGGGCGACCGACCGGCCGTGGGATCCACGGTGGACAGAGCAGTCGCGGTCATCGAGGGACACCTCCTCCTACGATCACGTCGTTCACAGCAGGGGCCCCCGGGGTGCGACGCCGTTGAGCACGTGGTTGCCGATGTGGTGGTACTTCCAGCGGGTCGGGTCGTGCAGGGTGTGCGTGCGGGCGTCGCGCCAGAACCGGTCCAGCCCGTGTTCCTCGTCGGTGGCGCTGGTGCCGGCGTACGAGAAGAGTTCGCTGGCGGTGGTCACCGCGGTCTCGGCGGTGAACGCGCGGGCGGCGGCGACGGCGAGCGACGCCTCGGCGACCTTCCCGGCCGCCAGGACCGGGTCGGCCTCGGCCGCGTCGACCGCGTCGGCAGCCCGTTCCAGCAGCGCGCGGGCCGCGCGTACCTGGACGGCCTGCCGGCCTACGTCGTTGATCAGGTGGTGCTCGTCGGCGGCCCGCTCCCACGGGCTGTCGGCGTAGGCCCGGGTCCGGGTACGCACGTACTCGGCTGCGGCGGCCAGCGCCGATTCGGCGATCCCGACGTCGATCGCCGCGTGCAGCAGTTGTCCGGCGGCACCGGCGGTACGCAGTTCCGCGCCGTCGTACGGCCAACTCACGATCTGCTCGACCGGCACCCGCACGTCGGCGAGCAGGGTGCTGCCGCTGTGCGTACCGCGCTGACCGAGGGCGGTCCAGTCGTCGCCGAAGGAGAGCCCGGGCGTGCCCTGCCGGACGAAGGCGACCACGTCGACGCCGTCCGGATCCCGGGTCTTCACCGGCACCCAGTCGGCGGTGGCGGCCCCGGTCGTGTAGTACTTGCGGCCGTCCAGCCGCAGGTCCGTCGTGCCGGGCAGCGGCCGCAGCGACGTCGACGTCTCGCCCTTGCGACGATCGACGCCGCGCTCGGCCATCGCGTTCCCGAAGCGGGCACCACGCAGCACCTCGCCGAGCAGGAACTCCTGCTGTGCGGGACTGCCCCGGTCGCGCAGCACCCGGACGAAGACGAAGTGGTTCTGGAGCACCTGGCTGATGGAGGCGTCCGCGACGGCGAGCACCCGGAACACGTCGGCCAGGTCGCGGTGACCGACGGCGGCACCGCCGTACGCCCGGGGCACCGTGATGCCGAGCAACCCGGAGGCCGCGACCTGCTGGAGTTCGGCGGTGGGGACGGCCCGGTCCCGGTCTCGTTCCCGCGCGCCGGGTGCGAATCGCCGGGCCAGCTCGGTGGCGACGCGTACCGCCTCGGCGCCGTCGGCGAGCACGGGGGCCACGGTGCGCGCGGTCATCCGTCGGCCGTCTCGACGATGCCGAGCAGGCGGCGGGCGTTGCCACCGGCGACGGCGGCCGCCTCCGCCTCGTCCAGTCCGGCGGCGGTGAGCGCGGCGAGGACCTCGTCCCGGTGGATCGACTCGGCCACGATCGGCGAGTCCGAGCCGACCAGGACGTGGGGGGGGGGGGGGGGGGGGGGGCGGGCCGGGGGGGGGGGGGCGGGGCGGGC
>NZ_JBSFSO010000071.1:0-23834 GCF_053589795.1 Micromonospora sp. NPDC003241 | reverse complement strand
TACGCACTCTCCAACACCACGTCCACCGGACCGTCGTGATCATTACGCGCCTGCACCGCCACGAACGCCTTCCCGGCCACACACCGCGCCTGCACGGTGACCGTCACCGGCACCTCGGGCCGGACGCCCGGGTCGTCGGCGAACACCCGCCACTCGGTGACGGCGACCGCCGAGTAGGTGGTGCCGTTGCCGTTGGCCCGGATGGTGGCCCGCAGCCTCGACGTGGTCACCGGGTCGAAGGAGACGGTGTTGAACGCGGTGGTGCTGGTGCCGTACGGCGAGGCGCCGGTCACGTCACGCCAGGCCGAGGCGGTGGCGTCCCAGTACTGCACCACCCACCCGTCGGGCTGGGCGACACCGTCTCCGGTGCCCTGGTTGGAGTCCCGCCAGAACTTCAGCTCGGTGCCGGTGATCCGGACCGGGCGGCTCCAGTCGTACTGGATCCACTGGGTGGCCGGGCGGCTGCCCGACCAGGTCCCCCAGATCTGCGCCTGGCTCGGGTTGGTCGGGTCGGCACCGTCGTTGAGCGCGGTGACGCTGTTCCAGCCCGCCGTGAACGAGGCGGTCGGGGTGCCGATCGGCCCGATGTTGCCGGTGAGCGGCCCCGACAGGTCGGCCGGGATGACGACCGTCTTGGCGGTCTCCAGGTTGCCCGCCACGTCGATCGCCCGGTACGACACCGTGCGCCGGTTCGCGTCGGGTGCCGGGATCACGCCGTCGTACGTGGTCCAGGCGCCGGTGCCGAGGGTGTACTCGATCCGGGCGACGCCGGAGGTGGCGTCGGTCGCGGCGAGCGTGACCGCCCGCGTGGTGCTGTTCACCGTGGCGGTGCTGACCGGGGCCGTGGCGTCGACGCGTACCTCCAGGGAGGCCGGTTCGGAGACGTTGCCGGCCCGGTCGGTGGCGGTCGCGGTGACGGTGTGCCGGCCGTCCCCGGTGACGGTGACGTCGACCGACCGTACGTCGGTGGCCTCGACCGGCGTGCCCGATCCGACCCGCGCGGAGATGGCCATCCGGCCACCCCGGTCGTCGACACCGGCGGCCCGCACCCGCACCGTGGACCGGAACCAGCCGTCACTGCCGGCGCTGCCGCTGGGCGTGAGCGTCACCGTCGGCGGCGTCACGTCTCCCTCGGTGTCGTCCGGCGAGATGACGGTGACCTGCGCGGAGACCCGGTCGGCGGCGTAGCCGAGCACGGTCCCGCCGATGGTGAACGTCCGGGGCTCGGCGACGTCCGCGGGCCGCACCTCGTCCCAGTAGACCGGCACCCGCAGCGTCTGCGCGCCGAACGACACCGGCAGCGTGTCCGGCAGGTCGGTCTCGCCGACCTCCACGGTCATCGCCGGGGCGGTGACCGACTCCGGCTGCGCGGCGAGGACCTTCCACTCCTCGACCGCCACCCCGGAGTACGTGCTGCCGTTGGTCGACGCGTCGAACACGGCGCGCACCTGCGTGGTCGTCACCGGGTCGAAGGTGGTGTTCTGGAAGCCCTGCGTCGCGGTCGGGAATCCGCTCGGGTTGGGCACGTCGGCCCACTGCCCGGTGTCCAGGTTCCAGTACTGCATGCGCCAGCGGGCCGGCGCGGCGACACCGACGCCGGTGCCCTGGGGCTGGTCGTTCCAGAAGTCGATCTGCGAACCGGAGATCCGCATCGGCTGGTCCCAGGTGTACTGCACCCACTGCTGCGGCGGGTTGTTGCCGGTCCAGGTGCCCCACATGTCCGGCGGCAACGGGTTCGACCGGACGATCTCGTCGTTGAGCGCCTTCACCCAGTACTGCACCGGTACCGGCTCGTTGGAGACGGTGACCCGGGCCTCCTGGGCGATGTTCGGCCGGGGGGTGAGGTCACGTCCCTTGGCCGGGGTGGGCGTGACGAGCTTCATCCGGGGCGGGGTCAGCGAGTCGTCCCACTCGACCGGGTCGATCGCCACCGAGCGCCGGAAGTGACCGCCGCCGACCGCGTCGGCGGTGTGGTATGCCAGGTACCACGTGCCGTTGAACTCCAGGACGCCCGGATGGCTCGTGGTCGAGGAGACCGGACGCAGGAAGGTCCCCCGGTAGGTCCACGGTCCCTCCGGCGACGCGGCCGTGCCGTAGGCGAGGCAGGCGTGGTAGTTGGCCGGGGTGCACTGCGAGGTCGGGCCGGCGTTGTTGCCGGCGTACGCCATGTAGTAGGTGCCGTTGCGCTTGAAGGCCCAGGCACCCTCGAAGAATCCGGTCAGGCCGGTGACGGTGCGCGGGGCGCCGATCGGGGTCTTCATGTCCTGCTGGAGTTCGAGCATCCGCAGTTGGCTGAAGGAGCCCCACCAGATGTAGACGCGCTGGTTGGGGGCCTCGCCGTCGACCAGGATCGTCGGGTCGATGTTGTGGATGGTGTTCGGTGTGGGCACCCGTTGGGAGATGATCGGGCCCCCCGCGTGGTCGGTCCACGGGCCGGTCGGGCTCTCCGACACGGCCACCCCGATCGCGAACCGGTCCGAGGCGGTGCTGTTGCGTTCGTGGATCGGGACGTACCAGTAGTAGCGTCCGTCGACGCCCTGGATCACCTGGCCGGCGTACGCGCGGCCGGGGGTGGCCCAGGCGAAGGCGGTCTCCGGGCGCATCAGCGACGGGTAGTGGGTCCACTCCCCCGCCTCGACGTCGGTGGTCCGGAAGGCGCCCCACTCGTTCATGATGAAGTCGTTGGTGGACGGTCCGGCCTGGTCGTGGCCGGTGTAGACGTAGAGCTGGTCGGCGTCGGTGTCGTTGCCGGGGGCACCGGCGCGGACGACCATCGGGGCCGGGTCGGCGGAGTAGTAGCTGCCGTCGCCGAGGATCGGGTTGACCGTGTTGGTGAAGGTGTACGACTGGGGTTCGGCGGCGTACGCCGGACCGGCGACGCCGGCCAGGCCGGTGGCGACGAGCCCGACGGACGCGGCCACGGCGATCGCCCGGCGCCATCGGCGCGACGGCCGGGTGGACGGTGGGGCCGCGCCGCGTCCCACGGTGGTGTTCACGGTGTCGATCTCCTCACTCGTGCGCGGGGGTGGTGGCGGCGCCCAGGCCGGGCGCCGCCACCACGAGGGGGTCAGCCGCAGGTGAGAGCGCCGAACGGCGCCTCGAACTCGACGGTCACCGGCTCACCGTCGACGGTTCCGGTGGCCTTCACCGTCGCGGTCCCGGCCTGCACCGACTTGGCGCGGGTGTTGAACGCCTGGAAGGCGGACTTCCCGGGTGCCACCTCGGCGACCGTCCGCGAGCCGTACGGCGTGACCAGCTCGATGCGCAGCGGCACGTCCTCGGCGTTGCGGGCGTTGACGGAGACGTAGACGTTGCTACCGGTGCAGCGCGTGCTGGCCTGCACCTCGACGTCCCAGACCGGAGTCTGGGGCGGGTCGCCCACGGTGAGGGTCAGCGTGGTCCGGGTGGCCCCGGCCTGGCTGACGTACGGGGGCAGGATCAGGTCACCGATGATGGTGTAGCGGCCGGGGGTGTTGACGATGTTCTCGTCGAAGTCCCAGTCGACACCGATGGCCTGGTTGTCCCGCGAACCGTCGTTGTAGGAGACCTCCACCTTGTCCGGCAGGAACGGCAGCTCGCCGACCTCGACGGACTGTTCGAAGGTCTCGGCGCCCTGGATCGAGATACCGCCGGTGGACATCTCCGGCCGTACGTAGATCCGCGCCTCGGCGATCAGCCCGTACGCGTCGTTCGTGCCGTAGACCACGAACGGGTCGACGTTCGGCTCGGCGACCTGCTCGGGCGTGATCTCCTGCCAGTTGAACGCGACCTGGCCGCGCTCGCCGCTGGCGTAGACGGCGTCCAGCGTGCTCGGCAGCGTCGGCACGTCACCGACACCGGTGCGGATGAGCACCGGCGAGCGCACCGAGTCGACCGTCTCGCCGTTGGCCCGCCAGCGCAGCACACCGGTTCCGGCGCCGCTGCCCTGCACGCCCCAGATGCGGATGCGCAGGTAGCTGGTGCTGACCGGCTCGAACTCGAAGCTGTTGAACCGGTTGGTCGCCAGCCCACCGGCGTACGTGGTGCCCTCGGCCAGCGTCACCGGAGTCCAGGTGGTGCCGTTCGTCGAGGTCTCGATGGCGTACGTGCCGGCGTTGGGGCGACGGGTGCCGCCGTTGTCGTCGTACCAGTAGATGTCGGTCGAGGAGAGTCGCACCGGCGCGCTCCACCGGTACTGGATCCACGCCTCCCGGGCGGTGCTGGTGCCGTTCTGCGGCTGGCCCCAGTTGCCCCAGCCACTGCCGGCACCCGGGTTGGAGTTGTTCGGGGTGGTGGGCTCGTTGACCCGCGAGTGGTTCTCCCACGACGCCGTGCCGCTGGTGCTGATCGTGGCCGAGGCGCCGAACTCCGCGGTGACCTCGCGCTCGGCGAGCGTGACCGACACGTTCGCCGTCGACCGCTTCTCGCCGTCGTCGGCCCAGAACCGGAACACGTAGTCACCGGCGACGGTGCCGGTGACCCGGGTGGTCAGCGCCCGCGCGTCGGCGAAGATGACGCCGGCGCCCTGCGGCGTGGAGACGGTCTCCCAGCCGAAGGTCAGGTCGCTGTCGTACGGGATGCCGTCGTCGGCGGCCGTGGCGACGAGCCGGGTGGACAGGTTGCCGTCCGCCGAGCCGTCCCGGGTGGCGGTGACCACCGGCGCCTGGTTGGTCACGTCCGGCACGTCCCGCCCGGACTCGAACACCTGGATCTCGCTGATCGCGGTGAAGTGGGTCGGGCTGTTGGTGAAGGTGACCCGGAGCTTGTCGGTGGTGACGGTGTCGAACAGCGCCTCGTTGAACTTGGCCGACGGTACGACCGGGTTCTTGAACTGGTCCGGCACCTCCTTCCAGCCGCCGTTGCCGTCGGGCACCTGCACCCACCAGCGCGCCGGCTCGCGGTAGCCACCGGCCTGCCGGTCACTGACGAAGAAGACCTTGACGTTGTCGAGGCTCTTGGCCGAGCCCAGGTCCAGCTCGATGTAGCCGTTGCGCTCGGTGGTGCCGTAGTTGCCCCAGTACGGCTCGTTGGCGGTGATCCCGTCGGTGACGGCCGCCAGCGACACCGGACGCTCGGTCTCCGAGATGGCGCCGGGCGTGTAGTTCATCGAGGTGGTGCTCCAGCCGGGCGTGTGGAACTGCCGCCACGGCGTGGGCCGCACACCCTGCTGGGTGTACGAGGAGCTGAGCTGGGCGCCCTGCGCCAGGTTCGGCGCCTCCTCGGTCAGGTCGATGCCGGCCGTCTTGAGGTAGCTGACGACGCGGTCGTCGGAGATCGGGGTGTCCACCGCGCTCGGGAAGTCGGCCCCGGTGGTGGCGGTGAAGGTGACGGTCACACCGTCCTCGGCCTGCGCCTGGTTGGTGTTCGGGTCGTAGGTGACCTTGCCGAGCTTGTCGGTGGTGACCTTCTTCTCGCCGTTGAGGAAGAGGCTGTAACCGGCGCCCAGGCCGTACTTGCTGCCGTCCGGGTCCCAGACGATGGTGACGTCCTGACCGTGGTACCGCAGGTTGTTGACCATGAAGTGCTCGTAGCCGAACTGGATCGGCCACAACTCGATCTTGTCATCGGAACGCGGCTGGATGCCGCCCATGTCCTCGATGAAGATGTAGTTCATGTTGCCGAGCATGATGTGGTTCTGGTTGTTGCGGTTGTAGGAGCGCGTCGTCGGGTTCCAGTTGGAGTAGTACTCGGCCTGGTTCGCGACCCGCATGTCCGCGTTCGGGTAGATGCTCCACGCCATCCAGTCCAGCAGCCGCTTGGCGTACTCCGGGGTGATGTACTTCTGCTCCGGGTCGTAGTGGCGCAGCGCCGACCGCACACCGCGGTACTGCACGGTGAAGTTGATGTTCGAGAAGTTGTTCGAGCCGCCGATCCCGTACACCGACCGGTCGTACTGGTTGGCGGTGTAGAACGGGAAGATCGGGAAGTTGTCGCCGTAGGTCAGGAACCGGAACCCGTCGACGTACTTCTCCCACTGGTCGGTCGGGATCAGGTTCTCGGCGTAGATGTCGTAGAGGTTCGTCTCCTTGGCCGGGATCAGGTTCCGGGCCGAGGCGGGCAGCGGGTTGGCCCGCCCGTTCGCGGTCGCCGCGCTGCTCGCGCCGTGCGACGTGCCGGCCAGGAACATCCGCAGGTCCGGGCTCCACAGCCGGGTCAGGATCGCGTCCCGGATCTCGTCGGCGCTGGTCCCCATCGCGTCGATCTTGGCCTGGTCGGCGTCGGAGATCTGGTAAAGCTGGCGGGCCGCGTCGAAGGCGCCCCACACGTACGCCGACTCCGGCCGCTCGATCGTCCGCGCGCCCGGTGCTCCGGCGTTCACCTTCGGGAAGCCGAACGTGATCGCGTCGGCGTCGTTGCCCGGCATGTAGTTGGTGTCGTACGCGATCAGCTTGTCGTCGTTGCCGTCGTAGTGCTCCAACTGGCCGACGCCGTCACCCTCGAAGTACTGGGCGAACTTGCGGGCGACCTGCTTGCCACCGCCGTGCACGTTGTACGCCTCGAGCCCGGCCGTGCCGAGGTACTGCGAGTAGTGGTTGTTCCAGCTCGTGTGCCCCGGGCTGTCCAGGAAGGCCGACGAGCCGGAGAGCTCGCCGATGTTGAGGATCTGGCCGTAGCCCAGGTAGGGCGTGCGCAGCCACTTGGTGTCCTGTAGGTGCATCGGCTGGGTCAGCGCGACCGAGTTCTGATAGAGGTTCACCCCCTCGATCGTCGTGGGGTACTGGTAGACGTGGCCGGACGCGTTGGCGTCGAGCGAGTTGTAGCGCTCGCCCCACCAGCGGTACACGATGGCCTTCTCCATCGCCGCGTCCGGGACGTTGATGTACGGCACGTCCTGGGCCCAGCGGCGGTGGAAGGCGGTGATGCCGGTCCGCACGGCCGTGGCCGGCGACAGGTCGGCGTACTCCTGGTAGCTCTCCACCGTGTCGGGCAGCGTGGCCGAGGAGACCGCGCCGACCACCGACAGCGACAGCGAGCCACCGGCCGGGACGGTGATCTCCCGGTCCAGGTTGCTGCCGGTACGCGTGAAGCCCGAGCCGGTGAGGTCCATCCGGACGACGTCCCACGGCGTGTCCACGAGCCCGTTGTTCGAGCCGCTGGTGATGGTGCGGGTGCCGGTGAGCGCGCCGTCGCCCGCCGCCTGGGTGGCCAGCGGCGACGCGGCCCGGACGGTGAAGGTGGCCGGCGAGTCCCCGGGGTTGGTGAACTCGATGGCGGTGACCGCCACGTTGTCGTAGGTGACGAACTTGGTCAGGTCGGCGCTGACCCCGGTGGAGCCGATGGTGTAGCGGCTCTTGGCGTGGCTGGGTGCGTTGAACCGGTTGGCGTTCACCTCGGACACGGTCTGGCCGGGCACCGTGACGGTGTAGAGGTTGCCGAGGTTGTTGGGGCCACCGACGAACGTGTTGCCGGCGAAGCCCATCACGGTGAAGTTGTTGTTGGTCGCGCCCCGCATGTAGAGGGTGCGCCCTCGGGTCATCAGCACCGCTGACCCGAGGGTGCCGCTCACTCCGAGGATGCGGTCGAGGTAGTAGTCCGTGCCGCCGGCGGCGAGGTCGGCGTCGAAGATGGACTGGTGCATGCTGCCGGCGGTGAACGGTACGCCCGGCCGGAGCTGGTCGGCGACGTTGCCGACGTTGCTGTAGACCGGGTCGCCGATGTCCATGACGTGGTTCTGACCATTGGTGTGGACCCCGACGTCGCCCTCGTTGCCGGGCAGGACGGGGCCGGCCGCGTGGGCCGGGGACGATACGGCGACCGTCCCCGACACCACGAGCGCGGCAAGGGCACCCCAGAGGGGCACCCTCCGCACGCGTCTGCGGATCATCTTCTTCCTCCTTGATATCGGCGCGGGTGGGCGGGTGAGGCGGTCCCCCACGTCGCACCTAGGTGGTGATTCGAGCGGCTCCTGGTGGTGCTGCCGGCGCGGGCCGGAAGTATCGGTGTGAGCGTTAACATCAGCTCCGCCCCCGGCCCTGCTCCGGCAGGGCACCGTCGACGGGGATCCAGACCCGCATGGTCGAGGGGCCACGGTTGGCCCAGGCGTGGTACGGCACCAGCGTCACCTCGTCGAACACCTCGGCCGGCGCGGGCGACGACTCGGCGACGTCGGCCCGGTAGGGCCATTCGTGGTCGTGCGGGCGCACCCGGCGGCACCGCACCACCACCCGGCCGTCGATCAGCCGGGGCGGTTGGCTGGTGTCGACGCGCAGCTCGTCGACGGTCGCCACCTCCGGCACGTCCACCGACTCCAGCGCGAACACCAGCGGACCGCGCTCCACCGCGACACAGCCCCGCACCGCGTCGATGCGGCTGTCCGGATGGGTGAACCGGGGCGCCATCGGCAGGGCCAGGACGACCTCGTCGCCGCGCCGCCAGGTGCGCTGCTCGGTGAGCATGCCGGGGGCGACCGGCCGGGTGGCTCCGGCCACGGTGACGGTGGCGCCCTCGACGGCCCAGTCCGGCACCCGCAGCGACAGCGACCACGGGCGGTCGTCGTCGCTGTCGACGCGTACCCGGATCTCGCCGTCGTGCGGGTAGTCGGTGCTGATCACGAGGCACCGTTCCCGCCCGTCGGGGAGACGGTGCGCCACCGTTCCGGGCAGGTACTGGTGCAGTTGCAGGCCCTCGTCGTCACAGGTGGCGGCGTACGCGCCGAGGCTGGCCACGGTGCGGGCCACGTTGGTCGGGCAGCAGGAGACCTCGAACCACGGCGCCCGCAGCGAGGCCGCCGCGCGCAGGCTGGGCCGGTCGGCGTCGGGCACCGTGCCGAGTTCCCGGCGGTGCAGCGTGTTGGTGTAGAAGAAGCTGCGCCCGTCGGTCGACGGCGAGGTCGACACCACGTTGAACAGGGTCCGCTCGATGAGGTCGGCGTAGCGGGACTCGCCGTCGGCGAGCAGCAGCCGCCAGGCCAGCATCACCGAGCCGATGCCCGCGCAGGTCTCCGAGTACGCCCGGTCCGGCGGCAGCATCCAGTCCTCGCCGAACGCCTCGTCCTGGTGTCGGGAGCCCTGCCCACCGGTGACGTAGGTGCGGCGGGTGACCGTGTGGTGCCACTGGCCGCGTACCGCGTCCAGCAGGCTGGCGTCCTTCAGCTCGACCGCGACGTCGACGGCACCGGCGGCCAGGTAGTTCGCCCGCACCGCGTGCCCGCGCAGGACGGTGGCCTGCCGGATCGGGGTCTCGTCCTGGAAGTACTCCCGACCGAACTCGATGTCGGCGAGCCGGCCGTGTCCGCGCCGGTCGACGAAGAGCGCGGCCTGGGTCAGGTAGCGGTCCTGGCCGGTGGTGCGGGCCAGTTCCACCAGGGCGGTCTCGATCACCGGGTGGCCGCAGACGCTGTCGATGCCGTCCGCGCCGAACGTCTCGCAGACGTGGTCGGCGGCCCGGCAGGCGATCTGGAGCAGGCCGTCGTCGGCACCCGGCCGGGTCCGGGCCCGGGCCACGGCGGCCTGGACGAGGTGGCCGATGCAGTAGAGCTCGTGCCCCCATTCCAAATCCGACCAGCGCGGTTCCTGTCCGGGACGGCCGAACTTGGTGTTCAGGTAACCGTCCGGCTCCTGCGCCGCGCCGACCCGCCGCACCAGGGCGCGGAACCGTGATTCGAGATCGGGGTCGGCGGTCCGGCCGATCTCCCACGCCATCGCTTCCAGGAACTTGTAGATCTCCGAGTCGGAGAACTCGCGTCCGCGCCGCTCGCCGGAAAGGTCGCCGTCCACCGCCAGGTCGAAGTTGCGGACCCAGCCCTCCCGTTCGAGCCAGTACGCGATGTGGTCGAGGGTCACGCCGCCGTTGACCGACTGGCGCTCGGCCCAGAATCCGCCCGCGATCCGGACTTCCCGCAGGTCGAGGGGGCGCAGGCGACCCCGGACCGGCAGGACGGGTGCGGCCGGATGTGCGTTGCCGCTCATGGTCATCCTTTCAGCGCGCCGGACATGAAGCCGCGCACGTAGTGTCGTTGCAGCAGGAGGAACAAGACGATGCACGGCAGGGCGAGTACGACGACGCCCGCTTCGGTCGCCCCGTAGTCGACGACACCCTGGACCTGGCCGCGCAGGTTGGACACGGCCAGCGGCAGCGTCATCTTCTCGGTGTCGTTGATCAGGATCAGCGGGGCCATGAAGTCGTTCCACGCGGCGAGGAAACCGAAGAGACCGACGGTGATCAGACCGGGTTTCACGGCGGGCAGCAGCACCCGCCACAGCGCGCTGAACGACGAGCACCCGTCGACCATCGCGGCCTCGTCGAGTTCGCGGGGCACCGCCTCGAACGAGATGCGCATCAGGAAGGTGGAGAACGGCAACTGGAACATGGTCAGCACGAGCGCGACACCGACCAGGGAGTTCTGCAACCCCACCTGGTTGAGCAGCACATAGAGCGGGATCAGCAGCGTCGCGTACGGGACCATCAGGATGGCCAGGGTGAGCAGGAACAGGATGTTCTTGCCCGGGAAGCGGAACCGCGCGAAGGCGTACCCGCCGAGGAAGGAGATCAGCAGCGTCAGCGCGACGGTGAGCAGCGAGACGAACGCCGAGTTGCCGAGGTACCGCCAGACGCCGGCCTGGTAGGCGGCCAACGTCTGGTAGTTGCCGATGCCCCAGCCGTCCACCTGGTTGGTGCCCGGTTGCGGGGAGATGGAGGCGACCGCGGTCCAGGCCAGCGGCGCCAGGAAGATCAGTGCGACCGAACCGGTGAACACCCAGTACGGCGTACGCAGCGCGATCCCGGCGATGGTGGTCCCGGTCGGCTTCTTCGGCCTCGACGGCTCCGGCGCGGACGGCGGTGTCCCGTCGGCGACGGTCGGAGGGGTGCGGGAGTCGACGGTCATCGGATCAGTTCTCCTCGGACCGGAAGGCGCGCATCTGCAACGCGTTGATCAGGATCAGGGCGACCAGCACGATGACGGAGATGGCCGCCGCCACCCCGAGGTCGTTCTGGCCCTGGAACGCCACCATGTAGATGAGCTGCACGACGGTGATCGTGCTGTTGTCCGGGCCGCCCTTGGTCAGGATGTAGAACTGCTCGAAGGCGAGCAGGGAGCCGGTCACGCAGAGCACGGTCGTCAGCGCCAGCGTGGGGCGCAGCAGCGGCAGCGTGACCTTGCGGAAGGTCTGCCAGCGGGTCGCCCCGTCGGTACGCGCCGCCTCGTACACGTCGGCCGGAATTCCTTGCAGGCCGACCAGCATGAGCACCATGTAGAAGCCGGCGTACCGCCAGACGATCAGGAAGGTCGTCGAGAACAGCGCCGCGTTCGGGGAGCCGAGGAAGGTGATGCCCAGGCGATCCATCAGCGGGGCCAGCGGGCTCGCGTACGGCGAGTAGATCACATAGAACAGCAGCGACGCCGAGGCCAGGCCGAGCGCGCTGGGGATCAGGAACGAGGCCCGCAGCAGGTTGTTCCACCGGCTCGACTCCTGCACCAGCAGGGCCAGCCCCAGGCCGAGCGCCAGCAGCAGCACGGTCGCGAGCGCGGTGTACTTGAGGGTGAACACCACCGAGTCGGTGAAGAACCGGTGCTCGACCGCCTTCACGAAGTTGTCGGGCGCGTTGAACCCCTGGTCACCGGTGAGCAGCGGCCACCGCGACAGCGACATCTTGACGACCAGCAGCAGCGGCACGGCGAACAGCAGTGCCACGAAGACCGCGGTCGGCGTCGCATAGAGCCAGCCGAGCAGTGCCTGACGACCTCGGGGACGGGCGCGGCGCCGTGTCGCCGCACTGGGCGGGCGAGACGGAGCGGTGACGCTCATGGGAACCTCTCGTTTCCTTCGCTGACAGGCGGACCGTGGGCGCGACGTGGGCGTGTGCCGACCGGTAGGGACTCCTCGGGCGGCACACGCCCACGCCGGGTACCTACTGCTTCAGGACGGCGCTGACTTCGCCGTTGTCCTTCTGCAGGTCGCCGTTCCCGTTGAGCACCTGGTTGCGGACGAGGGTCAGCCACGGGCTGTTCGGCGCGTTGAACGCCTGCTGGAAGTTGAGCGCGACCGGGGTGTCACCCTGGCCGGCCACCTCGTTGATGGTCACCAGGCGTGGGTCCTCGGCGGCGTACTTGTTGTTGGCCAGGTCGGCGCGGGAGACCACGTCCTTGTTCTTGGCCAGCACCTCGACCTGGGCCTCCTCGGACATCATCCAGCTCAGGAAGTTCCACGCCTGGGCCGCCTTCTTGGAGTCCTTCGAGATGCCGATGCCGTCGCCACCGACGAAGGTGGAGGCGCCGCCGTTGGGGCCGGGGATGCCGGCGACACCGACGTCGAACGGCGTCGAGGAGAGCAGCGTCGCCGGGTAGAACATCAGGCCGACCTTGCCCTCGGTGAAGGCGGCGGTCCAGGTCGGACCGGTCTCCCCCGCCGAGGCGGGCAGCACGGCACCGGAACGCCACAGGTCCTGCCAGGTGCTGAAGACCTTCTGCGCGGTCTCGTCGGCCAGCTTGGACTCGGTGCCGTCCTCGCTGAGCACCTGGCCGCCGTCGGCCCAGATGGACGGGAACCAGGTGAAGACCAGACATCCGCCGCAGTTCAGGCCGGCGGCCGTACCGTAGACGCCGTCCTTGCCCGAGGCCTGCACCGCCTTGGCGGCGGCGGCGTACTCGGCGAGCGACGCGGGCGCCTTCTCCGGGTCGAGCCCGGCGTCCCGGAACAACTGCTTGTTCCAGAACATCATCGACAGGTCCAGCACGAACGGCAGGACGTGGGCCTTGTTGTCGACGGTGCCCGCCGAGAGGTGCCCCTTGTTGATCTGGTCCTTGAAGTCCAGACCGTCGATGTTGGAGCTGAGGTCCTGGAACAGGCCCTGGCTGACCCAGTTCGGCACGTAGACGATGTCGGCGGCGAAAAGGTCCGGCAGGCCGCCGGAGCCGGCCGCCGCGCCGACCTTGGCGACGTAGTCGTCGTTGGGTACGACGGTGAGCTTGACCTGGTTCTGGTGCTTGGCGTTGTACGCGTCCACCAGCAGCTTCGCCTGCTTCTCCAGTGGCGCGCGGGTCCACAGGGTCAGCTCGCTGCCGTCGTCGACGCCGGTGGGGCCGGCCTCGGCCGCGCTCGGGCCGCTCGGCTCGTCGCTGCCGCAGGCCGCCACGGCGAGGACCATCGTCGCCGCCATGGCTCCGGCCAGCGAACGCAGGGCAGTACGCCTGCC
The DNA here is from genome assembly GCF_053589795.1 of Micromonospora sp. NPDC003241. Taxonomy (NCBI): domain Bacteria; kingdom Bacillati; phylum Actinomycetota; class Actinomycetes; order Micromonosporales; family Micromonosporaceae; genus Micromonospora; species Micromonospora sp. NPDC003241. The sequence goes on along the minus strand of NZ_JBSFSO010000071.1, from coordinate 10,721 downwards.
CAGGGTTTTCCTCATGATTCCTCTCCTAGTCTGCATCGATGCTCGCCGGGGAGCCGCGTGGCGGTTCCCGTGAGCCGGGTAGCGGGGTTCCGCTCTTTTCGGGTGGGACCGGAGCCGCCGCACCGGCCGTCGGCCGTGGCGCCCCCCGTGGACGTGATCGGCGAAGCCGGATGATCAGGTACGGCCGGCGGGTGGCCGGCCGGGCAGGGTCAGGGTGTGGACAACAGATCGCCGACGGGGTTCCGCCGAACCGAGGTGTCGTGTGGACGGCCCGAGACGGCACCGTCACACCGCTGCGTCGCGCGGGCCCGTTGCACCGGTGACGACGACGCGGCCCGCACCGTCTTCGTGGGCGATGCCTCGTCCGTCCTCATCGGTGTCGCCTCCCGCCGGGTTCGACGGAACCGGCACGGCAAGCCGCACCGCCGCCGAGGTGGTCGGTATCACTTTCCGCCGCTAGCGTGTCCCACGAAAACGGTTTCGGCAAGATGTCGGACGGGTAAAACCTGAACCTGTTTCGGTGTGGGCTTCACCTTCCCCTGCATGCACTCTGCGCTCTACGCTTGCCCCGGATACGGGGGCGGCGACCACCTGCCGGCCGTCCTGAAACTCTTGCGAAAGGCTTTCGGTGGGTCGACGACGATCACAGTCAGTGACGCTGAGTGACGTGGCCAGCCGGGCCGGCGTCTCGGTCGCGACCGCGTCCAAGGCACTCAACGGACGCGCCGAGGTGGCCCAGGCCACCCGGGAACGCGTGCTGCGCGCGGCCGGCGAACTCTCCTTCCAGCCCAACGCGCTGGCCTCCGGGCTGATCAACGGCCGCACCCGCACCGTGGGCCTGCTCACCGACGAGTTGGGCGGCAGGTTCGCCATGTCCATCCTGCTCGGTGCCGAGAACGCCCTCGGCAACGAGCAGATGTCGGTGCTGCTCTGCGACGCCCGGGGCGACGCCATCCGGCGCCAGCACTACATCCGTACGCTGCTGGCGCGGCAGGTCGACGGGTTCATCGTGGTCGGCGACAGCAACGAGGTGGGACCCTCGCTGACGCAGGACATCCCGGTCCCGGTGGTCTACGCCTACGCCGAGTCGACCGACCCCCGGGACCTGTCGGTGATCGCCGACGACGAGGGCGGCGCCCGACTCGCCGCCGAGCACCTGGTGCTGCACGGACGACGGCGGATCGGGCACATCACCGGCCCGGACAGCTACCGCTCGGCGCGGGACCGGGCGGCCGGGCTGCGGACGGTGCTCACCGAGGCGGGCCTCGACCCCGCCGGGGACCCGCTGTTCGGCGAGTGGTCCCAACGGTGGGGCCGGCACGCCGCCCGCCTGCTGCTGGCCGCCCGCCCGGACGTGGACGCGATCTTCTGCGGCAACGACCAGTTGGCCGCCGGGGTCGCCGACACACTGCGTGACCTCGGCCGGCGCATCCCGGACGACGTGGCGATCGTCGGCTACGACAACTGGGAGTTCTTCGCCGCCGACTGCCGACCACCGCTGACCACCGTGGACCTCAACCTGGAGCGGCTCGGCGCGACCGCGGTCAAGCACCTCTACGCCGCCCTCGACGGCAACCCCGGCAGCGGCGTGATCCGGCAACCCGGCCGCCTGGTCGTCCGCGAGTCGACCGGACCGGCGGTGCACCGCTGAACCGCGCACCGGGGCGCAGTAGGCGCTGCCGATCGAGGAGGTCGACGGGGACTCCAGACGCGGTGCCGACGTCCGCAGCCGGCCTGCGGCGGACGCCCACCGGGGCTAACCGATCAGGCTGGCCGGTCGCAGCGCGCGCAGCGGTCGACCGGTACCGCACGGGGTCGCCGCGCTGCGCCGGCTGATCAACTCCGGCACCAGCAGGTCGCGCCGTCGCACCGGCGTCTGCTCCGCCGGGTCGAGTTGCGCCAGCAGCAGTCCCAGGCTGCGCCGGCCGAGTTCGGCGAAGTCCTGCCGCACCGACGTCAGCGGCGGCAGGAAGTGCGCACCGTCCGGCGTGCCGTCGAAGCCGACCACGCTGACGTCCTCCGGCACCCGCCGACCCGCCTCGTGCAGCGCTCGCAGCACGCCGAGGGCGAGTTGGTCGCTGGCGCAGAAGACGGCGGTGACGTCGGGGTCGGCGGCCAACCGCTCCCCCTGCTGGTAGCCGGTGCTGGCGCTCCAGTCCCCGGGGAGGACGGCGGGCACCGGCGCACCCGCGGCCCGCAGGGCCTCCCGCCACCCACGGATCCGCTCCTCCGCCTCCGGCCAGTCGTCCGGGCCGGACACGTGGTGCACGGTGGTGTGCCCGAGGTCGAGCAGGTGCCGGGTGGCGAGCCGGGCGCCCGCCACGTTGTCGATCTGCGCGCTGGCGATCTCGTCGCTGCACCCGCCACCCACCGTCACCGCCGCCAGTTCGCCCGCCGCCTCGGCCAGCGCGCCGGCCATGGCGGGCTTGGGCGCGATGGCGATGAGCCCCTCGACCGACTGCCGGCGCAGCCAGTCCGCCGCGTCGAGCACCGACCGCCGGTCCAGGTGCCGCACGCTGGCGACGCTGACGAAGTAGCCGGCGGAGCGGGCCGCGCCCTCGATGGCGTAGAGCATCGAGGTCGGCCCGTAGAGCGGGCTCTCGTACCCGATGATCCCGAGCGTGCCGGAGCGCCGGGTGACCAGGGCGCGGGCCGCCGGGTTGCGTTGGTAGTCCAGCTCCCGCATCGCCGCCAGCACCCGCTGGCGGGTGTCGTCGGCGACGTACGGGTGACCGTTGAGGACCCGCGAGACCGTCTGGGAGGACACCCCCGCCCGAGCCGCGACGTCACGCATGATCGATCGACCGGTGGACCGTCCGGTGCCGGCCCCGCGGTTCGCCGCGCGTGCCCGTGCCCCGCCGCTCTTCTCGATCATCGTCTGCTCTCCTCGCCCAGAGGTCCCCGATGCGTCGCCCGTGCCGCCGGGACCGATGGTCGGAGCACGCTCGGAAGACCCCGGTGGTCTGATCTCCGACAATGAACCTCGAAAACCGTTTCGGCAATCCCTCTCAGGAGATCTCTGGTGAAAACCGACCCTGGAGATCATTGGATTTCGGTGCCGACGGCTCGCCGGGAGGCCCGCACTGGAGGCAAGTGGGCCAGCCTCGCCTACGAAAACCTTTTCGGCAAGACCCGAGCGTCGAATACGGCAGGGTTTGCGAACACTTGGCCACTCGGCCAACCCGCCCACCTGCCACCATTTAGTTTACATCGACGCCAATCTATCACCGTCGGTGTGTCCACCGACGGCGTTTCCGACACCGGGAGGACCACCCATGAGATCACCCCGAACAGGACTACGGCTCGGCGTGGCGGTCGTCGCCACACTGGCCTTCACCGGCGGGGCCACCCTGGCGGTGACCGGCGCACAGGCCGCCGCCCCGGGCTGCCGGGTCGACTACCGGGTGACCAACCAGTGGTCCGGCGGGTTCGGGGCCGAGGTGACCGTCACCAACCTCGGCGACCCGCTCAACGGCTGGACCGTGACCTGGACGTACGGCGCCGGGCAGAGCGTCACCCAGGCGTGGAACGCCACCGTGACACAGAGCGGCAGCCGGGTCAGCGCGACCAACGTCGCCCACAACAGCGCCCTGGGCACCGGAGCCGCCACCTCGTTCGGCTTCAACGGCTCGTGGAACGGCAGCAACCCGGCGCCGACCACGTTCGCGCTCAACGGCGTCACCTGCACCGGTGCGCCCGGCACCCCGGCACCGACCACGCCGGCCCCGACGACCCCGGCACCGAGCCCGACCACGCCGCCGCCGACCAGCGGCTGGAACCCGCCCGCGCACCTGGTCAACCCGCTCAACCAGGTGTGGCAGCACGTGGAGCAGACCTACAACAACGGCAACCTGTACGGGTTCCGCAACTACGGCTGGGACCAGGTGATGGCCAACCGTGGCTACCTCAACTTCTGCGTCCGGTGGGACTCCAGCGCCACCGTCACCGCCGCCCAGCGCGACCAGATCCACGCCACCCTCGCCCGGCAGTACAAGAAGTGGATGGACGTGATGGTCGGGCACAACGCCTGGCCGTACCAGCAGGTGCCGATCAGGGTGGTCGGCTGGGCTGTCCGCAACCGCAGCCAGCTCCAGTGGACCGACACCAGCGTCGACGTCTACGTCAACAACATCCGCGAGAACGCCCCGCAGTGCGCCCCCGAGTGCGGTCGCTTCTTCAACCAGGGCGGTCAGTACCCGAACTGCCCCGGCGGGGTGGCCCGCCACTACGACCAGTCGCTCTGGCTGACCGACGGGTTCGGCGGCGGTGCCGGCGGCGACTGGGGTCAACGCATGGGTCGCGAGTACTACATGAACAACCTCAACGCCGAGAACATGCACATCCTGCTGCACGAGATAGGCCACACCTTCGGCCTCGACGACTTCTACGACTGGACGCCCAGCGGAGTCGGCGGGTTCCTGATGCGGGCCGGCAGCGCCAGCTCGATCACCGAGTTCGACGCCTGGATGTTCCGGGACTGGTGGCGGCACCTCAAGAGCCGCTACGGCTACTGACCTCCAGCCCCGCGCTCGGCACTCCTGACCGCGACACCCTGCGGGGCCCGACCATCCGGTCGGGCTCCGCCAGGCTCACTCCTCGACCCATTCGAGCAGGTCACCGGGCTGACATTCGAGCACCCGGCACATGGCCTCCAGGGTGCTGAACCGGACGGCCTTGGCCCGGCCGTTCTTGAGCACCGCCACGTTCGCCGGTGTGAGCCCGACCCGATCGGCGAACTCACCGACGCTCATCTTGCGCTTGGCGAGTTGGACGTCGATGCGTACCACGATGGGCATCAGATCACCGCTTCCATGTCGGTCCGCAGCGTGGTGGCCTGTCGCAGCAGCGCGCGCAGCACCACCATCAGCAGCCCCAGCACGGCGACGCCGGTCGAGAGCAGGAGCAGCAGGAACGGGACTCCGGGGTCGTCGGCCCTGAATCCTACGTAGAGGAACACGGCCACCAGCACCACCCAGGCGGCGGCGACGGCCCACACGATCACGTCCACCCAGACCAGCGAGGCCGGGCTGAAGATTCGGTCATTCTTGACCAGGGTGAGCAACTTCCAGGTGGCGACGACCACCACCTGGACGCAGAGCACCCAGAAGACCGTGACCGCGGTCAACGGCCACCGCAGGTACGCCTGTTCCGGTGACTCCTGCGCCATGTGGGCGAACTGCCCCGGCAGCGAGAGGGTCTGGAACACGACCAGGATCCCGAACAGCACCACGAGGAAGACTCTGAGGGCGGCCACCGCCCAACGTGTCACCAGCATGTATCGACTATCACTCGCTAACTATCGATAGTCAATAGGTTTCGACTGTTCCCATCCGATCGGTCACCCCACCAGCTCGCCCAGCGCGTCGCCGAAGACCTCGTGGTGTCGGCGTACGTCCTCGACCGTGGTCTGCGGACACATCAGCGCCATGTTGTGGAACGGGGTCATCAGGATCCCCCGGTTGAGCAGGTAGACGTGCAGGTAGTCCTCCAGGTCGGCATCGGCGCACCGGGCCGACTCGGTGCCGGTACGCGGAGCCGGGTCGACGAATCGGTACTCCACCCGCGCGCCGAGCCGACTCACCGACCACGGCACCGCGTACTCGGCGAACAGCGCGCCCACCCCATCGGCGAAGCCGGTCGCCACCTCGGCCATGCCGGCGAACGCCTCGTCGGTGAGCACCTCACGCAGGGTGGCCAGGGTGGCCGCGATCGACACCGGGTTACCGGCCAGGGTGCCGCCCACCCCGCCCATGTCGACCAGGTCGAGGTCGGTCCGGCCGGTCAGCGCGGCGGCCAGTTCGGCGGAGAGGCCGTACGCGCCGACCGGGATGCCGCCGCCGATGGCCTTGCCGATGGTGACCACGTCCGGCGCCAGGTCCCAGGCGGCCGTCGCGCCGCCCGGCCCGGCGGAGAACGTGTGCGTCTCGTCGTTGACCAGGTAGGTCCCGTGCTGCCGGGTGAGCGCGCGAACGCCGTCGAGGTAGCCGGGCTCGGGCAGCACGATGCCGATGTTGGTCAGCGCCGGCTCCATCAGCACCGCGGCCACGTCACCGTGGGCGAGTTCGCGGGCCAGCCCGTCCAGGTCGTTGAACTCGGCGACCCGGCTGGTGGCGGTCACGTCGCAGGGAGCGCCGACGTTGCCCGCCCGGCTGGTGGGCCGCCCGTCCGGCCCGACCACGATCAGCGACTCGTCCACCGATCCGTGGTAGCAGTAGCTGTTGACCAGGATGCGTGGGCGGCCGGTGACGGCGCGCAGCAGCCGGATGGCCCACCGGTTGGCGTCGGTGGCGGTCAACGTGAAACTCCAGGCGGGCAGCCCGAAGCGGCGGGTCAGCTCGGCACCGACCGCCGCCGCCTCCTCGGTGGGCAGCATGGTGGCCGCCCCACCGAGGTCGGCGAGGCGTCGGGTGACCGCCTCGACCACCGGTGCCGGAGAGTGTCCGGCCATCGCCCCGGTGTCCCCGAGACAGAAGTCCACGTACTCGTTGCCGTCGACGTCGGTGACCCGGGCCCCGCGCGCCCGGTCCAGATAGACCGGGAAGCCGGCCGCGTTCTTGTTCATCCAGGTCATCGGGACCTTGCCGAACAGGTGCCGGGCGTCGGCGTACGCGGCGGCCGAGCGGGGGTGGCGGTCCACGAACGTGGACCGCTCCCGCGCGAGCAGCCGGCCCAGACGGGTGCGGTCGACGCCCTCAGCTTCGAAATCCGTCGGCATCGGGCGACAGTACCAACGAGATGGCCTGCCAGCTAGATGCCGGACGACTGATTACTGCCGCTGACCCGGTCAGGGCTTACGACCGACCGCGCAGTACTGGTCGATCTCCTCGGGCAGCTCGGCCGGGTCGCCGTCGGGACGCCAGCGGGTCACCGAGACCACGCCCGGCTCGACGAGTTCCAGTCCCTCGAACAGTCCGGCGATCCGTTCCGGGCTGCGCAGGTGGTACCGGGGGTTGGCGGAGAGGTTCCAGATCCGGACCGCCTCGGTGACCGCCTCGCTGGTGTCGCTGCCGTCGTACATCGCGAGGTAGCTGCCGGAGGGCAGCCGACCGAGCAGGCCGTCGATGATCGACTTCGCCTCCTCGTCGGACTCGACGTGCCCCAGGATGCCCATCAGCATCACGGCGACCGGCTGGTCCAGGTCCAGCGTCCGGGCCGCCTCGCGCAGGATCCGGTCCGGGTCGCGCAGGTCCGCGTCCACGTAGTCGGTGGCACCCTCGGGCGTACCGACCAGCAGGGCGCGGGCGTGTGCCAGCACGAGCGGGTCGTTGTCGACGTACACGATGCGCGCGTCCGGGGCGACGGACTGCGCCACCTCGTGGGTGTTGTCGGCGGTGGGCAGGCCGGTGCCCACATCCAGGAACTGCCGGACGCCCGCCGTACCGGCCAGGTGGCGCACCGCCCGGGCCAGGTACGCCCGGGACAGCCGGGCGTTCTGCGCGAGTTGCGGCAGGTTGGCGATGATCTGGTCGCCGACCTCGCGATCGGCGGCGAAGTTGTCCTTGCCGCCGAGCAGGTAGTTCCAGATCCGCGCGGTCTGCGGCACTCCGGTGTCCAGAGTGGGCCTGTCCTGTTCGCCGCCGTTCACCGCCGTGCCGTCCACCACGTTCGCACCCTCAGTCTCATTCGGACCAATGTCGTCTTCCGGGCGTCAGCCTAGACCGCCGAATCGGCCATCGCCGCCCCCGCCGCCCGTGACTACGCGCACCGACCGACGGGCCGACACCGTGTGACCGGCGCACCGGCCTGCACTATGTTGCAGGCGTCGCGCCCCTCGCCGGTGCCGGACCACCCGCTCGACCGCCAGGAGACCGAGATGACCTCCACCGCATCCGCCGGACCGACCGGGTTCGACGTCGCCGCGCTCCGCGCCCACTTCCCCTCGCTGGCCTCGGGCATCGCACACTTCGACGGCCCGGGTGGCACGCAGACACCCCGGCCGGTCGCCGACGCGGTCGCCGCCACCATGACCGCGCCGATCTCCAACCGGGGCACCGGCGCGGTCTCGGAGACCAACGCGGACGCCGCCGTCGGCGCGTTCCGGCTCGCCTACGCCGACCTGCTGGGCGTACCCGCCGCCGGGATCGTGCACGGCCGCAGCGCCACCCAGTTGACCTTCGACTTCTCCCGGACCCTGGCCCGCGACTGGGGTCCCGGTGACGAGGTGGTGGTGACCCGGCTCGACCACGACGCCAACGTCCGGCCGTGGGTGCTGGCCGCCGAACGGGCCGGTGCGCAGGTGCGCTGGATCGACCTCGACCCGACCACCGCCGAGCTCGACCCGGCCTCGGTGGCCGCCGCCGTCACCGAGCGGACCCGGCTGGTGGCCGTCACCGGCGCGTCGAACCTGCTCGGCACCCGACCCGACGTCCGGGCGATCGCCGACGCCGCGCACGCGGTCGGCGCACTGCTCTTCGTCGACGGCGTGCACCACGCGGCACACCAGTTCGTCGACGTGCCGGCGCTCGGCGCCGACTTCTACGTCTGCTCGCCGTACAAGTTCCTCGGACCGCACTGCGGGGTGCTCGCCGCCGACCCGGGCCTGCTGGAGACGCTGCGACCGGACAAGCTGATCCCGGCCACCGACGTGGTGCCCGAGCGCTTCGAACTCGGCACCCTGCCGTACGAGATGCTGGACGGCGCCACCGCCGCCGTCGACTTCCTCGCCGACATCGCCCCCGGCGACGACCCGACGCACACGTCCCGGCGGGAGCGGCTGCGTGCCTCGCTGCACGCCGTCGACGCGCACGAGACCCGCCTGCGGCAGCGGATCGAGGAGGGACTGGCGGACCTGGGGCCCGACGTGGTCGTCCACTCCCGGGCCGCCGACCGCACCCCGACGCTGCTGCTCACCCTGCCCGGCCGCAAGACCCGCGACGCCTACCGGTTCCTGCTCGACCACGACGTCCTGGCCCCGGCGGGTTCCTTCTACGCGTACGAGCCGTTCCGTCGCCTCGGCCTGGACGACGAGCACGCGCTCCGGCTCGGCCTGGCCCCGTACAACGACGACAGCGACGTCACCCGCGTCCTGGACGGCCTCGCCACCTTCCTCACCCGCGTGTAAGGAGGGGTCCCCTGCTAACGCCTCGTGTATAGCAGGGGACCCCTCCTAACATCCCCGGTCGCCGGGGAGACGCGGGTCGAGGTCCGCCGGGATCGTTCGGGGTCGGTCGGGATCAGGCGTCCAGGCGGACGGTGACGGTGACCCGGCCCTTCCCGTCGCGTCGGGCGACCGCGTGGCCGGTGCGGTCCACGCCGTCCAGGTGCAGCGTGATCGGGCCGCCCTCGCCGAGGAAGTTGCGCCACCACTTCTTGGCGTCGGCGAGGCCCACCGGGATCGTCACCGTGTCGCCGGTACGCCGGTATCCCACCGGGGTGCTGAAGGTGCGTCCCGAGCGGCGTCCGGTGTAGGTGACGACGGTCAGATACCGACTGACCAGGCGACCCCATCGGCGCGAGGAGCGCAGGGTCAGGGCACAGGCGTTCACCCGCGCGACGGCTCCGGCGGGCAGGGAAATCCGGTAGCGCACCACACCTCCAGGGATCTCGGTGCCCGCCAACGTAACAGGTTAAGCGGAGGGCACCATCCGCTTACGCTAAAGTGAGAAGGATGAGTGGGACCGCCTCTCGGATGCCGGATGTGGACGGGCTGCGCGCCGACGCGCGACAGAACCGCGACCGGATCGTCGAGGTCGCCGGCGCACTGTTCGCCGAACGCGGGCTCGACGTGCCGATGGCCGCGATCGCCCGCCGCGCCGGGGTCGGCGTCGCGACGCTCTACCGCCGGTTCCCCACCAAGGCGTCGCTGGTCGCCGAGGTCTTCGCCGACCAGTTCGCGGCCTGCGTGTCGGTGGTCGACGAGGCCCTGGCCGACCCCGACCCGTGGCGCGGCTTCTGCACGCTGGTCGAGAAGGTGTGCGCCATGCAGGCTGTCGACCGGGGTTTCAGCGCGGCCGTCGTCGCGTCGCTGCCCCATGCCATCGACCTCGACCGGGAACGCGAACGCGGCCTCCGGGGGTTCGGCGAACTGGTCCGACGGGCCAAGGCGGCCGGGCGGCTGCGCCCCGACTTCAGCGAGGACGACCTCGTCCTGCTGCTGATGGCCAACGGCGGTATCGTCGCCGACTCCGCCGACGCGGCGCTGGCCGCCTCCCGACGGCTCGTCGCGTACCTGTTGACGTCCTTTGCCTGCGACGGTCCCCTGCCGCCGCCCGTCGCGCTCAGCCTGCGCGACGTCCCACACCTGGCCACGAGCCGGACCTGACCCGCCGCACCCGGCGGTGACCACCCACTTCTCACGGAGGAGACCCATGGACGGCATCGACCCCTCGGTCCCACCCAGCGGCCCCGGATGTGCCGACTGCGAGGCCGCCGACCCGCCGGGCTGGTGGGTCCACCTGCGGCGCTGCGCCCGGTGCGGGCAGGTCGGCTGCTGCGACTCGTCGCCCAGCCAGCACGCGAGCGCCCACGCCGCCGCCACCGGCCACAGCTTCGTCCGCAGCTACGAGCCGGGCGAGGAGTGGTTCTGGGACTACACCCAGCAGACGATGTACGAGCAGGGTCCGGAACTCGCCGCCCCCGCACACCGCCCCCTCGACCAGGGCGTACCCGGCCCCACCGACCGGGTCCCCCGCGACTGGCGGCGACACCTGAACCGCTGACGGATGTTAGGAGGGGTCCCCTGCTATGCACGAGGCGTTAGCAGGGGACCCTTCCTTACATCA